>CANOGU010000010.1 GCA_947565635.1 uncultured Lactobacillus sp. | reverse complement strand
AACGAAGGGACATAGGCCCAATTAATATCCATATAAATTTTACTATTTCTATGAGCATTATTATATGATTCTAATTGCCATGCTACTCCTTGATAATATAAAGATCCAAAAGTGGCAATTTTATATTTAGTAACATGACTAATCAGTCCTAAAACATCATTATAGTTTCTATACTTATTTACTGTATAAGCAACAGCCGCATTCGAACTGTAATAAGATCGTTGTCCCCACCAAAACCATTTTGCTTGCAAGCCAGGTCTAATATTAAAGGCTCCTTGAACAAACATAGTATATGGATTATATTGAACAATTTCTTTAGTTTCAGGATCAATTAAAAGATTATTATTTTTAATACTATTGTTTACACTCTCAATTTCTTGTCGTGCCATTTGTACTTTTTCAGAAGAAATATTAGAATTTTCAGGAACATTTAGTACAAATGTATTATTTTCTACACTAACATATTTATCTAATTCATTTATATCAGTTTGAGATAGATTATTATTTACTGATTGTTGATTAGTTGGTGGCATTTCATCCGCTTAAACCTGATTAGAATAAATTAAAGATAATCCTAAACTAGCAGCTGCAATGACAAGATAATTTTTTATTTTCATTATTTTTTACTCCTTCTTTTAACTAAAAAAATAATTAAAAATATTAAACCAAAAATCAAACTATAAAAACTGATTGCATATAAAGCTAAATCCCAATTATCTTTTGAAAAGTAGACTAACATAAAATTTGCTATACTAAATCCCATAAAAATAATTGCTAGCAAGAGCCAAATTCGTTGTGGCCGTTTTTTACTTATTAACAAAATAATGCCCAATATTATTAGGATTAGCACTATATCTATCATCATTTTTTCTCATCTCCGTTTTGGTTTTATAAGTACTATATATTTCTTATCATTAAGCCTCTATTTATATTCAAATTCATTAACATTCTATTCAAATTCATTTATTTATATAAAAAACGTAAATTGCAATAATAAATTGAACACTTATGCTGCTTGATAGATATGATCTAATTCTCTTTCAAAGATTTCGTCTGGTGTATGATATGCCAATATCTTTCTTGGCAGTGAATTGCACCAGGTTTCAATATTGATGATATCTTGAAGAGAATAGTTATTGATGTAATCACCTTTAGGAATGAATCTGCGAATAAGACCATTATGTCTTTCAATAGTACCTTTATCACAAGAAGTATATGGATGAGCATAATAGACTAATGTGTTAGATACTTTTTCTAAGTTGGAAAGATTTGAAAACTCTGAACCATTATCAGTAGTAATTGTCTTGAAGATTTCATTCCAGTGCTCACTGTATTGTTTGCGCAAAGATTGGAAAGCTGTCATTACACTGCCTGCTATTTTATCTGGAATACGCATAATTAAGAACTCTCGACTCATTCGTTCAGACAAAGTTAACAATACTTGATCGTCTTTAGTCTTATGTCCTAAGACTAGGTCGCATTCCCAATGACCGAATTCTTTGCGATCATTAATCTCTTTGGGACGTTCCTCAATACTTCGACCTAATTTCTTCTTATTTTTAGGAATACGATGAATCTTAGTATTACGCTTTAGCTTTTCAGGCAAATCAGAGTTTCTGATAGCTAATAAACCCTGGTCTACATAGTTATATAAAGTTCTAGTGCAGACTGTTTGATGATGAGAAAATTCTCCTATGGCTAAACTACGATTAGCACATACATCAAGCGATCAGCCGTCTTCAAAGAAATGTTTATTGACATACTTGATGAAATCAGCTTTCTTTAAAAAGTCTGATTTGCGACCGCAGCGACTACGATTAGCTTGATAAACACTTTGACCATGCTCTGCCTTATACCCCTTTTGCTTGCCATGATAAAGAGAAACTGTGCCACGTCTAATCTCATAACTGATTGTTGAAGGAGAACAACCTAGTTCGCGAGCAATAGCCCTAATGGAGCATCTATCTTTTAAACGGGTTTGGATATAACTCGCTCTTCTAGTGATAAATGCTTTCCCTTTTCGTGCTTAGGCATGGTGGTCAATTTACTATTAATAAGGGATTAAAAGTCGGCTACATCGCCCAGGAAAATGGTCTCGATGAAGACAAAACAATCTGGGATGAAATGCTTACTGTCTTTAATGATTTAATCGAAAAAAATAAAAAAATCACCAAAATGCAAGAGCAAATTGCCGACCATCCAGAAGATGAAGCTTTGCTTAAGCGATATGATCAGTTAGCCTACGCCTTTGAACAAGAAGGCGGCTTTACCTACCAAGCTGAAATTAAAAGTATTCTTAACGGATTCAATTTCAAAGAAAATACTTGGAATAAAGTAATTGGCACCCTTTCTGGCGGTGAAAAGACGAGACTTGCTTTTGTTAAATTGCTTTTGCAAAAGCCACCAGTATTATTACTTGACGAGCCTACTAACTACCTTGACTTAGACACTTTAGATTGGTTAGAAGCATTCTTGAAAAACTATCAAGGCGCAATTATTACTGTTTCTCACGACCAGTACTTCTTAGATCACTTAGCTAATCAAATTTTTGAATTAAACTTTGGCAAGCTGACTACTTTCAAGGGTAATTACAGCCAATACGTTAAAGAACGTGAATTGATGGATAGCCAGCAAGAAGCTGCTTATGAAAAGCAACAAGAAAAGATCAAAAAAGAAGAAGAATTCATCCAAAAGAACTTAGTTCGTGCTTCAACTACTAAACGTGCCCAAAGCCGGCGTAAAGTTTTGGACAAGATGGAGCGAATCAAGCCACCTAAGCACAAGCAAAAAGTTCGTATTAACTTTACTAGCGAACGTCCCTCTGGAAAAGAAGTACTGATCGCTAAAGATCTGACTATCGGCTATCCTGATAAGGTAATGGTTTCTGATATCGACTTCCAAGTCAACAAAAATGACCGCGTTGCTATTATCGGCCCTAACGGAATTGGTAAGTCTACCTTGCTCAAGACCATTATGAAAAAACTTGAACCAAAAGATGGTTCAATTAAATATGGTGCAAGTCTAGACATTGGTTACTATGATCAGGAACTCCAAAGTTTAGATCCTTCAAAAACTGTTCTTGATACGATTTGGGACCGTCACAAGACAATGCCTGAAAAAGACGTTCGCTCTATTTTGGCTTCTTTCTTATTCACTGCCGAAGACATTGATAAGACAGTTGGTCAATTATCTGGTGGTCAAAAAGCTCGACTAACTTTAACTGTTTTGTCTCTTGAAAAAGACAATTTCTTATTAATGGACGAACCTACCAACCACTTAGATATTGAAGCTAAAGAAGTGCTTGAAGAAGCTTTAGATAATTACGACGGCACCCTGCTCTTTGTTTCTCACGACCGTTACTTCATTAATGAATTAGCTAACAAGATTATTTCTGTTCGCGACGGTCATGCTAAGATCTATAATGGTAATTATTCTTACTATTTAGATGAAAAGGCTAAGCAAGCTGCAGCTACTCAAGAAGCGGAAGCACAAAAAGCAGAAACTGAAACTACCCCCTCGGCTAGTCAAAATAAGGGTAAGCTGTCTTACCAAGAACAAAAGGCACGCGATTCTCAAAAGAGAAAATTAGAACGTGCAGTTAGCGATGCCGAGGCTAGAATTGAAAAATTGGAAGCAGAAGAACAAGAAATCCAAACTGAAATGGCAAATCCAGATATTGCTGCTTCATTTGAAAAGCTTGGACCACTCCAAGAAAAATTATCCGCTGTTCAAGAGCAATTGGACCAGGCAAATAATGACTGGGAAAATGCCTTAGAAGCACTAGATGAATTTGAATAAAGTAAAAGATCAAGATTCTCAAAAAATAGAAAATCTTGATCTTTTTTCATGTTTATTTTTATTCTATTTCATTGTCAGAAACATTTTTTTGTTTTTTATCCTTTAAAATTAAGAAGTAGTAAACCGCACTTAATAATAATGCTGCTCCATAAATATATTGAGTCATTAATGAACCACTAACTTTAATAATCCATCCACCAACTAATGTACCAATCGGAATCATGGCTGACAGAATACTATCATTTATAGTTTCGACTCTGCCTAAAATTGATGAGGAAAAGCTAGTTTGAACTAAGGCCTCAAAATTGGTATTCATCATGGTAATCCACATTGAAGAAATTGCTGATGCAACCAATAATACCCAAATGTTAAGATAAATAGAAATGGGAACTAATACTCTAAAAACTCCTGCTCCTAAGAAACAAATTGCAATAAAAATTTGCATATCTTTCTTTCCGATTTTAAAACGTTGAACTAATAACGTACCCCCAATGCTTCCTAAAGAGGACGTAAATAACAGCGTTCCATATCCTAAAGCTGAATCACGAATATAGCTTTGAGCAAAATAAGGTAATCCCACCGAAAAGATACCATAAAAGAAATTAGTAAAGGCAATTGGCAAAATTAATTCCAATATATTTTTCTCTTTACGTAAAGTTTTCCAACCTAATGCCATATCTTTACGATAAGAACCAGTAAAGTATTCGTCCTCTTCTAAAAATTCTTTTGCAGCTAAATTTATTTTCAGACTTCCATAGAACTTAAGTGCAATTGCGAATACTATAGCAGATAAAACTACAGTAATCGGAATAGATGTTAAAGTTATAATTACAGTTACTCCAGCATCTAATAGCAAATCTAAAACCCTATATGTTAATTGAAAAATGCCGTTGAAACGAAGTAACTCTTTTTCTGACACAAATAAAGGCAACAATTTATATTCTGCTGGATAAATTATGGCTGAAAGAATAGTTGAGGCAATATATAAAGTTATTAAAATGATACTGATGATTAAATTATCAATACGTAAGTATAGAATTAAAAATGTAATAACACTAATAGCAGCTTGAAGAAAAGTTGAACTTTCTAGAAGTTTTTTGATGGAAATTCGATCGATTAGTGGTCCAAATCCAAATGAAATCATATCAATTCCTGATGCTACTGCAAAAATTATTGATACGATAAAAGGCGAACGCGATACTTCTTTAAAGTGCCATAGTATAGCCATATAAAATAAACTATCAGCAATATTGGTAGATATTCTACCAAATAATAAATTATAAACATCTTTCTTTTTTGTTTGTTTTGTCATAGCTTTATCCTAAGAATCTTCTATTTCAAGTTCGTGTTGAAAGCTTTCTTTCCAGTTTTCTTCCCTTGGTAAAAATGGAAATCTACCACTAGGGTCAGCAATTGTCGTTTTTTCAAGCAAATGTCCTATATAAAGTCCTGTCACTTGACCAGAGTAAATGGCTTGAGGAACTCCAGAAATTGGTTTTGTGACACTTCCAACAGCAAATAAACCAGGAACTATTGTTTCTCCAAATTTATTTGTTTTTATAAATCCATTTTTTTGCAAAATATTTAGATTATGCAAAAAATATGTTGATCCATTCTGTAATTTGTACGAATTATAATCAAATAAAATTCCATCATATGCATTTATTTTTTCTTTACTTAAACCATAACATCTATCTTCAATAGTCATTTGTGAAGATAATGCTTCATATCTTAATTATTTGATATTAGTATTACACATATTTTTCAATTTCGTATTTAAGTTTTGCTATGCGAAACTTAAATTACACTTTCCAACTTTTAACTCTGTCTTCATATCCCCATTTGCATAGTGATTCCTTTATATCTATTGCCTCTTTTTTATTTCCGTTAAATAAGTTAGTATAAAAATTACAGCTAATATGATAAAAAAGAAAATGGATATTCTTAGGTAAATTCTTTAAATAATCTAAACACTTTTTTATATTATCTCCATTAACATCAGAATAATAACAATAATATAAATAGTTATTACAAATAATTGCTACTCTTTCTATTTTTATTTCTGGATGATCATCTTTTTTTCTATAATAATTTAATAAATAATCTATATTATTATCTAATTGCGCTTGAGTAAATACAGACATACAATTAGCTAACAAACGTAATGAATCGATATTCTCCACCCAGTTGTTAAAATCGTTGAATTTTTTAACTATATTTTTTCTTGTATTTTCGCTTAATTGATCCAAATTCCCGTCAAAGGTAGCAACAGCGATGAGCGCACGATATTTAAAAATAAGATTTTCATCCAATTCAAGAATTTCTGCTAAACATTTCTTGACTGCTTCAGTATTTGAAGTATTAAAAGCATTCATCATCCTTTTTTCTAATAAGCCGGCTTTAACATCTTCTTTAGAAGTATATGTATCTTTTATACTTTCTAAAAATTCATCAACATCAATATGATGTGTAAACAGAATTTTAAACAAACTATCTGCTGAAATTCCTTCAATATTGCGCTCTATTTTAGAATAATGACTCTTTTGAATAATATTCTTCGTCATTTCTTCTTGAGTCAATCCTAAACTTTCTCTTTCTCTTTTTAATGCTTCTCCAATAGTCATTTTGATCCTCATCTCTAAAAATTTAATCAATTTTATCGCAAAAAAATTTTAAATCATTATATATAAATATTTTCCCACAAAGTAAAAGATCAAGATTCTCAAAAAATAGAAAATCTTGATCTTTTTTCATGTTTATTTTTATTCAAATTCCTTACGAATCTGCTCACCTTGTTCGTCTAGTTTTGGTGCATCTTTTTGTAAACCATATGAATTCCAAGTTCCATATTTAAGTGGCGAACCTAAAACTTCATTGCCATCAGGTAGCGTCTTAACCATCCCGCGCTCAATAATTTGATCAAGGCGTCTAGTCTTATCCACATTCAAAACTAAGCCAGCTGGCACCCCTGCTTTATGCAAAATTTCCTCCCATTCTGCGGCAGTCCTAGTTTTAAGCACAGCTTGCATCGCATTCTTAACTTTTTGCCAGTTCTTCTCACGCAGGTCATTTGTCTTAAAATCTGCTTGATTAATCCATTCTTCATGCCCTAATGCATTAGATAATAATCCCCATAAATGATCATTTCCACAACAAATAGCAATTGGCTGATCCTGGCAATCAAAGGTATCGAATGGGTACATGTCAGGATGACGATTACCAATTCTGTGTGGCACTTCATGCGGTCCAAGAGCTAGCATTAAGTCCTGCACCATTAATGAAAAAGTAGAATCAAGCATTGAAACATCTATTGTAGTTCCTTTTCCAGTGCGTTCTCTTGCCACTAAGGCAGTGGTAATCGCGCTATAACCCATGATTCCTGCAACAACATCAGAAACTGAAGTTCCAACACGTGTTGGCTTGCTGTTTGGTTCACCTGTAGCATCCATTAATCCAGATACTGCCTGAACAATGGTATCGTAAGCCGCTTGTTTAGACCACGGTCCGTATTGACCAAAACCAGAAATAGAAGCAAATATTAGCTTTGGATACTTTTTAACCATTTCTTCTGGATCAAATCCTAGGCGTGTCATTACACCTGGACGGAAGTTTTCTACAACTATATCAGCCTTAGCAATCATGTTTTCGACTAAAGCATGATCTTTTGGATCTTTCAAATCTAAAGCAATTGATTCTTTTCCTGCGTTGCAGATTCTAAAATATTCACTTGAACCATCTGCAATGTATGGTCCCATGTGTCGGGTATCATCCCCTGTTTTTCTCTCAATGTGGATTACTCGTGCACCTGCATCGGCAAGCATTCTTGTACAAGTTGGACCTGACAAGACATGAGTGAAGTCCACAACTAAGATTCCTGCTAGTGGATATGGCTTCTCTTTATTTAAATGAGGGTTATTTGCTTCTAACTTTGCATAATTTGGTTCTGCCATTTTTATATACACTTTCTTGTTTTAACTGTATTCAAGTCTTATTTTAGATAAAAATATGCAAAATAAAAAGTCGTTTGATATCAACGGCTTTAATTTTAATTATCGTAAATCAGAATGAAATAATTCATTATGAGACCCTAGTCTAACCAATCGAAAGACTTTTTTATTTTTGTTTTTTGTATGAATAACAAGCAAATCAAGTTTCCCCTCAAATAAATGAAATTCAAAATATCCTACATAATTCAATTCCTCATTAGTTAAAAGATGTGGATCATATTCTTCCGGTATTTCTCCAGTTTCTTGCATATATAAAGTTATTGCTTGAATTTCATTCCATAACTCAGGAACTTTCTTACTCCAACGATTTACATCCTGAATAAAAGTATCTTCGGCCTTTATTTCATACATTACTCTAATTCCTTTGCACGTTTTTTCATATAACTAATCAATTTATTAGTATCTTTAAAGGCTGGAGTATCGTCTTCAATTAAGCCCATATCTTTAGCTTCTGCCAGTAAAAGAGCTTTCTTAGTATCGTCTGTAAGCGTATCAGAATTGGTTACTGAAAAGGGAATCCCATTATGTCTAATAATTTGTTTAAAATACATTTTAATACTAGTAGACATGTCTAAACCGAGATTATCTAAAATTCTTTTAACTTCATCATGATCTTTAGAATCTGCACGATAACTATATGTATGTGCCATATTAATCACTCCCCTTTTCTAAAATTATACTACAATTTATATACATTGTATTTAATTTTAACTAGATATAATCTTGCTTAAATTATAGAGAATCTCATCACACTGATTATTCTCAGAATCAATATCCATTCAAATAATCATTAGCCTTCTCCAGACTAAAGGATAAATCTTCAAAACTAAATTCCTTAAAGTTTTGCTCTCTAATTCTTTTCTGCGCATCTTCATAGTTTAGCCAAGCAGTCTGCCTAATTTCACTTTCTTGCCGTTTTATTTTCTGATCAGAATTGTATTTTGCTAAAAATAACGTTACAGTCTTTTCAATTTCTGAAGTAACTTTATATGAATAGCTTTCACTAAAATCAAAATTAAATGCAGGCCTCAAACCTACTTCTTCAAAAATTTCTCGTTTTGCAGCTTCTTGCGCTGTTTCTCCTGCTTCAAGATGTCCTTTTGAAAAAGCCCATGCACTCTTAAATTGCTTATAAGGCTGACTTTGAATTAATAAATATTGGATTTCGTTGTTTTGCTTGCGCCAGATAATTGCGCCTGCCGAATGTT
Source organism: uncultured Lactobacillus sp. (assembly GCA_947565635.1). GTDB lineage: Bacteria > Bacillota > Bacilli > Lactobacillales > Lactobacillaceae > Lactobacillus. The sequence continues at coordinate 58,498 of CANOGU010000010.1, read as the reverse complement.
CATATTTCATGGTGTTCTTCCTTTAATATTACAATTCTTCTTTAAAACCATTCCTTGCCCATAACCAAAGAGCAGATTGAAAATCAATAGGTACATAATTGGTACCTTTTAGTGCTTCAATCCAAGATTTTATTACATAATCCTGTACTTTTGTGTTTTCTACTTCTTCATCTGTAATCAGCCCAAGTTTATGCGTAGCTCTAATAATATGCCGATCTGTAGCAATATAAATTTGATCAGTATTAATCAAAGGCAGATTAGTATACTGATACATCACATACAACCAGTAGTTGCATAATTTTTTACCAGACAGGTATGGGAAATCCTTTTTCTTCTCTACCTGCATATAATGACGAACTTTTTGAATGTCATTGTCAAAATAAGCAAAAAAATCAGTTACTTTTCTATTGAAATTATTATCTAAAGTCTGACAAAGTTTAATCCAAATTTGTGTCTGCTTATTTTTCTGCAAAGCCAAACTATATCTAGTTAAGGCTGCCCGTACTTCAGTAAAATCTTTATTCATCACTTCTTGTAGATTAAATACAAAGCTAGTTTCATTATCTTCAAAAGTAGCCGTAGCACTTTTCCACAAGGTATTAGAATTTCGTTGATAATCTAAAGCAGTTGGCAATGTATAAAAAATAGCATTTTCTTCAGAATTAGGATCTAAATTTTGAGGCCGTGTATCTTCTGGCATATTGCTTCCCCAATGTCCCTCTTTATAGAGCTTATTTAAATGCTCAAGTTCATTCAATTTCATATATTATCGTATCTTTCCATCTTTCATCCTATCAAATTATTTATTTATAAATTTAGAATAATGTGCAGTGTAATGAGCTTTAATTTTATCTTCTCCTAAAATATCAAACACTTGAATAGCCTTTTTCATCTTTTTTATACCATTGTCTTGATTTTGCTTAAATTCAAAGTATCCTGTCGCATACAAGAAAACAGTTTGTTCATAGTAATTTAATTCATTTTCTAATAATTTTTCTATTTCTTTTATTAAATATCTACAATTAGAAACCTTATTCTTTTCAACACTCAAAATTAAACAATTAATAGCTAACTGTGTTACCAATCTTTTATTATGTTTATTCAATGACGAATATATATAATTTTCTAACATTTCTTTTGTTAGTAGAAAAAAGGAAGTATATTCTATTGTTCGTGCACAATTTCCCAGAAGCATAATTTCATAATATCCCCAATATTCAACTTTAAAAAGATAGTCTACTAGTTTAACCATTTCACTTTTTTCAGGCTTAATTCTACTATCCAAAGTGTGAATAATTGACTTAACCATTGTTCTCTCTAGATTATTTAAAGGATATTCCGATGAATTTGAAAGGAGTTTCATAATGTTATCTAAACGTTGTTCAGAGTATGCTTTTCTAATATATTGTACTAATTTAGCAAACTTATCTATTCTTGTAGAATCATCATTATGTATAATCATGAATTCTTCAATAGAAATATTAAGCTTATCAAGAATATTAATTAATCTGATACATGAAATTTCGGATTCGCCACGTTCAAATCTAGATATTTGTGATTTAGAAAGATTTTCATCTGAGATTGAGCAAATACTAACTTGTTTGTTTTGACGAATTTTTCTAAGTGTTTTTCCAAAAGTAGACTTCACTATATTTCCCACTTTCACAACAAAAAATAGATTTAATCTCAACCATTATATAATAAATCAACATAAAAGGAGGAATACTAGTGAAGAAGAAAGCAAAAATTTTATCAATTGTGATCCTTGTATTGGATATTCTCATTATTGTCGGTGGATAAAAATATAAAAATTTTATTTTAAATATGAGCCCATATTTCATGAAAGGATTTTGAACAATATGGAAAACTTTCTTAATATCGGAAACACAAGTGTTAGAAACATTAATAAATTACATAATGATGTATTTATTAAAATGGAAAATGAAAATCCAACAGGTTCTATAAAGGATCGTAGTGTTTGGTATATGGTTAAAGACATTTTAGATTCAAGTAAAACTGAAAACAAATCTGTTCATTTTGTTATCGCCAGTTCGGGAAATGCGGGAATCAGTTTAGCGTATTTATGTAAGATTTTAAATCACAAATGTACAATTTTTGTATCTAAGGATATCGAAGATCCTAAGTATAGAATCTTGAAAAAACTAGAAGCTCAAGTAATTAAGTGTTCGGGTGAGACATCTACTCTTCCGGGAGGATGGGTCTACGAAAGTCTTAAATTTTACAACGAATTAGGTTCAATAAATAAGCACTATATTGACCAATTTGATAACAAACTAAACATTGAAGCTCATTACGCTAGTACAGCACCAGAAATTTTTTCCTATTTCAAAAAGCAATCTAAACCATTAGATTATATCTTTTTAGGCATAGGAAGTGGGGGAACAGCTGTAGGTATTCAAAAATATATAGACGAACACAATTATCCCACTAAAGTTATTGTTTGCGATCCTATTGGTGGAATAATTTATGATTCATATTATGGTCACGATGCTGAATATGTTGATCACAATATAGAAGCAATCAGTGATTCCTTTATTCCAAATAACGTTGATAATCTTAACCAATTTTATGAAGTAATCAGAATGAGCGATTCTATTGTTTATGATGGAAGGACACAACTTTTAAAAGATGCACAAGTCTTAAGTGGTGATGTAGCTTCTTTCGTTTATGCATCTATGATCGAATATATCAAATTTCACAATTTAAAAGATAAAACTATGTTATTGCTCAACACGGAAGAAGGATTTAGATGAGAAAAGACGAATTAGTGATAGACGTTATTACTTCACAACAATCAATTACATTAAATCTCTTAAGAGAACAGAAATTAATAAAACAATATATGTTTAAAAGTAAGTATAACCTTTCAGAAATTAGCAACAGGTTATGTATTGTGGCAATGCTAAGATGGGCTATTTGTGAAAATTTAAATGCTAATTTTAGTATTACAAACTTTTCTCTTATGAACGCTGAAGTAACCTACCTTAAGAATGAGATTGGGTTGCTAATAGATTTGATGAAAGAAAAAATTGGAGATACAGTTAAAGACTATACTCCAACGCTTAACTATTCAAAAAAGAAAAATATAAATTTAGAAAATTGTAGATTTATTGATAATACAATAGCTTTAGGTTTTTCAAACGGAAAAGATTCAGTTTGCTGTCAACTCCTGCTGAAAAAAAGCGGATATAAAATAGAAAATTTCCAGTTTGATTTTGATGATGCAGATTTTTCTCATGATTTCCATACTAAATATAATATAAATGATGAAATGCTTGCTAAAAAATATTCCACTCAATCTATTTTTCTTAACAACAACGTTTCATATTATCAAGAAGAAGATATGCATATTATATATTTAGCTCCTATTTTATTGAGTACACATAAAGGCTATTACACTAAAATGGCGTGTGGTGTGCAATGGGACATGCTATCACAAAACGGTAAAGGTATTACAATCGCCGAATCATTTGCATCTATGAAAAATTTGCTAGATTTAACCCAATTAATGGGATTCCCAAATTTTGGCATTATATTACCTATATCAGCTATCTCTTCATTCGGTGTATACAGAATACTATCTGATGAATATGGATTTTCAAAATTAGAGGATTTCAATTCATGTTGGATATCAGCAGAAACACCATGTGGATCATGTACAAAATGTATACGAGTAACATTTACTCAGGACATATTAAAGGCATGTATATCTGGTGATTTTTATACCATGTTAAATATTATTGAACAAAATCAAATTCCTGTTGATTTCTTATTTGGTTCTCAAAACATTTGTAAACTTCTGAATAATTTAAGTAGGGAAAACATTCGAGATATTTCAAAAGATTTATACCTCCAAGATATAAAACCCGAATATGACGCTGGCTTCTCAAAAATAATAGAAAAGGAGTATGGTTTTAAAGAAGCAAAACCATAATAAATTCAATGAATAAATTGCTAAAAAAATATAATGAAGTTGTTCAAGAACGATTTTACCAAACTATGTTAAAGACCCATACAGGTGAAAAATTAACTTATGGAGAATTTGATAAAAAAGTCAATTCTTTAGCGGAATATTTAAATAAGCAGTTTAATAATAAAATTATTCCTGTTCTCTCTAATGATAATTTAGATTATCTAATAACGATGATCGCCTGTTGGAAAATAAACAAAGTGTACATGCCTATTAATTTTAATACGCCTTCGGAGAGAATTAAAAGCACTTTATCACGTATTAATACTAAAACTATTTTAATACGCAATTATTCTGAAAAACTCGAACAGATTAAACAAATCCCATTTGATTTTTCTGAAACACCATGCGAATCTTTTAAACAATCAAGCATATCTGAAATCGCATATATTCTGTCAACATCAGGAACAACAGGTAATCCTAAAATGGTACAAGTTAGCTTCGAAAACCTTTACTGGCTATTGAATATTATGAACAAAGCTGTACCATTTCGGGAAGATGATACATTTATCATTTCTACACCTCCACAATTTGATGTGTCATTTCACGAGAATCTTTCCTTTATTTTTGGTAAAGGTATATTACAATTTATTGCCCCGGGCACAGCTATTCAACAATTTAAAAGATTAAAAAATATTTTAGTAGATGATGATATAACACACATTGAACTATCTCCTACTTCATTGAAAACTATTCTTTCCATGACAAAAAAGAAAATTAAAGTCTCAAAGTTAAAAAATATTATATTAGCTGGAGAAGCTTTACCTGTAAACCTTGTAAATCAATTAATGGAGTTATTACCTAAAACTAGAATCCTAAATTGCTATGGACCAACTGAGTCCACAATCTATGCGACTTCTTATCTTATTGATACACCAGTAGAAACTGATACTGTTCCAATTGGTACGCCCTTAGAAGGAGCAAAGATAAAATTTTACAATTCTAATGGTATCAATCCCAATAAAGGAGAAATATTAATTGGAGGTAAAGGTGTAAGTAAAGGATATTTTGATAATCCTAAATTAACTGCCGAAAAGTTCATTACGTATGAAAATACTACTTATTATAAAACTGGGGATTTGGGTTTTATAAAGAATGGTCTTATATATTATCAAGGTCGAAAAGATAGACAGGTAAAAATTAATGGAATCAGAATTGAATTAGAAGAAATTGAACAAGTTATACATAAATATTTGGACGAGTTTACAAACTTTAATGTATTAAAAGTTGATAATAACTTAGTGCTCTTTTCAGATCAAAAAATCAACTTTGAAGCTTTGCAGAAATTTATGAAGCTTCATTTACCAGCATACATGATTCCGAATCATTACATTAAGGTTCCTGAAATGAGGCTAACAGCAAGTAATAAGTTAGATACTAAATATTTAAAGAGTGAATTCACGAAAAAATATTCTAACATTACAACACGTGAAAATACTTCTAATAAAGAAAGTATTATTAAGAATGTTATATCCGAAATTTTAGCAGAACCTTTTCTAGGTGAAACGACTAATTTAATGCTTCTACCTCAAATGGACTCATTAACTCAAATTGAAATTATTGTAGCACTTGAGGAACAATACCAAGTTGATTTACCAGAAGACTTTATAAAAAAAGCGCAAACAATTAGAGAAATAAGAAAAGTATTGGATTCTTCAGTAATAAAAAATATAGCCCCACATTCAACAGCTTTAACAACCTCACAAAAGCAAAATCAATATTCTAATTTAAAAAATATTAGAGACTTAAATAATTTTATTCTCAAGCAAGGAAAATCATCCTATAAAGATTCTTATTATTTACAAAAGTCTTACATAGTTGATAACTTTAAACAAGTACTAGAAGTAAAAGTTACTTTGCCTAAAAACATAAATAACATTTTAAAAGTTGAAAATGTCCTATATAAAGTTATTGAAAAAAATGAATTATTAAGAACTATTATTCATAAAGACAATAAGTTAAATATTTTTGCACCTTATGAGCATAAAATTCCCGTAATTTCCTCTTCTTTGTTGCATAATTTAAAAGAAAATATTATTACCGACTTAAAAAACGTTATTTATAACAAGTTATTATGGGAAGTTTATTTCGATGATGTTCAGAATGAATTGCACTTTTTCATTAATCACTTAATTGCAGATCAATCTTCGCTTGGGATCATTGAAAAAGATATTATTAGCGTAGCTAATGGAGAAACTCTAGAAAATAGTCCTTCGTTTTCTGATTTTGTAAAATTTATTAATGAACATGGTTCAGAAGATACTTTAGAAAAAGTATTTATTCAAGGATTTAAAAACGTAACAACAAACGATTTCTTTTCAAAAGTTTATGATCCAGAAAAAAACTATTTTAAAGTAAAGACCCCATATAAAAAGCAGTTTGACAATATTGTATTTGGAAATTACATTCTTTCAAAATTATTATGTAAATCTCAAGACCGCAAGATTGTTTCCGGATCTACAATTATTAACTTACGGGAATTTAATAAAGAACACTTCACATCTACTTTCGGTGATATTCATACTACAATTCCTTTTATATATAAAGTTGATGAAAACGAATCGATGTTTAAAAAATCGTTCAGCAAGATCTACAGCTATTTTTTAACAGGCGATAATGTGAATAATTCAATTTATAAGAATTATCCTAATATTTCAAAAGATCTTAAGAAATATGAATTCTATTTAGATGATAATCTAAAATTCAGCAATAACTTTTTGGGAGCGGTGCGTGAAAAAGACTTAGATAAAACTATAACGAAATTAGTAAAGCAGCAATATTCACTAGAGAATTTCTCAAAAACTAAATTGTATTGTACATTTTTCAGTTGCGGTAATGAATTGATATTTGTACCAATTACACAAAAGTTATTAAAAATATAATTAGAGGAGGGATCTTTTGAAGAAACATAACTATGCAAAATTAATAATTAGTAGACTGTTAGATCAAGTAGGAAATGTAACTTATGATTATGCTAATAGTGTTTGGATTGCCACAATGGGAATCCTAGGGCATAAATATTTAGGCATATATCAAATTTCGGAAACCATTATTTCAATAATATTCAATCCTATAGCAGGGGCAATAGCAGATCGTACAGATAGAAAAAAAATCTTATTAGTGACAGATTTTATCAGTGCCTTAATTTGTATTTTGGTTTCGTTAATCGGGAATAATCAAGTATTGCTCTACTGTATAATCATCGCCAATATTTTATTAGCGATAACATATTCCTTCTCAAGCACTGCATTTAAGTCTATTGTTCCTCAAGCCCTTAAATCTGATAAGGTATTATCATTTAATTCTTCAGTCGAAACTCTTCTACAGATATTGAGCGTCTTGTCACCAATATTTACATACTTTATTTATTATACATTCGGAATTAGAGTAGCTTTATTGGTAAATGGTTTTAGCTTTGCTGGATCATTTTTAGCAGTTCTAACAATTATGGAAGATGTTGAGAATAAAGATAAAGCCGATAAGGTTACTGTTAAAAAATCTATTTCTAAATTATTTAATGACATAAAAGACGGATTAAAATACATTATTTCTAACCGTGAATTATTTGAATTATTAATTTTATCTGCTGCTGTTAATTTTTTCCTGTCATTTTATAATTTCCTACTTCCATTTTCGAATGTTATTTTCAAGAACCAAGAAGTATATTCAAAATTATTATTTTATGGTGCTGTCGGTGCTATTCTAGGAGCCTTTCTATCTAAATTCACATCAAATACTCGAAAGACTTTATTATTATTGCTAGGATTTAGTGGAACAGGAATAATGTGTATTGCACTTCCTACATTCTTTTCAGTATCTATGTTAATAGCATATATAGGCAACTTAACCTTTATGTTTTTTTTAACTGCATATAATATCCATTTTGTAAGTAGAATTCAGGAAAACGTAGCTGATGAATACCTTGGTCGCGTTTTTTCAACAGTATTTACAATTGCGATTCTATTCATGCCTTTAGGAACGGCAACAATAACTTTAATTCCATCAGCAGTAAATGGTAGTATGTTTATGATAATCGGATCAGCCGTTACATTGATGTCCCTACTAATGCTTAGTTTCAAAAATAAAGACAACGTACTTAAAGAATTAGATAGTAGTAAATCATAGGTCAATTTACTATATCAATAAAAATATATCATCGTAAGAGTTTGAAATCTTATAATTTTTTAGGATTTCAAACTCTTTTTTAATAGACTTGGTGGTGTTTGATCACTAAATCTTCTCCTTATCCAAAATAAAAAACGTTCTGTCAGACATAATTATATCCAACAAAACGTTTTAGTTTCTATCCTAATCTAAACCACATTTTTCAAAAATCTCATCTACATGCTTCAAGTGATAATGATAATCAAATGCATCATCTAAATCGTCTTCAGACAAGTAATTCATAACTTCACTATCTTCAATTAGCTTTCTAAATGAAGTTTGCTCTTGCCATGACTTATTAGCTAATTTTTGAACCATGTCATAAGCTTTTTCGCGTGATAAGCCTGCCTCATCAATTAACTTCAATAGCACACGTTGTGAATAAATCAAACCATAAGTACGATCCATATTCTTGAGCATTGTTTCTGGGAAAACATCAAGGTTGGTTAAAATGCGGTTAAAACGATTCAACATGTAATCAATTCCAATTGTTGCATCAGGTAAAATTACACGCTCTGCACTTGAATGAGAAATATCTCTCTCATGCCATAAAGCCACATCTTCATAAGCTGGCACCATAAAGCCACGCATTACTCGAGCCATACCGCAGAGGTTTTCTGAACCAATTGGATTATGCTTGTGAGGCATTGCAGAGGAGCCTTTTTGACCAGCTCTAAAGTGTTCTTCAACTTCATGAATTTCACTACGTTGCAAACCGCGAATTTCTGTTGCCCAATTTTCAATACTTGTAGCAATTAAAGCAATCGTAGCAATGTAGTAGGCATGTAAGTCTCTTGGCAAAACCTGACTAGTAACTGGTTGCTGAGTTAAACCTAGCTGCTTTAAAACGCTAGTTTCAACTGCTGGTGGGACATTAGCAAAAGTACCAACAGCTCCAGAAATCTTACCAGATTCAACATCTTTAGCGGCTGCTTTAAAGCGTTCAATGTCACGATTAATTTCCGCATACCAGCGAGCAAGCTTCAAACCAAAAGTAGTTGGTTCTGCTTGAACACCGTGAGTACGGCCCATTTCAACAGTGTATTTGTATTTTCTAGCCTTGTCTGCAATAGTTTCTTTTAAAGCCTCTAAGTCTTTCAAAATGATCTCATTAGCTTGCTTTAAGATATAGCCTTGTGCAGTATCTACAACGTCGGTTGAAGTTAAGCCGAAGTGAACCCACTTCTTTTCTTCTCCTAAGCTTTCAGAAACTGTTCTAGTAAACGCAACCACATCGTGGTGAGTAATAGCTTCTAATTCACTAACACGCTCTACTGTAAAAGAAGCATTGTCAGCAATCTTCTTAGCGTCTTCAGCAGGAACTTCACCCAGTTCTGCCCATGCATTAGTCGCCGCAATTTCAACTTTTAGCCAAGCATTATATTTATTTCCTAACGACCAAATTTTGCCCATTTCTGGACGAGTATAACGTTCAAGCATAAATTACATTTCCCATGGATTCTTCAAAACAATAGTTTGTTCACGATCTGGACCAACTGAAACAGTAACTAAAGGAACACCAACTAATTCAGAAACGCGGTTCAAGAACTTCTTAGCGTTTTCTGGCAAGTCTTCCCATGTCTTTACATTAGTAATATCTTCATCCCAAGCAGGTAGTTCTTCATAAACAGGTTTACATCTGTATAATTCTTTCAAACTTGCTGGGTAGTAGTCAATCTTCTTACCATCAAGTTCATAAGCGGTAGCAATCTTAATCTTCTCAAAACCAGAAAATACATCTAATAAGTTCAAACTTAAGGCATTGATACCAGCAACACGTTTTGCGTGACGAAGAGCTACTGAGTCAAACCAACCAACACGACGTGGACGACCAGTAACAGTACCATATTCATGAGCAGTTTCACGAATGCGATCGCCAACTTCATCCAATAATTCAGTTGGGAATGGACCTTCACCAACACGAGTAGTATAAGCCTTGCAGACACCAATTACAGTATTTAAGCGATTAGCACCCATTCCGATACCAGAAGCAATTCCGCCTGAAATAGTATTTGAGGAAGTTACGTATGGGTAAGTTCCTTCATCAATATCAAGCATTACACCTTGCGCACCTTCGAATAAAACTTTTTCATTCTTATCTAACGCATCATTAACTACTACTGAAGTATCAGTAACGTATTTCTTCATCTTTTGACCGTATTCAAGATATTTTTCAAAAATATCTTCAAACTTGAGTGCAGGCTTGTTATAAACCTTAGTAAATAAAGCATTCTTTTCAGCTAAATTAGTACGTAATTTTTCTTCAAAAGTATCTCTTTCAAGTAAATCGCAAACACGAATACCAATTCTTGAAGCCTTATCCATGTAACAAGGACCGATACCATTCTTGGTAGTTCCGATCTTCTTGTCACCCTTTGCTTCTTCTTGATAAGTATCTTGTAAAATGTGGTAAGGCATAATAATGTGTGCGCGGTTAGAAATCTTCAAGCCGCTGATGTCGATACCTTCTTTTTCAAGGTTATCTAATTCTCCGAACATTACTTCTGGATTGATAACTACACCATTACCAATTATAGCACCCTTCTTAGCAGCAAAAATTCCAGATGGAATTAGGCGCATTTTGAAAGTCTTATCACCGATTTCAATTGTATGGCCGGCATTATTACCACCATTTGAACGAACAGCCATTGCTGCTTCTTTACTTAAGAAATCAGTAATTTTACCCTTTCCTTCGTCGCCCCATTGACTACCTACAACTGCTATTGCTGTCATTTGATTTCACCTCATAAAAATCATTTTCTTAAAACCGAAGACTAGTTTAACAATCTAAGCTTCAATAGTCAATTATTTCCGAACGTTTTTAATAACTAATAAAATAAACATTCATTTTTGCTCTTGACTTTACCTAACAACCCCCGTATATTAACTCATGTAGTTTTAAAAAAAGCATGAGGTATATTACATGAGCAATTACTTTAGTATGGAAGCCTTCGATTATGATGATATTCAACTTGTACCGAATAAATGCATCATTAAAAGCCGTAAGGAAGCTGACACTAGTGTTAAATTTGGAAGCCGGACATTTAAAATTCCTGTCGTTCCAGCAAACATGGAAAGCGTCATTAATGAAGATTTAGCTATTTGGCTAGCAGAAAATGGGTATTATTATGTAATGCACCGTTTTTATCCAGAAAAACGAGCTGATTTTATTAAAACGATGCATGATAAAGGTTTATTTGCCTCAATTTCAGTTGGAATTAAAGATAGCGAATATGACTTTATTGACTACTTAGCTAAAGAAAAGATTATTCCTGAATATATTACAATCGACGTAGCTCACGGTCATTCAGATTATGTAATTAAGATGATTAAATACATTAAAGATAAGTTGCCTGATACATTTTTAACAGCTGGCAACATTGCAACTCCTGAAGCAGTTCGTGAATTAGAAAACGCTGGAGCTGATGCAACTAAAGTCGGCGTAGGCCCTGGTAGAGCATGTATTACTAAGTTAAAAACTGGCTTTGGTACCGGAGGCTGGCAATTAGCAGCACTTAGAATGTGTTCTAAAGCAGCCAGAAAGCCATTGATCGCTGACGGTGGTATTCGCCACAACGGTGACATTGCCAAGTCTGTTCGCTTTGGCGCTTCAATGGTAATGATTGGATCTCTATTTGCAGGACATGAAGAATCTCCCGGCAACTTAATTACAATTGATGGTAAGAGATACAAGCAATACTGGGGTTCAGCCTCCGAGGTTCAAAAAGGAGCTTACCGTAATGTTGAAGGAAAGCAGATGTTAGTTCCCTACCGTGGTTCTATTAAGGATACCTTGCGTGAAATGCAGGAAGATTTACAATCTTCAATCTCCTATGCTGGTGGTAAAGATCTAAGTGCAATCCGTGTAGTAGATTATGTTATTGTAAAATCTTCTATTTTTGATGGCGATAAGTAAATCAATAACGATGTCAAACAGCTATCGTTATTTTTATTGGCTTAAATATTAATTGATGTAAACTAAACTTAATAAGTAATTTTTAGAAAGCTGGTGAAGAAATGATTAAAACTGCCAAGCAGGTCTTAGCTAAGCCGTTTACATCAAACTTTTTCTTTATTTTCTTACAAGGGATTATGATTGGAATGATAACGGGCCTAATTGTTGGTACATTTCGATGGATTATTGACCACACAATGAAATTTCTCTTTTTCATTTATCCTTTAATGCGTCAAAAGCCAATCTACTTAATTCCGTATGTTATTGCTACTTTATTAATTGTTTTTATCCTTGGTCAAGTCATTAAACCCGTGTTGAATAACATTACTGGTTCTGGTGTACCTCAAGTTGAAGCTGTAATGCTTAATGAAAACAAGATGAATTGGTGGAGCATTTTATGGCGAAAATATGTAGGTGGACTCCTTGCAATTTGTCCCGGTCTATTTTTAGGACGTGAAGGTCCTTGTATTCAAATGGGTGCAATGGTGGGGCAAGCTTTTGGTGAAAATCTTTTCCATGCCGATCCGGATGATCTTAAGCGCCTGCAAGGCTGCGGTATAGCGGCTGGCCTTAGTGCAGCTTTTTCAGCTCCTTTAGCTGGGGTTTTCTTTCTAGTAGAAGAAATAACCTTTAACTTTACACCCAAAGAAGTTTTGACGGCCCTAGCTGCCGCTATGTCTTCCGACTTAATGACACTATTCTTTTTTGGTACTCAGCCCTGCCTTTATCTTCCTTTAGAAAAATCCTTGCCACTTACCTCCTATTGGTTTGTTACTATTATGGGCGTGGTATTAGGCTTACTGGCTTATCTCTATCAATATTGTCTCTTAAGTCTGAAGCCAGTTTATTCAAAACTTACTAAGATACCTAAGATTTATCACAGTATCATCCCCTTACTCCTAGTAATTCCAATTGGTTTATGGAATGCAACTTTACTTGGCGGTTCTCATGATTTCATTTCTAGTCTTTTTGAACCGATTTTCATGAAAAATATCCAAATGGGGACTTTGAGTTTAATGTTACTTCCATTAATTTGGTTTATTGTTCGCTTTATCTTTTCTATGATCTCTTATGGTGCCTCTGTACCTGGTGGTATTTTTATGCCAATCTTAGTTCTAGGAGCACTTCTGGGCGTTGTATTTGCAGTAATTATGATTCACTTTAATATTGCCCCTAAGCGTTGTTACGGCATCATCATTGTCACTTCTATGTGTGCTTACTTTGGTGCAATCGAAAAGGCTCCTTTTACAGCTTTAACGCTTTTAACAGAAATGGTTGGGTCAGTTGAGCAGATCTTCCCAATGCTGATTACTACTTTTATTGCTTACTTTGTGTTAGATCTCTTAGGTGGAAAACCAATTTACGCAGCTTTAAGAATTCAGATGAATTATCACAAGTTATCTAACTTACCTAAAGTCAAACATGCAGAAGAATAATTCATAAATATTTTCAAAACAAAAGGTGTTAATCATTCATCGCAATAAGCGAAGATGATCAACACCTTTTTATATAGGAAATAATGATTCTCCTACAAGTTAATTAAAATACTTAATGCTATGCCCCAAATGATGGCATAAACTACAGCTACCATTACTAAGCAAATAACTGCTCCCCAGAATGGGTCGTGAATCATCTTTTCCGTTCCCGGATCTGGGCAAACAACTAAAAGAAATGATCCCAATGCAAATAATGCATAGAAAATCCAAACTAAAACTTCTCCAAATCCAAGCAAGCCTGAGCTTAAACTCAAAATTAAGAAAAAGAATGCACAAATTGCAATCCAGAAGTTCCAGTTAGTTACTTGAGCAACCTTATTAACATACTGCCAGAAGCCACCTGTGTTACCAAACACGAATAAGTGACCAACCATGGAACAAAGAATTGTAATAAGCTGAACAACAAATAAAATTACTATTGCCCAGAAAGTTGCACCAGATCCATGGTGTACTAATGGCATGTCAAACAGGTTAGCAATATAATTACCTGCAACTGCTAAACCAATGAATAATACAATATCTTCACCTAATAAGGTAACAACTCCGTACCACTTCTCTGCAGGATTGTGACCTAAAGGATAGCGCCATGATTCTACTAACCAACGCCAATAAGTGTTAGGAGTTTCTTCCTGTGGAGATTGAGCTTCATCTTTCATACTAATTCCCTCCTCAAGACTATTTATCTTCCATATTTATTATAACAATAATTGCTATAAAACGGCAAAATAAGGGCTTGTGGGCATTTGCTTGAAATAAGAAAACCCAAGCAACGAAGAAATTGCTTGGGTTTGATGAAATATTAATGTGTTAGTTATTTAAAACTAGAAAACAAAAACATTCTACAAAAAGAGCCAAACATCCCTGTTCGACTCTCTTCATAACTACTATTTCAACATGCTTTCTGCATATGGCAATTCAAGTGATGGATCAGCATTTAAATTCTCATCGCTAAACTTATCAGCTTTGTACAAGTTATATGCTGCAGCACCAATCATTGCCGCATTGTCTCCGCAAAGCTTCAAGTCCGGTAAAATCACCTTTGGCTTAATATCAGCAGGCAACTTCTCAATTTCTTCTGCTAATCTATCGCGTAAGCCGTGATTTGCGGCGACACCGCCGCCCAAGATGAATGTCCTCGGCTTATATTCTTTGATCGCTCTAATTGTCTTGTGACTCAACACATCGACAACCGAAGCCTGAAAACTTGCAGCTAAATCGTACTTATCAAGCTTTTCATGAATTTGATCTGCATGATGGCAAGTGTTGATAAAAGCACTCTTTAATCCTGAGAATGAGAAATCATAATCATCATCTTCCATCATTGCTCGTGGGAAGTGGAAAGTATCCTTACCTTTATGTGCCCATTCATCAATGGTTTTACCAGCTGGATAATTAACTCCTAGCACACGACCGATCTTATCGTATGCTTCACCAGCCGCATCGTCTCTCGTATCGCCCACAATTTCAAAGTGGATAGGATTTTTCATCAAGACAATCTCAGTATGTCCACCAGAAACTTGCAAAGCTAGAGCTGGATATTCAATTTCATCCTTTAATTGAGCAGCCATAATATGGCCCATAATATGATCAACGCCAATCAACGGAATCCCAGTTGCCATTGAAGCAGCTTTTGCAGCACTAACCCCAATCAACAAGGCTCCAACTAGTCCTGGTCCATAGGTAACTGCAATTGCATCAATATCATCCCAAGCAGTGTTTGCCTCAGCTAAAGCTTCCTTAGTAATTTGAGTAATTACTTCAATATGGTGACGACTTGCAACTTCAGGTACTACTCCACCAAAACGTTGGTGACTTTTAATTTGCGTAGCTACAATCAAGCTTTCTATTTCACGGCCATTTTTAATGACTGCGGTAGAAGTTTCATCACATGAACTTTCAAATGCTAAAATTCGAATATCTTTTTTTGTCAATTTACTTCTTCCTGTTCTTTATCTGTTAAATTTTTAAGCATATTTACTGCATCAGCTTGTTCTGTAATATAGTAGTTTTTTCGAATAAAATTATCCTTAAACCCAAGTTTTCGATATAAGCTTTGAGCATTATAATTATCGCTTCGCACTTCTAAAGTCATCTGAACTGCATGATTTTTTCGCGCCATTTCAATCATTGTCCTGAGCAAAAATTCACCAATTCCTCTTCTTTGAAAGCTTGGCTTTACCGCAATATTAGTTATATGTCCCTCTTGCGCTTGCATTCTCATTCCAACAAAGCCAACTAGAGTTGACCCCTGATAAACTACTAAATATAAAGAATTGGCATGCTTTTTTAATTCACTCTTAAAAGAAAACCGACCCCAAGGAGTTCTGCCAAAATATACCTCTTGCTCTAATTTCAATAAGTCTGCAATATTTTCATCGCTAGCCTTCATAATCTGATAAGTTTCATTTTCTAACCTCAAAGCAAAAGGTGAAAAACTTAAGTCAATTTCTACTGGATGAAAAAATAAACTAAACTTCCTCAACATAGTCGCTATCTGAACCAAAAGCCTTTCCAGTCTTATTATGCCAATCAATTTCAGCTTGCGTACGTCTTAAATATTTTGGCACCATCTTATCAGGATCAACCGCTTCTTTATTAAATGCTAACTTACCAATTTCACCAGCGTGAAGTCGATTATCGCCTTCTGCTTGAACAAAATTATCTGAACCTAGTAATTCTGCAATCTCATCATGATACTTATCAATAGGACTTCCTACAAAGACAACTCGATCAGGTAAATTTAACTCGTTAACCTTGTTAATTAAATCATCTATATGATAATGACCATCTGGAACTAAGTTTTCTAGCTTACCATCTACTTTTCGATAAACTCCTGCAAAGAAATTCTTATTGCGAGCATCAAGTTCACTTACAATCACACCATCACTTACACCATTAGCTAAAGCAGCTAAAGTTGACACGCCTACTAAATCCTTATCCAAGATAGAAGCAAACATCTTAGCAGTTGTAATGCCAATTCTCAATCCCGTATAAGAACCTGGACCTTCTGCGACAGCAAAGCGATCGATATCTTTTAGGGTAAGGTTATTTTCTCTCAATAATTCATTAATTAAAGGATCTAAATGTTCACTATGATTACGATGATCCTCTTCATTTTTTTCAAAAATTTTATCTCCATCATTTAGTGCTACGCTCAAATGATTGGTTGCAGTCGTGATACTTAATATCTTCATTTAAACTCTATCCTTAATACTTATCAAAATTACCTTTTTATTTTAACACGTTGTAGAGCATTTAAAATTACGTAAAGGATGACAATTTGAATCCAAGGTACAATTAATTCCTTCAATATTCTTTGTAAAAATGCAGCTCTTAAATCTAACCCATATAATAGATGAATCCAATATGTATTCATTAATACATTAACAACTATTGTCACTAATAAAGTTGCAGCAATAATGCGCCACCATTTAATTGGTTTTTGATATAAAAAGATCGCATAAATCATAACCCCTACTATTGC
Organism: uncultured Lactobacillus sp.; assembly: GCA_947565635.1. GTDB lineage: Bacteria > Bacillota > Bacilli > Lactobacillales > Lactobacillaceae > Lactobacillus. Next base: position 41,408 of record CANOGU010000010.1, on the reverse strand, counting down.
TGAGAGAATAAATCCTGGGAAAAATCCACCCTCAACGCCAAAAACAGCTGATTTTAATAAATCACTTAGTACTGCACCAACTCCGCCCCAGAAAGGACCAAAATAATAAGCTAATAACGCACTTCCAATAAATCCCAATCCTACTTTTACTGTAGCTGGACCAAACGATATTTTTTGTAGCACAACATTCATTGCTACCAGCAATGCCAGAGTAACTAAGCCTTGCAAATCTATTTTCTTTATCCCTGTCTTCATTGGCATCCCTACCTTCCAAAAAAGCACGACTTTACTAACAAGTCATGCCTCTAAATTTCTCTCCAAACAATCTCAGCTAAAGCAGAAGTTTCACCTTGATTAGAAATCAAATGATACGAAGTAAGTCTTTCTGAATCAAGTTTTACCTCTGATAAAGCTTGAGCGCCATATTGTACTTCCTTCTTGAATGAAATATCAATACTCTTAATAGTATGAGAATTTAAAAACTCTCTAGGTAAGGTATCAATCATCCAATCAAAGTAAACACTATTAGTTAAATGATGGTTCGTATCTAAATCATAATATCTAACTGCATATGTCTTACTTGATTCATAGTCCTTTTCTTTTAAAGGACGCAATCTCTTAAAGCGTGGCATATGTTTCAAATACGGATTTCCAAACTTTTCCATCATTTGATTATCTGCTTCAGTAATTTTTCGATTTTCCAAATCTAAAATTACCCACTGACTTTTAGCATCTACTATCTTTTTGTTAGTAGAATCAATTATACCAAAATCTCTGTATTCAAAAAAGCGATTATAACCACTACCATTAGTTGTTACCGTAATTTTTTCGCCAGCGTTAGGTAAACGCTCAACATCAAGGTGATATTCAACCACTACCCAGCCCAAGTTTTGCTTTAACAAATCCTTGATACCTGCTCCTCCTTGAGTTAATTGATCATTTGAAACTTGCATAAAATGTTCAATTAACTTAGGAAGTTGTATTCTTCCTGTTTCATCACAGTCACCATAAGTAACCTGATGTTCTTCTTTAAAAATCTTTTCCATTAACGCTCACCACGCAATTAATTTTGATGATATTTATCATAGAGTTCATTTTTTGATACTTTATTAGCTTTAGCAACTAACTTAATAGCATCTTTTTTACTTTCGCCAGCTTTAACTCGATCAGCCACCTGCTTAATCAATTCATCCCAGGAGAGTTGCTTTTCCTCTTCTTCATTTGGCGAAACTAAAACCACAAATTCACCACGTGGATCATTCTTAGTAAAATACTCATTAATCTCACTAATTGATCCTCTGATATATTCTTCATGAATTTTAGTTAACTCACGAGCTAAAGCAATCTTTCTATCTGACTTGATTACTTCCGCTAGAGTTTTCAAAGTTTTCTTTAAACGATGCGGTGCTTCATAAAAAATAGATGTAGCACGTGCTTGATCCATCATTTCAAAATATTTCTTTTGCTCGCTGCTCTTTCTAGGTAAAAAACCATAATAAGTAAATGGTTGTGCATCAAAACCAGATGCAATTAGAGCCGTCGCAAAAGCAGAAGGTCCTGGAAGAGATACTACTGGAATATCATTCTTAATACACTCTTGTACCAAAATATAACCAGGATCAGAAATAACTGGCATTCCAGCATCAGAAATTTCTGCAATTGTATTTCCCTCTTTAAGCAACTTAATCAACTCTGGTGCACGTTCTTTTGAATTATACTTATGAAAAGAGATCATCTTATTATGAACGCCAATTTTTTCAAGCAAAATACCACTGGTTCTTGTATCTTCAGCAGCAATATAGTCAGCCTCAGTCAGAATTCTCTTAGCTCTTAAAGTAATATCTTCTAAATTTCCAATTGGAGTAGGGACAAGATACAGACGTCCCTTATCTTTTTCATTAAAACTACTCTGCACTTGCATTATTTTATCCCCTACTCTTTTGCCCATGATTTACAAAGTTATCTAAAATATCTAAGCAAAACATGCAGTCTTCACCAGATTCACGATGAGAACCATAATACATATTGCAAATATGATAACCTGAGTCATAAATATTGCGTAATGATTTTAAACCAGCTTGAGACTTATTTTCAGCTGGTTCTTTATTTGCATCTAACTTACTAATTTTTTCTCTTAATAGTTGGTTTTCAACCTTTAATTCTGTATTTTCTTTTAATACTTCAAGCATGTCATTTTCCAGACCGGCAACAGTTTTTGTCATTGCCTGAAGATTGTGCTGTAATTGTGACAATTGTGAAAATGGATCCACTCAAAAACACCTACCGTTCAAAACTCAATACTAAATAATCTAACGTATTGTGGAAACTAACATTACTAGCTCGCATCTTATCAGCTATCATTAACAATTCTAACAAGTATGCGATTTCCCTTAACTTTTTATTTGCTTCTAAATTCTTTAGAGCCAAAGTCTTAAGCTGGTAAAAAACAAACTTTTGACTTGCAGGCTTAGTAGCAAGGCTACTTATTCGACTAACACGTACTAAGGCTAAATCATTATGCTCTAATAATTCTTGAAATAAATATTTGCTCTCTTCTTCAAGCTTATTCGTATCACCGAGATCATCTATTTCTTCATCAGTTAAACCATATTCAAGTAGCTCTGCTCTTTTACTATCAATTTTTTCATCAGAAAAATTAAGAATCTGCGTTCTAGATTTAACTGTTGGTAAAATTTGATTTTCATTATTTGTAATCAGAATTGTAACTACTGGTGCAACAGGTTCTTCTAACAAATTAAGAAGAGCATTACTAGCAGCTAAAGTTAATTTTTCTGCATTTTCAATTATAAAAAATCGGCGATTTCCTTCAACAGGGCTCTTTGCCAGTTCTTCTTTTAAGGGACGAATCTGATCAATGGAGAGAGTTTGTTTTCCCTCTAATTTCACCAAAAAGACATCTGGATGATTTCCATCCAAAATTCTTTGGCAATTGTTGCAAGTCCCATCTGGCTTGTTTTCTCCCGTACAATTAAAAAGACATGCAAGCCAATAAGCTGTATTAAGTCCCTTTTTTTGCATAGGATCAACAAACAAGTAACTATGAGCAACTTTTTTATTTAGATAAGCATCTCTTAAAAGATCAACCTGCTTACTACCTATATTCTTTAAATCAATCATTAAAAGTGCTTAAATTCCTCAACTGGTAATACAAAGACCGTCGCTCCACCAACAGTAACTTGCACAGGTTTGCCTAACATCGACGTACCAGCCGCATCCATGTTCATATTAGAAACATATTGTTCTCTAGTATGTGAACTCTTCTTAATGATTTCTAATACTTCATTTACTCGTGAATCTTCAATCCCAACAATAAAAGTTGTATTTCCTGCCTTTAAAAATCCACCACTAGTAGCTAATTTAGTTGCCCGAACATCATTTTGAATAAATTCTTTCGCTAATGCATCTGCATCTTTATCCTGCACAATTGCTAAAACAAGTTTCATTCTTACCAAATCCTTACATAAAAATATCAGGTAATTGCTTTCTTATTATTTTAACACTATTGGCTGCAACATCCTTGATCGGCAAATTTGCATCTACTCTTTTAATTCTATCAGGATATAGCTTTAAAAGCTCAGAATAGCCTGCATAAACCTTATTATGAAATTCTAATTTTTCTTGCTCAAGCCGATCTTCTTGACCTGCACGTTCTTTTTCAATTCTAGCCAAGCCAACCGCTGGATCTAAATCTAAAAAGATCGTTAAATCTGGTTCAAGTCCGCCAGTACCAAAATCATTAATTTGTTTTACTTCTTCAACGCCTAAATCTCTACCCACACCTTGATATGCTAAAGAACTATCGATAAATCTATCAGATAAAACAATTTTACCAGCTGCTAAAGCAGGACGAATCACTTCACTAACATGCTGGCTTCTTTGAGCTGCATAAAGAAGAGCTTCAGTTCGATCATCCATTTCTTTATTTTCTGGATCTAAAATAATTGTCCTAATGTTTTCGGAAATTTTAGATCCACCAGGTTCGCGTGTAACAATTGTTCTTTCTTGCAAAGTTTTAGGTAATTGCTTGATAAGCTCGTTGATAACTGTGGTTTTTCCTGCCCCATCTGGGCCTTCAAATGTAATTAAATATCCTCTCATGTTTACCCCCACTTGGCATTGTACTGTAAAAGAAAAAAGAAAGACAGACTTGTTTTTTCAAGATTATTTATTTTTCCACAAAAAAAGTCCACCGCAGTGGACTACATTATCTAGTAATAACGCTTGATGAGCTACTAGATTTAGTGTTTCTTCTCCTTGCTTCTTCATATAAAAAAATAAATTTTGCATGAAGAATTTTATTTAAAACACGATTATCAAATGAATAATCAACCGTTGTTTGGTCGAAAACTTTCTGTTCTGCAAGTTGTCTTTGCAGTTGAGCCACAATCCTTAATAATCGTTCGTCTCCTGCTTTTTTAACTTTATGCCTTTTTCCAATCATAGATCTGTTCTCCCTTGAACAGCACGCTTTAAAGTAATTGAATTTGCATATTCGATATCGCTACCTACGGCTAGTCCTGCAGCAAGACGCGTTACCTTCAAACCAGCTGGCTTAATGAGTTTAGCCAAATACATGGCAGTTGCTTCTCCTTCTGGGCTAGAGTTTAAAGCCAGAATAACTTCTTTCACATCATCTTGTTTTTGAAGCCTAGTAATTAAACTTTTAATATTAATTTCTTCTGGTCCAACTCCATCCATTGGCGATAAAACTCCATGTAAGACATGGTACAAACCATTATATTCGCCCATCTCTTCAAAAGCCATTACGTCTTTAGGCTGTTCAACTACCATAATGGTGGAATGGTCACGATTTGCATCACGACAAATTTCACATGGATCGCTTTCAGTGATATTGCCACAAATCGAACAAGAATGAAGATTTTCTTTTACCTGTATTAATGCTTTAGAAAAATCTTCTACATCATCTTCAGGCATATCCATTGTATAAAAAGCTAATCGCGTTGCTGTTTTTTCACCAATACCAGGCAATTTCATGTAATTATCAATTAAACGTGCAATTGGTAATGGATATTGCATCTTACATCAAACCCTTAGTATATTTACCCATTGATGCTTGAGTCGCATCATCAACAGCTTTAATTCCTTTATTAACAGCATCAATAACTAAATCTTGAAGCATATCTGGGTCTTCTGGATCAATTGCTTCTTTATTAATCTTTAAATCTTTTAACTTACGGTCCCCACTAAATGTAGCAACAACCATATCATCAGCTGATTTACCTACAAATTCTTGAGTAGCCAAACTTGCTTGTTCAGCTTCCATTTGTTGTTGCATCTTCTTAGCTTGTTTAATTATTCCTTGCATGTTACCCATGCCCATACCGCCAAAATTAGGTCTTCTACTCATCTTTTTTCTCTCCTTAATCTTTAACTTGTGCTAGATCACCAAAAAGTTCTTTTGCCTTATCAATGACTTGCTTTTTGGCTTCTGGATCTATTTGATTACCATTTGCTTCTTGTTCAGATTTTTCTAGTCTTTGAAATTTTTTAGCAAGTAACTCTTCTTTATGACTTGCCACAAAATCATGCCGTACTTTCAACCATGAAGAATCTGCAACTAAAACAATACTATAATTATGCTTTGTTAACTTAGCAATTTCAGCTTCAAGTTGAGAAATTAGATCTCCATCTTGATTTGCTCGTTCAAACCATAATTCATATTTACATTTTAAAACAACTTGCTCATGACTTGCAGCTACAGGATCCAAAACTTCCATTACAGCTCGTTGAGAAACCTTTAGAGTAGACAGTAAGTCTGGCCAAATATCTTTTACTGTATTTAAGTCTTCCTTAGTGGCATTTTCAAGTACATGATATACTTGCCGGCGGTTATTTTCTTGAGCCGCTTGGTTATTAGAACTAGCCTTTCTTCTTCTCGGCTTTTGTTCTGGTTGATTTTCTTTATCGGTAAGGGGTTTAATTTGTGACTTAGTTTCAGTTTTAATTGTGCCAGAAAAGTCTGAAGTAGTATTTCTAACAGGCGCTGGCCGATTTTTCAATTCAGCAACTTGCTTACTTAAAGTGTCAATTTGATTTTTTAGAGTTTGAACAATATCTGATGAAATTGCTTCCGCTGCTTGGCCCGCAGATTCATTTTTTACTGGAGCTTGAGTTACTTGAACTACAAATACATCAAGCGGAATTTGTTGTTGATTGGTATAGCGTAAATCATTTAAAGCAGTATTAGCTGCTTGAACTAAATTATAAAACTTTTCTTCTGGAATTTTAGCTAATTCAGAGGCATAGTTCTCAGTTAAAAAAGTTTCTTCCTTATTACTCTTAATTGCCAGCATCCCTTTAACAGTTAAACTAATCAACTCATCTAAAATATTCTTAGTTGATGCTCCGTCCTGCAAAAGTGCATGAACTATTTCAAGAGCTGCTGAAGTTTCGCCATTAAGTAAATTTAATAATACTTGTTCAATTTTTTCTTGAGCCGCATAACCAGTTATTCTTAAAGCATCTTCGTATTTAACCTTATCTTGATCATAAGATAAAATCTGATCCAAGATACTTAAACTGTCACGCATTCCACCATCAGCTACTTGAGCAATTACTTCAAGGGCCTTTTCTTCAAAGTCAATTTTTTCTTGGCCTAAAATATAAGTCATTCGAGCAATTAAATCATGTTGATCAATCCGCTTAAAGTTGTAGCGCTGAGTTCTTGAAATAATAGTTGCAGGAACCTTTTGAAGTTCAGTCGTAGCTAAGATAAATACCACATGCTCTGGTGGCTCTTCTAGTGTCTTAAGTAAGGCATTGAAGGCTCCCATCGAAAGCATATGAACCTCATCGATGATGTAGACTTTATATTTACCTTGTGTTGGGGCGTATTTTACTTTATCTCTGATATCTCGAATTTCATCAACACCATTGTTGGAGGCGGCATCGATTTCGATGATATCATTCATTGTTCCTTGATCTGCTGCAAGACAGTTTTCACATTCATTACATGGTTCTCCGTCTTGCAGATTAGTACAATTTAAGGCCTTGGCAAAAATTTTAGCACATGATGTTTTACCAGTACCACGTGGTCCTGCGAATAGAAAAGCATGTGATATCTTGCCACGCTTGATTGCATTTTTTAATGTATCAGTAATCGCTGTTTGTCCTACGACTCCATCAAAAGTTCGCGGACGCCATTTACGATATAGCGCTTGATAAGCCATTTTGCACTTCCTTTATCAAAAAAACTCCTAGCTCAAACGAGCTAAGAGCTGTTTAAATTCTCAAAAAAAGGCACATGCCCAAGCAACCTTAGTGCTGCTACCTTCCGGTCCTGACACAATTTGGAGGTCGGACATTGCCCACAAACTATAATACAGTATTTTGATTTATTTTTCCACTATTTATCTTGCTTTTGTTTACGTCTAATTTCACGGAAAAAATCTTTTAGCATTTGAGCAGCTTGATCCCTAAATAAACCACCATAAATTTGAGGATGATGATTAAATTTTTCCACTTTAAATAAATCAATTACACTACCTGCTGCTCCAGCTTTTGGATCAAAAGCACCATAGTAAACTTCAGCCAATCTTGAATTAATGATTGCCCCGCTGCACATGGGACATGGTTCAAGCGTAATAAATAAACTACAGTCGACTAAGCGCCAGGAATTTAATTTTTTACAGGCTTGTCTAATTGCAATCATTTCGGCATGCTGCGTTGCATCTTCATCAAGCTCGCGTCTATTATATCCTTCGCCAATCACATTGCCATCTTTATCTACAACAATTGCACCAATTGGTACCTCACCTTGTTCTTCAGCCTTTTTTGCCTGTTCAAAGGCTAGGTGCATGTATTTTTCTTTTTGCTTTTTAGTTAACATGGATCTTCCTCTTTAATTTCTGCTTATATTTTAACAAAAAGAAAAAAGCTAGCGACCTGCTAGCTAAAAATTTTTATTGTTGGTTATAAAATTGATTTTTTGTAATGTATGAAATTGATTTTACATATTGACCCTTATGATGGATCTTAATATATTCCTGATTTGGATCATAACCACCTACTTGTTTTATTTTATAAGCTCTAGTTTTACTATCCTTTGGGTTAATGATCGTTACTTGTTTGTAATTCTGAGTGTTTTTTGGAACCTTAGCATAACTAACTGTTTCCCTAACCAATGGATTTAAACGATCGGTAGCAGACGTATGAACAGTCAAAACTCCAATAATTGCTATTACCAGTACAGTTAGAAGTGAAATAACTCCTATTTTAAATTTCTTCATATTTTCCCCCTGCATTAAAGCTTAATTTTTAACAAATTGAATAGTATGATTGTTTAATTTAACTACGTAATCACAGGCATTCCATACTTTCGGATCATGGGTTGCTATTAAAATTATTGCCTGTTTACTAAAATCTGCCAATAAATGTTTTAAAATAAGTGAAGCATTATCTGGATCTAAGGATCCTGTTGGCTCATCTGCAAAAATTATTTGAGGTTGTTTCAAGATTATGCGCGCCAAGGCTATTCTCTGCTGCTCTCGTCCACTTAAAGTATAAACTTTTCGTTCTAAATCTAAATATTTCAAATCTAATTGCTCAAGAACCTCATGCATTAATTTTATTTTTTGGGATTCCGGTATCTTTTTATGCTTTATCCCAACCGATAAGTTACTCTTAACAGAATCATTATCAATTAATCCAAAATTTTGAAAAATATATCCTAATATATCTCTTCGTAATTTGTCTATATTTTTTTCATTTACTTCTTTTCCAGAGATACAGATCCTCCCAGAGTCGGGTTGTTCTAGTCCCCCAAGAATATTTAAAAAAGTAGTTTTTCCTGCACCACTCCGACCAATAATTGCATAGCTCTTTCCTTTTTCAAATTCACATGAAGTCTCGTTTAAAATAATTCTATCTTTAAACTTTTTACTAATCTGAATAGCCGATAACATACTGATCCTCCTTAATTTCCTTTATTTAACGTCAAAAGTAGTTTCTTTTCAGATCGATTTGAAAGAAAGAAAATAATTAAACCCTCTGCAATTAAATAGATAATTAAGTACCAAAGAGAACTAAAGGATGCTTTTTGGACTATGAACACACATAAAAATAAAATTGTATCTATACTTAAATTAAATAAAACAAATCTAGAGACCAAATTTATATTTGATTGACCAAATAATTTATTAATTGTTAATTTCGAGCGATTTTTTTGTATAAAGGATAAACTGATAAATGCAATAACTAAAATTAATTGAATTAAAGAAATTATAACTATTAAGGATAAAATTGTAATACGCTGGACTAACTCAATTCTAAAGTTAGCCAATCTTGTTTTAGCATCTGTAATTCCACCAATATACTTAGAAAGTCCAGTTTTATTTAAAGTTCGCTGCAACTTGTCTAAATCAAAAAACTGAATCATCCCTTGAGTTGCTGCAGAATAGTAGAAATTATCCGATAAGGCATTCAAATCATTTATTACTACAATAATTGGATCTCTTGAAATTGAATCAGCAATTTCTTTTCCAATTGTATAATTAAAAATAGATTGATTGTTCGCATAAGTAACTATCTTTAAACTTCCCTTCATCTTTTTTGTACCTGATAAAGTTTCCTGGAAATTTATAAATTCATTAAATTTTTTGATAAAACTCTGTCTCTGATTTTCTCTATTTATAGGAAATAAGATTGTAAAATTTTTATTTTTAATATCTTTAAAACTGATTTTTTTATTATTAGTACTCCTGATTTCATTGTATTTAAAGTAGTTTTTATTAACAAAAAGTACATTTCCATTTTCTGGAGTATCATCTTGTAAATTAGGATGAAATTCTTGTGAATTTCTTGAAACAATATTATTCGGCATTAAATCCATTGTTTCTCTAGTTAAACTCCCTAATTTATCTGTTTCGGTTACATTTTTATCATCTACATTAGTAAATTGAAGAATATAACCACTATTGTGCTTAATCCATTCATGCATTATAGTCTGGTCATTTCTAAAAGTCTCAACCGTATGGTGTAAGCTTAAGACGTTGATAGTAGTTAAAATTATCAAAGATATTTTAAAGATATATCCTGTAGCAACGAAAGGTCTAGTATAAGTTTGTCCCTTTAAAGCTGGATAAAGATTAATATATGCTAACACAGTATAGGAAATAAGATCCAAAACGATGAAAAACGCAAATATAAATATCAACACTAAGAAACTATATTTGAGCCAAAATATAATCCCATCTTTATTCATCACTAAAAGCGTATAACCGATACTCAGTCCTAAAAATATGCCGATTAAAGTACTAAATGATACAAGCATTCGTTTTAGATCGTTAACTATTATCTGTAGATACGACCATCCATTTAACCTTAAAACTGCATATTTTTTAAATGAATAAATTTTTTCAATCAACATAATGATAAGTAAAATAGCTAAAAGACTTATAAATATAGGTAAATAGCTAATTACGTTACTTTCATTTTTTAAAAGGCTGAGTAAAGAAATATGATAAATTGTAAAACTCAAGCCTAAGCTTGATAATTTTTTACTCAATTCTTTAAGTGATTGAGAATCAGCGTTGGTATAGTAACGTCCTTTAACTTCTTCTAAATTAAGTTTCTGGTCGTCTATTTTTGAAATATCTGAATTTTTGAAATAGGTAATATTTTGATTTAATTTATCATTAAAATTATAAAATGACTTTGATGTATTCCCAGTTACGGTATTTAACCTTACTAAACTAATTTGATAGTTATTTTGAGTAGCACTTTTCTTTAATTCATCAAATACTCTTTTTTTAGAATACTTTCCATTTTGATTGGTTACTTCAATAACAGTAGGACTTCCAGGAACATTTCCCTTATCGAACTGCTGAGTAAGCATACCAAGTAAAATCAAACTAAGAGCAGTTATAATTCCAAAGATTCCTAATTTAACAATCCTAAACATTTTCTCATATACAAAAATAATAGCGCATCTAATGCGTTATTATTTTTCCCTTTATAAATTATCTCACATTGTAATATGATTGGTTTCCCATCCATGCCCTCGTAGCAGAAGCTCTTGCAGTTACTCCTGGTCGTGTCCATCCACTAGAAGTCGAGTAGTTTCCCTTCACGGAAGCACTGTGAGTTCTACCATTATGTGAATAATATGACCAGACATAGGTATTACCTACTCCATAATTCCAAGTTCCTCCTTGAGCATAAACTGTTGCTGCCAAGGCTGGCGTGATAGTTAATGCTAACGCTGCTCCAGTCGTTGCAAGAGCAGTTATAATTCTACCTTTCTTTTTCATGGTAATTCCCTTCCTTTCTTAAAAGTTACTTTTTTAAAATAGTGAACAGAAGCACAAAGATTTCGAAAATCATCTTTATTCCTCCTCTATTTCTTATCTTATCTAAGATAATATATATAAATACTCAAGTTCACAATTAAATTTCGATATTTCGAATTATTTTTATATCAGCTTTCATTCTATAATCGATTTGCAAGCTTCGTTAGACCGGCATGTCTCAACACATCTTTTAATTGCTGCATAGATTTTTTATTTTCATTTTTCATATCTTCAAAATATTGGGTAATAAGAATCTTTAATCCAAACCTATCATCAAAAGGCAATGTACGAATAAGGGCCATTGCTTCTAACACATATTTATCAATTTTTCTAATACAAAGCGCCGTGTATAAATAATTAACACAAACTGTGGATACTCTCCGCTGAAAAGTAGCTGGACAATTTTCTAAATTTTTATAGTAGCGTAATACCTTTCCCATTCTAGCAATCAAAATGTCTGGATCAGAAATAGGCATAGAGTTACCAAAAATTGTTAATGCCTCGTTATCTGTAACCCAATTATCTTTTTGATAAATATATTGATTAATTTTTGCTCGAGTTGCTTTATCCATTGAAGTCATTTCATCCTTTAAATAAGCCCTGATTAATACAGCCCGATAATATGTAATTTTTGGAACAGTAGGTATATTTTCCAATTCATGAGTAATTTTCTCGACTTTTTCTAAATCATTATTATTAAAAGCAACCGATAATTGATTAGAAATATTCTCTATCATCCTTGCACGTTCATCAATTTTGTATGAGCCATTGACTGACTCAAAAAATTTTATTATATCTACATGATTAGATTTAAGAAGTAAAATTAATTTTTCACTATCAATATCTGCTTCTTTTCCATTTTTAGCATAACCTGTTTCTATTTCTGAATAGTGAGAAACAGACATAGGTATATTTTTAATCCAAGCGGCTTGTGTTTTATGTTGAGCCAATCTTTCTTTTCGAAGAGCTTCTCTTATTTTCATATCATCATCTATTCCTATATTTGAGCTTATCAGTACTTGTATTTGTAAATATAATACTCTTTATAACTAAAAAAAGCTGGCTAAATTAGCCAGCTCACTTAAATAAATTCATTATAAAACATATTCATGTATAGGATAATAAGTAAAAATAAAAAAGATCCTTTGACCCTTTCTATTTAAATACGACCACGTTTTTTAATCGTATAACAGTTAACGAAATAGCCGATTGATCCAACAAAGTAAAGCGTAGCCAAACCAGCTGCTCCCAAAAAACGATTACCATTGACCGATAAATAAATCATTCCACCAAGACCAGCTAAAACAATCAAAACTAAAATAATATTAATAAACAGTTTCATAATGAATTCACTTCTTTCAAAGTATTTCGTTTCTTACTTTGTATTCGCTTTCATTATAAATCATTTTAGTTATATATTTAATTATTTTTACTCATTAAAATATAGTATCCCTTATCACGAGCTAAAATTTCACAGTTTCCGTATACTTTTGTCATTAATTTCTTTGCACTTGGTGCACCTTGTTTTTTCTGAATTACTACTAATAAAACACCATTTTCAACTAAATGATCCTTGGCTTCAGTTAAAATCTGGTCCACTACTTTCTTTCCGGCACGAATTGGGGGGTTAGTAATAATTAGCCCATATTTTTTATCCACTTGTTCATAAATATCTGATTGATAAATATTCACATTATCTACCTGATTAAATTGTGCATTTCTTTTAGCTAAGTCTAAGGCACGCTCGTTTACATCTACCATATCAACTTCTTGATCAGGCCAAAACTTAGCCGCAAATAAGCCCATCGGGCCATACCCAGTTCCAACGTCAAGAATTCCATTTTTTGGAAAATCGATATCTTTCATGGTCTTGATTAGCACACCTGATCCATAGTCAATTCTCAATTTTGAAAATACACCTGCATCAGTTGTAAATTTTAAGTCAATATTGTCAATATGATAATCAACTAAATGCTCATCATGCTTAGCATCTGGATTAGCCGCAAAATACATTTGATTCTTTTTTGCCATAATTATTCTCGCTTCTTTTATTTATCATTTATAGTTTATCAATTCTGCTTTGCTTTTTTCTACAAAGTTTTATAATTAGAATGTTACAGAACAGAAAGGAAGAGATGGAATGACGATTTCTATTCCTATATTTATTTTAGCAATTATTATCGGAATTATCTGTTTATGGACAGGATTTAGAATAAAAGGCAAACAACCTGTATTTGGACGCGTTCTTTCAACAAATAGCCAAACTTGGGCAAGATTCTGGTTAACAAGTGGCTGGGTAATCATTATTATCGCAGTTTGCTACATTCTATTTATGATCATCTTACATTTTTATTTATCTATCTAAAAAAAGCGTAAATTCACCAGTAATAGGGTCTATCGAATTTACGCTTTAATTTTTATCTTTTTTCTTTTCAATCCAGTCCTTAAACTTATTCCACTCGCTAGGAGTATGGGTAGGCTTTAATTCCTGGATTTGCTTTTGTAAATTTTGATTTTGTTCAGCTAAAAGTTTATTTTGTTCCTCTAGGCGGTCTAATTTATCTAAAATCAAAGTCAATTCCGCATCTTTATCTTTAATGCTAATGTTGCCCTCATTTCTTCTCATTAAATATGTAGTAAGAGAACTAGTAACAATTCCCATTACCCCTACTCCAATTAGAATCATCGCTAGAATTACTAATTTTCCAAGTAAGGACTGCGGAGAAATTGTATGACGGGAAATATCACCATAGCCAACTGTACTAGCAGTAGTAATAGCCCACCAAAAAGCTTGATCAAGTGAAACATGCTCTGTAATCGAAATAGCAACTGAACCTAGCATCAAAAAGGCAATACTAAAATATATTACATATAAAATTCCGTGAGTATGCAAGATATCCTTTAGCATTCCCACAAGACCTGCCAGCCGAATTAAACGTAACAAGCGAAAGTAAAGACCGATGTCACCTAATTGAGCAAATTTCATCCAATTAAAAGCAATTCCTACCGGAATAATTGCCAATACTTCAAAAATATTATTTCTAAAAAATACTTGCTTATCTTTTGCTAAATATAACCGATAAAAATAATCAATCGCCAAAATAATTAAAATAATATTATTAAGCCAAAACCATTTACTATTAGCACCATTAATATCAATTATTGCCGCAAAATCTAATACAATTAAAATAATTGAAATAATGGCCAAGGTAGCTTTAAACCATTTATAAAAATTCTTCTTAATCATAATTTTATTGTAAACAAAAATGAGGACTCCGTAAAATAGAATCCTCATTTTTAACAGTGTATTCAGTTAAGACTTTATTACTTAACAGTAACAGTTGCGCCAACTTCTTCAAGTTTAGCTTTGATGTCGTTAGCTTCGTCTTCAGAAACGCCTTCCTTAACGTTCTTAGGAGCACCATCAACAAGGTCCTTAGAATCCTTAAGGCCAAGACCAGTGATGTCACGAACAACCTTGATAACCTTAACTTTTTCTTGACCAACATCAGTCAATTCAACGTCAAATTCAGTCTTTTCTGCACCTGCGCCTGCAGCACCTGCAGCAGCAACTGGAGCAGCAGCTGAAACACCAAATTCGTCTTCAATAGCCTTTACTAAGTCGTTTAATTCAAGGATTGAAGCACCTTTTAAATCTTCAATAATCTTTTCAGTATCTAAAGCCATTATAAGTTTCCTCCGAAATTAGATATGTGTAAATTTACTAATATTATTCGTCTTTTGAATCAGCGACAGCCTTAACAGCGTATGCAAAGTTGCGAACTGGAGCTTGTAATACAGATACAAGCATTGAAAGTAAACCTTCGCGACCTGGAATAGCTGCAAGTTTCTTGATTTCTTCTTGGCTGGCAACCTTACCTTCGAGCATACCACCTTTAATTGATAATGCGTCGATATCATCTTCGTATTTAGAAACAATACGAGCTGGTTCAGTGATGTCTTCTGCATCAGCAGTGTAAACAACAGCAGTAGGACCAACAAAAGTATCTTCTAAACCTTCAATACCAGCCTTTTCAGCAGCACGCTTTAAGTAAGTGTTCTTGATAACTTTCATCTTAACGTTAGCATCACGTAGATCCTTACGTAAGTTAGTTACTTCTTCAACAGTTAAACCTAAGTAGTCAATTACTAAGATAGCCTTAGCTTCCTTAAGTTCTGCTGCAAAGTCATCAACAAGCTTTTCTTTTTTAGCAATGATTGCTTTACTCAACGAATTCACCTCCAAATTTACTTTAAGATAAATTCTATCAGCCGAAATAAAAACTCCATGCCAAAAAGACATGGAGTTGTAAAACTCTTTGTTTTTCTGGCCTCGGCGGGATATTAAGGCACGTTAGCCACCCGAGTCTTAGGTAGAATTTACTGTACAATATATTACCTTAAATTAGATAAGTCGTCAATAGCTTTTTTTAATTAAACCATTTTTTGCGAATCTTTTTTAGCTCTCCCGTCTTCTCTAAGTGGTCAAGAGCTTGATTAATCTTGTTTTTAAGAGTTTTATCTTTTTTATTGATTCCTACTGAAAATTTTTCACTTGGATATGGTAATTTTTCTTTTTTAAATTCTTTTTGATACTTGCTATGAGCTAAATAATAATTCGCATATACCCCATCGATTAATAAACCATCAATTCTACCAGCTTTTAAATCAATGAAGGCATTGTTATAAGTATCATACAAAACTGTACTTTTAACGCGTTTTTTTAAGACTTTAGGATAATTATCCAAATCATCGGCTCCTGAAGATCCTGTCTGAACTCCAAGAATTTTTCCCTTCATTTGTCGATAATTATATATTCCCTTATTTTTCCGTGTAACCAGGATCTGATCATTTTCAAGGTAAGGTTTTGAAAATGCTACTTTCTTTGCCCTAGCCTTCGTCTTAGTGTATCCATTCCAGATAACATCTATGGTTCCATTGCGAAGCTCAGTCTCTTTCATTGACCAATCTATTGTTTGAAAATCAGGTTTTAACCCAATTTCCTTGCAAATCGCTTTAGCTAAGTCAACATCAAAGCCAACAAGCTTACCATTCTTTTGGCGAAAATCCATTGGGACGAAACTGTCGTCAACACCAATTACTAAAGTACCACGTGATTTAATCGCCTGCCATGAATTTTCCTGTCTTTGACATCCAGCCACACCAACAGAAGCTAGCACAATGATCAATAGGCCCAAAAATCGTATTATTTTTTTCATCATTTTTCTATTGGCTCAACTTTTAAGATTTTATCAGCAACAGCTTTTCCAAACTGGTGATCATGAGTAATAATTACCTGCGTCATTCCAGTTTGTTTAAGCTTTAAGAAAATATCTTTTACTTTTCCTACTAACTCAGGGTCTAAAGCAGATGTAGGCTCATCATAACACAAGATTTCAGGTTTCATTTGCAGTGCTCTAGCAATGGCTACACGTTGCTTTTGTCCTCCTGATAATTGATATGGATATAAAGTTTTAAACTTGTTTAAGTCTAGTTGATCTAAAACAGGCGCAGCAGCTATTTCTGCCTTCGCTTTACTCATCTTATTTACCATAATTGGGGCAAGCGTAATATTATCCATTACAGAAAGGTTTGGAAAAAGATTGTAATCTTGAAAAACCATCCCTACCAAGTGATTATTACGGTCTGTAGGATCAAATTCTTTTCCATTATGGAGAAACTTTCCACTATCAGCACTTTCAAGTCCCGCAATCAGGCGAAGAAGTGTAGTTTTTCCTGCACCTGAAGGGCCAATAATACTTAAGATATCTCCTTGATCTAGTGACAAATTTAACTTATCAATAATTTTTCTCGTGCCAAAACTCTTACTTATATCCTTGAGCTCTAAAACTTTATTTCCAGACATTGCTTCTCTTCTCTACTACTCTCAATAAAGCTGTTAAAACTGCTGTCATTGCCAAATATACACACCCTACTAATACGAGTGGAACTAGAGATACATCTCTTGCAGTCGCAACATTTCCAGCACGTAAAAGGTCTCCTAAACCAATTACATAGACTAAACTGGAGTCCTTAACTAAGTTTATTAATTCATTACCAATTGAAGGCAGAACAATCTTAACAACTTGTGGCCGCACAATACGATTAATTGTTTGCCATCTACTTAAGCCTAGTACTTGGGCTGCTTCAAATTGTCCAACTGGAACTGCTTGAAGTCCACCACGGAAAATTTCCGCAAAGTAAGCTGCATAATTGATAATAAAAGCAACCAAAGCAGCTTCATATCTTGGAAAGACAATTCCCACAGTTGGTAAGCCATAAAAAATAAAAATTAATTGTAGTAAAAGCGGTGTACCACGAATAATCCATACATAAAATTTCAAAATTGCTTTAACTAACTTCAAGTTTGAATGTAAGCCAAAAGCAACTAATAAACCTAATGGAATAGAAACTACTGTCGTCCAAAAAAAGATCTCAATAGTTAACCAAGCACCGGAAAATAATGAAGGTAAAATACTAAAGATATAATTTAGCACTTCCTTCACCTCCTGTTCTAAAAATAGCGTATTGTTTAATTCTAACTAAAATCTCATTGTACTTTCAACCTTAGTACAAAAAAAGACTTCACATTTGTGAAGTCTTTTTGCTTAATTAAACAACTATATAATTAGTCTAAGTTTAATGGATCCAAGTGGATACCAGGGCCAAAGGTTGCAGAAACGGCAACACTCTTAACGTATTGACCCTTAGCGGATGCAGGACGTGCACGAAGAATAACGTCACGTAATGCATCAAAGTTTTGTGCTAATTTTTCAGCGTCAAATGAAGCCTTACCGATTGGTGCATGGATTAAACCTTGCTTATCAACACGGTATTCAACTTGACCTGCTTTTTGGTTTTCAACAGCTTTAGCAACGTCCATAGTAACAGTACCAGTCTTAGGGTTTGGCATTAAACCTTTAGGTCCTAAGATACGACCTAAACGACCAACCTTAGCCATCATCATTGGAGTAGCAATAACTACGTCAAAGTCTAAGTAACCGTTTTGAACTTTTTCTACTAAATCATCAGAACCAACTTCGTCAGCACCTGCTTCTTTAGCTTGGTCAGCTTGTGGACCTTCAGCAAAAACAACAACCTTCTTAGATTTACCAGTACCGTTTGGAAGTACCAATGCACCTCTAATTTGTTGATCTGCTTGCTTAGGGTCAACGTTTAAGTTATATGCAACTTCAATAGTTGCGTCAAAGTTTGCGTATGAAGTTTCTTTTGCTAACTTCATAGCTTCATCTACTGAATAAAATTTAGTTGAATCAACTTTTTTAGCTGCTTCTAAATATCTCTTTCCATGCTTTGCCATGTAAAAATCCTCCTGAAAATGTGGTCAAACGAGTCTTCTCACACTCTCCCACCTTGATTCGTTAATTTTGATTAACGATCCGACGTTCCTAAAAACACTAGTCTTCGACAGTGAAGCCCATGCTTCTAGCAGTACCTTCAATCATGCGCATAGCAGCTTCAATATCTGCAGCGTTTAGATCTTTCATCTTGGTTTCGGCAATTTCCTTAACTTGGTCCTTAGTTACCTTAGCAACCTTCTTAGTGTTAGGTTCACCAGAACCCTTGTCCACTTTAGCAGCCTTCTTCAAAAGAACAGCAGCTGGTGGAGTCTTAGTAATGAATTCGAATGAACGATCTTCATATACAGTAATAACTACAGGGATAATCATACCCTTTTGATCAGCAGTACGTGCGTTGAAGTCCTTAGTGAAACCAACGATGTTGATTCCAGCTTGACCCAATGCAGGACCAACTGGAGGTGCAGGAGTTGCTGCACCAGCAGGAATTTGCAGTTTAACTACGTTAATAACTTTCTTTGCCACGGTCAATACCTCCTTGATTCCGTGATGCGGTTATAGTGGAGAATTTTCCTTCTTCTCCTCCCACAATAATAAAGATACTCTAATATACTACCAGCAATTTATTAAATTGACAATAGCTAATTAAATTTTTATTATTGGTCAAATTCTTTTACTTGGTTATAGTCAAGCTCAGCATTTGTTTCTCTGCCGAACATATCAATAGAAACATAAAGTTTATCTTTTTCTGGATTAATTTCAGTAATCTTACCACTCATGCCACTAAATGCACCATCAATAATAGTTACTGTTTCACCAACTTCATAGTCAGCTTTAGGTTCTTTAGCTGGTTGGCCTTGAGAGGCAAGAATTCTTTCAATTTCGTCATCGTATAAAGGAGATGGCTTTGATCCACCACCGTGACTGCCAACAAATCCAGTAACGTTTGGCGTATTTCTGACAACATACCAACTTTCATCAGTCATTACCATTTCTACTAAAACGTAACCTGGAAATACCTTTTCATCTACTTCTTGTTTCTTACCACGAACAGTTTCAGTCTTTTGTTCCTCAGGAACAATTACTCGAAAGATATAATTTTGCATACCCATTGATTGGGCTCTTGAAAGTAAATCTTTCTTAACCTTTTCTTCGTAGCCAGAATAAGTGTGTAAAACGTACCATTTCTTTTCGCTGGTTTCAACCATGTTTCTAAACTCCTTAAAATAATACCTTTATGCAAATAAAAAAACCTCCGAGGGAGGCTTTTTTAACTGATTTAATTATAACACATATACTGTTTTTATAAGAACATTTGCGTTAAGTAGCTAAATAATAAATCTAGCAAACCAAGGTAAGCACCAAACAAAATTGAGCTGATGATTACAACACCTGTATCACGTCTATTTTGTTTCCATGTTGGCCATGATACTTTTGCCATAGTTTGGTTAACACTCTTAATAAACTTAAACATTGCTTACCTACCTCGTTTCCTTGTGCAAAGTTTGCTTTCCGCAATGCTTGCAAAACTTCTTAAGTTCAAGTCTTTGCGTTCTATTCTTGCTTGCTGCAATAGAATAATTGCGAGAGCCACATACAGTACATGCAAGAGCTGCTTTCTTTACTGCCATAAAACCACTCCTAAACTGCATTTATCTTAGCAAAAAAATGTTATTTTAGCAATTCCTATCAATAAAGTAAAGAAGAATCTAATTTACTCATCAAAAAATTATATCTCCTTTTAAATAATATTAATAGATAGTGTAGAATTATACTTATAAGATCTTTTTTAATTAAAAATAAAGCTATCTTCAAAATTGAAAATGAAATAAAAAATAACAATTTTACTTCATTGACTTTATTTCCGTTTAATTTTAACTGCTCTTATGCTGATATTCAACTGATTGGGAGGATTTATTAATTAAAAGGAGCAACTTTTCCTTTTAATTAAATATTTATCATGGCAGAAAATTCAACTCATCCACTACAAAATTCACTTCCCGAAAAAAGAAACAATAACAAGAGCAATTTCACTTTTTGGGACAATTTTCCAGGAACTCAAAAAGATATGATTGCCATCAATCGTATTATTTTAAAACATGTAAATACTGTTCCGGGTCTACTAGGAGACGCCTTAAAAGATACTTTTGCTTCCCCTGGAAAAATGCTGCGTCCTGCTTGTGTAATGCTATTTGGCTCTTTTGGACCAAACGCTAACCAAAAACGCGAAGAACTACAAAAAATAGCAACCTCAATTGAGACTCTCCATAATGCTACCTTAATTCACGATGATATTATCGATGAATCGAGCATGCGCCATGGAAGACCCTCAATTCAGACTAAGTATGGCAAGCATATCGCAGTTTATGCTGGCGACTATTTATTTGCTTTATCGCTCACTCTTTTAAGTGAAAATGCTCAAAGCTTACACAGCGTTATTGCAGATGGAAAAACTATGCAAAATATCCTAGTCGGCGAAACTGAACAATATAACAATGCGTATAACATTAATATTTCTGAAAAAGAATACTTAGATCAGATTAAAGGTAAAACTGGAGTCTTATTTGGTCTAGCCTGTTTTATTGGTGCTTATGAGAGTGGCCTTAAAGTAACTAAGGCCCTAAAAGCTAAAAGGTTTGGTGAATACTTGGGTCAAGCTTTTCAGCTACGGGATGATATTTTAGACTACACGACTACTAGTTCTACTTTTAAAAAGCCAGTCTTATTAGATGTTAAAGATGGTATCTACTCTGGTCCCTTAATTTTCGCCTTACAAAACGACTCTACAGGCCGCTTACATGAGTTAGTTAAATTAGGACAAGATTTGACTAAAGAACAATTGCAAGAGATAGAAAAAATGGTTAATGACCTTGGCGGGGTAAAACGAGCACAAAAGTTAGCTGATAAATTCACTGATAAAGCTTTACACAACTTACAAAAGCATTGGCCAGACAACAAAACTCGCCAGCAACTTGAAGAGCTAACAAATATTTTATTAAAAAGAAGTTATTAATTAAGAGAATGTTAAGACATTCTCTTTTCTTTCCCTATTCTTTACCAATTCGCTATAATCTTTTTTTGGATTATAATTCTAGAAAGTAGGAAAAGAAGTGAATAAGAAAAAAGAAAATTCGCATTTTTTTGCCTGGTGGGTTTTTATTGCCTCCTGTTTAATTTCTTTAGTAGGATTTGGATTAATTGTTAATACTATTGGTTTATTCTTTGAACCAATTAGTAAAAGTTTCCATGTTGGTCGAGCAAGCGTTGCTTTAATGACAACTTTGCAAAATGCTGCTGCCGCAATTACCTTGCTGTTTGCAGGTAAAATTATGACCAAGCTTAACTTGCGTTGGCTTTTAACTTTCTGTTTTGCTGTAATTGGAGTTTCCATGCTTAGCTTATCAGTAGCTCAAAGTTTGACTCATTTTTATATTGCTTGGATCATCATTGGGATTTGCCAACCAATTGCTATTACTTTATCCATCCCTGTCCTATTAGGAAACTGGTTCAATGAAAAATTAGGAACTGTGATGGGAATTGCCCTTGGAGTTTCAGCCTTTGGTGGCACCATCTTTAACCCAATTATTGGTAACATCATTACCAACTTTGGATGGAGAGGTGGCTTCATCTGCGAAGGATTACTAATTCTCGGAATTTTAGTTCCTTCAGCATTCTTCTTAAGAGAAAAACCTAATCAAAAACACCAAGCATACGGCAAAGTGAAAAATATACCAGAAAAAGTTCTTGAAACTAGTGGTATTACCCTTAAGGCAGCTCTTAAGACCCCTGTCTTTTATGCTTTAGCATTTGCAATGCTTGCACTGCAATTTGTTTCTGGATCTGTGCAACATATTTCAGGTCATATTACTAGCCAAGGCCTTCCATTGACAATTGGTGCCTCAGTAGTTTCTGGGGTAATGCTTGGAGCAGCAGCTGGTAAGATTTCTATTGGTTTTATGCTTGATCGTTTTAATACACGAGCTACTTTATTTATTTATTCTTTATTTGGCTTATTAGGCTGGAGCGGCGAAATTTTCTTTAAGACTAGTCTTCCACTTATTGCCTCTGCCTTTATTTTAGGTTTGGGTCAAGGTGTGTGTTTAGTTGCTCTTCCTTACCTTATTCGAGAAGAGTTCGGAGCTAAGGACTACAGTACAATTCTTTCAGTAATTAACATGACTGGTGCATTTGCAATGTCTGCATCTGTTTACTTGAACGGTCTTTTATTTGATACTACTGGTTCTTATAACTTCGGTTGGGCAATCAACGCAACTGCTTTTGCGCTCAGTTTTGTTGCTTTGTTCCTTACTCTCAAAAAGCAAAATGCATCTCAACCATTAGAAGAAAGTATAGATTAAACCTATACTTATCTATGCTAACTTAATATTAGTAAAAGCTTACTCATTGACTTACAATAAATGAGTAAGCTTTTTTTATTAATGTTGGGGTGAAAAATATGAATAAACATCCAGAATTTTTATTGAACAAAATTGAAAGTCCAAAAGATTTAAAAAAATTAAACTTAAAAGAGCTAGAACAATTAGCTAGTGAAATTAGAACTTTAATTCTAGAAAAAGACTCCGTAGAAGGTGGACACCTTGGGCCAGACCTCGGAATTGTAGAGGCTACAATTGCTTATCATTATGTTTTTGATGCACCTAAGGATAAGATCATATGGGACGTTTCTCACCAAACCTATCCACATAAGATGTTAACTGGCCGTGCTTATGCGTGGCTTGATCCAGATAAGTATAAAGATGTAACTCCTTATTCTAATCCTGAGGAAAGTCCCTATGACTACTTTGCTGTTGGTCATACTTCAACTTCAGTTGCCTTAGCAACTGGAATGGCTAGAGCGCGTGATATGCTAGGAGAACATGAAAATATTACAGCTCTTATTGGGGATGGTTCTTTAACGGGTGGCTTAGCCTTTGAAGGCTTTAATAATGCAGCTGATGAAAAGCATAATCTAATTATTGTAGTAAATGACAATCAAATGTCGATTGATGATAATGTCGGCGGTGTTGTAACTGCTTTGAAGAAATTACGTGAATCAAATGGTCAAACAGCTGATAATCCATTTACTGCAATGGGACTAGATTATAAATATGTTGATCAGGGAAATGATCTTAAAGCAATGATTGATGCCTTCAAATCAATTAAAGATATTGACCACCCAATTGTTTTACATATCAATACCCTTAAGGGTAAGGGATATGAGCCAGCTATTGAAAATGAAGCTAGTCACCACTGGGTATTGCCTTTTGATCTTAAGACGGACAAGACAACTGTACCAGCTCCAAAGGCTCCTAATCCAACTACTGTAGTTTTGGATTTCTTAAAGAAACATATTGAAAACCAAGAAAACATCTTAGCCATTAATGCTGCTATCCCGGGCGTCTTTGGCTTAGGCGAGATTAAGAATAAATATCCCAAGAATTATAAGGATGTAGGAATTGCCGAGCAAGAGTCTGTTGCCTTTGCTGCAGGGGCTGTTAAAGAAGGAATTGTCCCAGTTTTATTTGAAAATTCTACTTTCTTACAACGTGCTTATGATCAACTTTCTCACGATGTAGCAGCTAACGACTTACCAGTCGTAATGGTGGTAGCTGGTGGCGGAATTACTGGTACTTCTAAGACTCACTTAGGTATTTTTGACAACGCCATGGTCGCAAATTGGCCAAACTGGGAATACTTAGCTCCTACCACCTTAAATGAATTAAAATCAATGCTTGAATGGGCAGTTAAGCAAAGAAAACATCCCATAGCAATTAAATCTCCAGTAAATCCAATTCCAGAAGGTGAACCAGTGGATGAAGACTATTCAACTATTAAGTATGATGTAAAGCCCGGTTCTAAGGTTGCCATCATTGGTTTAGGTGACTTTTATCAATTAGGTGAAAAGGTAGTTGATTTATTAAAGACAGAAAACATTAATGCCACTTTGATCAATCCAAAATCTGCTGCTCACCTTGATTATGACGCATTAGATGAACTTCAAAACGACCATGAATTAGTTGTTACTCTAGAAGACAACAGTATTGATGGTGGTTTTGGTCAAAAGATTGCTAGCTACTATGGTCCAACTAAGATGATGGTTAAGAATTATGGTGCTAAAAAGGAATACACTGATAATGAACCAAAAGAATCTATCTACAAGCGTGATCATTTAATGCCTGATCAAATTGTTAGTGACATTTTAGAAATTCTAAAATAAATTAAATTCATATTTATATTAGAAAAAGGGTAAATTGTACTAATTTGATACAATTTACCCTTTTTGATTATTCAAATAATTTAGGATATTTTTTCTGAAACCGAGCTATTTTATCATAGCTTTGGTCTAAATCGTGTTCTACTTCTCGATAGATTGGAATTATATCCTGGTAGACCTGCACATTTTTGGGATTTGGAAAGTAGACTTTACTGTCATCTATTTCTTTCACTATTTTGTCTAAGCTATTCTCTTTATTCAAGCCCAATTGTGCTAGAAACATGGCTGCTAAAGTTCCACTTTGATCATTTTTAATTACCACTACTGGTAAATTAAAAATATCAGCAATTAACTGCCTTACAAAATCACTTCTTACAAAGCCGCCAGTGACTCTTAATGCTTCTGGTTCCCCTATTTTTTCGCGCAAACCTCTAGCTGCACCTAAAAGATTAAAGACAATACCTTCTAAAACACTCCGCGCCATTTGCGGTTTAGTGTGGTTTCGACTTAATCCAATAAAAGATCCACGAGCTTGAGCATTCCAAATTGGTGCCCGCTCTCCCCCTAAGTAGGGATGAAAAATCAAGCCATTACTGCCTGCAGGCACAGTTTCAGCAACATTAATAAAATCTTCTGCAGTTTGATCTGGACCAAAAATCGTTTTTCTAGCCCACTCAAAGACTATTCCACCATTGTTCACCGGACCGCCAAGAAGATAATGGCTTTTATCCACCGGATAACAAAAGAAGCGATTTTTTGAGTCAACTATTGCTTTAGGTGCAATGGCTCTTATAGCTCCTGATGTACCAACATTTAGTGCAAAATACTTTTTATCTAAAACACCAACACCAATTGTTGATAAATACCCATCACTAGCTCCTAAAATAATTTTTGTTTCAGGATTTAAACTCAATTTTTGTATATATTCTGCCTCTACTTTTCCAACCACATCTTCTGGTTTAGCTAAGCTTGGCAATTTTTTTGGATCTAGTTCAATTTTATCAAGTAATTTCCTATCCCACGTTAAAGTGTGGAGGTTAAGCAAACCAGTTCCAGCTGCCATAGTTGTATCGGTAACTATTTTGCCAGTTAAACGCCAAATAATATATTCTTTGATTCCAATCCACTTTTGCACTTGTGCAAAAAGTTTAGGATTTTCTTCTTTAATCCACAATAATTTATACACAGGAGCCATTGGATGAGGCGGCATCCCTGTCTGTTGATAAATATCTTGCGCAAGACCATTTTCTTTTGCTTGAGCCACAAGTTGGCTACTTCGATTATCTGCCCAAGTAATACTGTTAGTCAGTACTCGATTGTCTTTTCCAATGCCGATTAAACTATGCATTTGACTCGACCAAGAAATTGCTTTAATTTTTCCTGCAACTCTTTTACTTAAGTCAAAAATAATCTTTTGAACAGCATTAAATATTACTTGTGGATCTTCTTCAGCCTGATCTACTTGTTCTTGAATTAAAGGGTAAGGAATTGATAATTCTTCAATCTTTTTACCATTTCCTTGATACAATACACCCTTACTTGCTGTTGTTCCGATATCCATCCCAATTATATAGTCCATAAGCCGCCCCTTTCTTTTAAAATATATTTTCTCACAAAAAAAGAACAATCCCTAGAGATTGTTCTTTGGTGGTCAAACAATGCGTGACCACTGTGCGTAGAATTATTGTTTTTAGGTGATGTTACTTCTTAAGATTTTCGTTGACGAAGGCTTCGATCTTATCGTCAGAGTCTTTCAAGAACGGAAGCATGTCACTTTCCGTCTTCATGGTATCTCTACCATTCTTTTCCATAAAGTAGTCCCAAAGTGCGTCTCTAACAGGCATGTCAGAATCGCTCCAATCAAAAACTTCCTTCATGTGACGGTCTAACAATTCTGTCTTAATAACTTCATCTGCCATCTTAAAATTACCTCCTAAATAAATTCTACAAATATTATTATAGTCTTTTTATCACCTCTATGCGAATTTAAAACAATTCCTTCCGTAATTTTGTTTTACAACGAGCTTTGGCCTGCAATAATTGATAGCGACTATACTTTGTTTTAGCTTGAGCCTCTTCAATTGTTATCTCTCCCAAAAAAATTTTTAAGGCTATTAGTTCTTTCTCAGAGAGTTTTTTAATAAATTTTTGATACATTTCCTTTCGAGGCGTAATATGCATCTCTTCCACTTCTTCTTTAATTAGATTTTTCTGCACCACATTATCATAGGAAATAGATTTAGAAAATGCGGTTCTTTTATGAGCTAACTCATATCTTAAAAGTGAGCGTAAGTGGTTATAAAACTTGGTTCGATAATACGCACCAAAATTTTCTGTCCTTTCTTCGTCATACGTACAACAGCTTTGATAACACATAATCAAGGCTTCTTGTTCCCAGTCATCTTGATCAAAATTTCGCAGATAAAAATTTAATTTTGCTCCATTAATTAATGGGCGATATCGATTAACTAGCTCACGCAGTGCAATTGTATCTTGTTCCTCTTTCACGCGTCTAATTAAATAAACTTCATCCATTCTTTCCATCAGGAAAATCCTCCTTTTTCTATTTGATTATCAGAATAAAAAAAGGAAGATTTTTTTCTAAGAGAACGAACGTTTATGGGATACAAGTATAAAAAGGTTGTGCTTAGTTTCGGAACGATAATTTATTATCTGTTAAAAAATTATTATTGCAAAGTCTTACTTAAGACTTTAAACAACAAAGCACTGCTTTTTAAATGTCTATCTTGACTAGCGAAATCCACATAAATTAACTCGTAACGTTTATTATATCCATTTGACCACGGAAATTGATCTTGTAAAGACTACAGGAAATAGCCTTGCACATCAACAAAAATTTTAAAGATTCAAACATTAAGAATTGGTGCAAAAATAAAAGGTATAAAGAAAATCGGATTTAAGATTAATGGAGCACCAAATAAAATAGATTCATTTACACCAAAAATAACTGGAATGGTTGATGAACGTCCAACTGCTTTTAATTGTTTAGACTTGGATAAAAATCAAACCTAAATGTTACTACTAAAGTTGCTCCAGTTCCTCCCAAAGTAGCAACAAACATCTGAATTCCTTGCGACAAAATATGATTAGTGTCTTGAATATTTCCTGAATTAAATGCTTTTGAATTAGCTTCAACATTGGTTAGATATATTGCCGTAACTGCTGGTTCAATGATTGGGGGCCCTTGAATTCCGATAAACCAGAAAAACGCCATTGCACCATAAATAATTGTCAATCCGACATACCCATCTGCTGCTGTAAAAAGTAGAGTTAGGCTTTTAATTATCCAAGCTGCCAAATTCATATTAGTTAAAGCTCTAAAAATTAGCTTAAATGACCAAAAGAAAGTAGTTGCTAAAGCAAAAGGAATAATATTCTTGAATGCTTGAGCTATATTTTGAGATATTGCGTCAGGTAGCGTGATCGTGACATTATGTTTAAAACAAAAATAATAAATATTAGGTACGATAAATGCTACTAAGAAGACACAAATCAAGCCTTTAGTTCCAATCATATCAGTAGCTAAATATAAATTTCCTTTATTTAATAAAGTATCTATTGCCACAAATGAAAAAGAAATTTGAGCTGTATATTGAACTCCAGCAACTGGAATTTGGTTAGTTTTAGGCAACTTTAGATTTAAACTTCCATTTAAAGCTTTAGCTATAGTAGAAGCAGCCATTAAGGACAAAAAGCTCATTAATTCATAGTGATATTTTCTATGTGCTTGATCAACGACATGCATAGTAGTTACAGCAATATCTACTGGTGTATTCTTTAATAATGAGAAAATAGTCCGTTTTGTCGCACTATTTTCAAGATAAAAAATATTTTCAACTTTACTCGTACCTATCTCCTTTCCTTCAGTTTTTTGAAAGCAATTCGGTTTCCTACTACAACTGCTTCACGATTATTGCCTAGCTCAACCAAAGCTGAATTATTATTAAACACGCGCTTGATCAACAACAACTCTTCCCACCTCCTTAAAAAAAGGATAAAAAAAGACTACTGAATAAGCTCCACTAACGTCTTGTTAGTTAGAGTTATTCAGTAGTCTCGCCCAATCCAATAGTAACAATCTACTTTTTCAATCTCTTTCTGCTTGTTGTCATATCAGGTTCAACTAATATATGCAAACGTTTTTCTTGACTTTTTATTTTTCTGGATGGCGACTATTGAACATCCCATAAAGTAAAACACCAGTTGCTACACTAGCATTTAAGGATTGTACATGTCCTACCATTGGAATGGTTAAAGTTTGATCCATTTGCTTTAATAACAATGGCGAAATCCCCTTACCTTCGTTACCAATAACAAGCACTGTTTTGCCTTTGGCATTCCACTTACGATAATCTTCGCCTTCCATCGCAGTTCCAAAGATCCAGTAACCGCGCTTTTTAAGGATCTTAGTAGTCTGTACTAAATTATTAACGCGAGCCACTGGAACATAGTCAATTGCTCCAGTCGAAGTCTTGGCAACAACGGAAGTTAAGCCAGCCGCTCTTCTTTTTGGAATAATTACTGCATCAACGCCAGTAGCATCGCACGTTCTCAAAATTGAACCTAAGTTATGTGGATCTTCAATAGAATCTAGCATTAAAATAAATGGATCTTTTCCTTCTTGATCAAATTTATCAAGAAGTTGATCTAAATCTGCATATTCAAATGGCGCTACTGTCAAAACCAAACCTTGGTGGTTTTCATGATTAACCATCTGATCCAATTTATTTTTCGGAGCATTTTGTACGACTAAATTCTTTTTACGTGCTAATTGATAGACTTGATTAGCAAATTCTTCCTGCACTCCATTTTGTAAAAATACTTTATTAATTAAATTGGCATCTTGTGTCTTTAAAAAATCAATCCCAGCATGACGTCCATACACAAATTCATCATTATTTGAACTCATAGTTATCTAATCCTCCTTGCTCCACTTGCTCAATGCACCATTCTGCCAACTCATCAATCCGTTCTTTTTTACCTAGCAAGTCTAAGTATCCAAGCATTGCTTCAAAACCTGTTGATAGTTTATAAGTATTGATTGAAGTATTTTTAGCATGTGTATGACTTTTAGCATTTCTTCCACGTTTAAATGCTGCTAGCTCATTTTCATCAAGCATATTTAAGTCTTGCATCTTCGTAATTAAAGCAGCTTGCGCTTTGGCAGAAACATAATGAGTCGCATATCTTTGAAGCATTTGTGGTTTTACAATACCACCCTTAACTAAGTGACGTCTGATATAAACTTCATATACACCATCTCCAAGATAAGCTAAGGTTAACGGACCTAAAGCATCTGGATTAGTCGCTCTTTCTGTTAAAGCTTTTGGCTTAAGCACGATGCCACCTCGTTCCTTGTGGGGTATCTTCAATTACAATGCCCCTAGCTTGTAATCGATCTCGCAGACGATCACTTTCAGCCCAATCTTTGTTTTTACGAGCTGCATCACGTTCAGTAATCATCTTTTCAATATCTGTATCATCTTCAGCTTGATTTTCATTAAAGCTAACGCCAAAAATTTCAAGCCAATCAATTAATATCTTTTTAGCACGTTTTAATGCTGGTTTATCCACTTTATCCTCTTGAAGATGAGTATTAAGGGTAGAAGTCAAATCATACATCACACTCAAAGCGTTTTGAACATTAAAATCATCATCCATTGCTTCAATAAATTCAGCCTTTGCTTGTGTAAGATTATCTCTTAATATGCTATCCTCAAGTGAATCTGTTTTATCCTGCAGTCTAGCCTCAAGATTGCGTAAAGTATTTTGATAGCGTTTAAGAACAGTTTCTGCTTGTTTTAAACCATCCTCAGAATAATTAATTGGTCGGCGGTATTGAACACTTGACATATAGAAACGTAAAACTTGTGGATCAATTTGCTTCAAAATATCATGCACTGTAACAAAGTTATGGAGTGACTTTGACATTTTTTCTTGTTTTTTACCAACAGTTACAAAACCATTATGCATCCAGTAATTAACAAACTTTTTACCAGTTTTAGCTTCACTTTGAGCAATTTCATTTTCATGGTGTGGAAATTCCAAGTCTTGACCACCACCATGAATATCAATCGTATCACCTAAATATGTGGTGGACATAACTGAACACTCAATGTGCCAGCCGGGACGGCCTTTACCCCATGGCGAATTCCAAGCAATTTCATCGTCCTCTTTTTGAGCCTTCCACAAAGCAAAATCAATTGGATCTTCTTTTTTGTTTTGTTCTTCCTCATTAATATGCTCAGAAGCTCCCTCTTCAAGCTCAGCGATATTTTGATCGCTTAATTGTCCATAATTAGGAAATTTTCTAGCCCGGTAATATACATCACCATCAACTTCATAAGCATATCCTTTATCAATTAAATCTTGAACAAAACCAATAATTTCTTTAATTTCATGAGTAGCTCGAGGATGAAGCGTGGCTGGCTGAATATTCAAGGCCTCTGTATCTTCCATAAAAGCCTTAATATAGCGTTCAGCAAGTTCAGCAACTGTTGTATGTTCCTTACGTGCTTCATTAATCATCTTATCGTCAACATCAGTAAAGTTAGAAACATACTTTACGTCATAACCACGATATTCAAAATATCTACGAATTGTATCAAATGCAATAACGCTCCGGGCATTTCCTATATGAATGTAATTATAAACAGTTGGACCACACACATACATGCTTACTTTTCCAGCCACTAATGGCTTAAACTCTTCTTTTTTTCGAGTTAAAGTGTTAAAGACTTTCATGATCATCCTTCTTTCACTTAAGACATTCTTTCATAACTATTATTCTAACAAAAAAAGCCACGCTTTCACGTAGCTTTAACTGTATTAGAAATAATTAAAGACCTAAATCGCTTAATTGCTTCAAAGTCAAGTCAATGTGTTTATTAACTTTTTCTTTATCCATTAATTCAATCGCTTCACCAATACCAGGTCCAACCATTGAACGAGTAGCAGCAATTCTAATTGGCATGAATAATTTTCTACCCTTTACACCAGTTTCCCGACGAGTAGCTTGGATTGCATTCATAACTTGAACTGCAGTAAAGCGAGGAATAGCATTTAGTTGCTTCTTAAATTCTTCAATTACTGGACGTGCATCGTCTTTTTTAATTTCTTCAATTTCTGCATCAGATAATTCTGGAGCTTCTTCAAAGAAGATCTTAGTAATATCTACAATTTGCTTAGTGTAAGACATTTGCACAGCGTAGATATTTACTAATTGACGAACCCATTCCATCTTTTCAGGTGAAATTTCTTTATCAACTAAACCAGCTTCTTGCAAATTATTTAAAGCAAGATCTAATAAAACATCACGATCTGCTTTCTTTACGTATTGGTTGTTGATCCATTCAAGCTTCTTTTGATCAAAAGCAGCTGGTGATTTAGATAAACGCTTAGGATCAAATGATTTAATTAATTCTCTTTGTGAGAAAATTTCACTTTCACCAACAGGTGACCAACCAAGTAAAGTAATGAAGTTAAACATTGCTTCTGGTAAGTAACCAAGATCACGATATTGTTCAATAAATTGAAGAACTGATTCATCACGCTTAGAAAGCTTCTTACCAGTCTCAGAGTTAATGATCAAAGTCATGTGACCAAACTTAGGTGGTTCCCAACCAAGTGCTTCATAAACTACTAATTGCTTAGGAGTATTAGCTACGTGGTCGTCTCCTCTAAGAACGTGAGTAATTTCCATTAAATGGTCATCAATTACAACGGCAAAGTTATAAGTTGGCATACCATCACGTTTTTGGATAACAAAGTCGCCACCAATAGTATCAGATTCAAATGACACCTTGCCTTTAACCATATCATCCCAAGCATAAGTTCTATTTTCTGGAATATGAATACGAACAACTGGCTTTAAGCCCTTTGCCTCTGCATCTGCTTGAGCTTGTTTAATCTCATCAGCAGTCATACCTTCATATTCGTAAGTATAGTGAGGAGCAATACCCATTGCACGTTGTTCTTCACGTTGTGCTTCAAGTTCTTCTTCAGTCTTGTATGAGTAGTAAGCCTTACCTTCGTCAATTAATTGCTTAATGTACTTATTGTAAATATCTTTACGCTCTGATTGGCGGTAAGGGCCAAAGTCGCCACCCTTATCAGGACCTTCATCCCAGTCAATACCTAACCAGTGCAAGTTTTCCATTTGGGACTTAGAACCACCTTCAACGTTACGTTTTTGGTCCGTATCTTCAATTCTTAAGACCATTGTCCCTTTATTGTGACGTGCAAATAGATAGTTAAATAATGCAGTACGTGCGTTACCAATGTGCAAGTGACCTGTTGGACTTGGTGCGTAACGAACGCGGATTTTTTGTTTTGCCAAAATTAAAGCGCCTCTTTCAAAATTTATTAAAATTCATCCATTTAAGTGTAACTTTTAACGAGCAAAAGTTCAATCCATCTTCTAGTTAAAAACAAGTTTTAAAACTTGTGGCAAACTTGATACTCCGATTACTTCAATATTAGAATTATTTTTTAATTCAGAAGTCAGATTATGTTTAGGAATAAAAATTCTCTTAAACCCAACCTTAGCAGCTTCTTTTACTCTTGAATCAATTTGATTTACTCTTCTAATTTCTCCAGCTAAACCAACCTCACCTACAAAGCAATCTGTAGAAGAAATTTCTTTATTTTTATAACTGGATGCCACAGCCATACAAATTGCTAAATCAATTGCTGGCTCATTTAATTTTATCCCACCAGTTGCAGTTAAAAATGCATCTTGATTTTGAAGCATTAAATTGCCACGCTTTTCTAAAACTGCTAATAAAAGAGCTACACGATTGAAATCTAAACCCGAAGTTGTTCTTTTTGCATAACCAAAAGCTGTAGGGGTCACTAAAGCCTGAATATCTGCAAGGAGTGGTCTAGTTCCTTCAAGAGAAACTACAACTGCTGAACCAGTTGAATTAGGTAATCTTTCATCTAAAAAGATTGCAGAAGGATTATTTATCTCAGTTAACCCTTCATTTTTCATTTCAAACATACCAATCTCGTTAGCTGCTCCGAAACGATTTTTAACTGATCTTAAAATTCGGTAAGAATGGTGTCCGTCGCCTTCAAAATAAAGAACAGTATCAACCATATGCTCCATAATCTTTGGACCAGCGATTGCTCCTTCTTTAGTCACGTGTCCAATAACAAAGGTAGTAATTTGATCATTTTTAGCAATCTTCATTAATTCACTAGTTACCTCACGAACTTGAGAAGCTGAACCCACCATTGAATCAAGGGATGGTTCATTCATTGTTTGAATAGAATCAATTACTAAAAAGTCTGGTTTAATTTCATTGATTTGCTCACGTATATTCTGCATATTTGTTTCAGGATAAAGCAAGATCCCACTATTGCTTACCCCTAACCGGTCTGCTCGCATCTTTATTTGACTAGCCGACTCTTCACCTGAAACATATAAAACACTGTGTTCTTTGGCCAAAGCTCCGGTAATTTGAAGCATTAAGGTAGATTTCCCAATTCCAGGATCTCCACCGATCAAAACCAAGGATCCTGAGACAATTCCCCCTCCTAAAACACGATTTAATTCTTCAAAAGGAGTTACAATTCTTTTCTCCTTTTCAGCCCTTACTTCATTTAATTTTACTGGATCATTATTTCCAATTTTTGTCATTAAACGGCTAGCGGTAGCCTTAGTTGAAACTTTTCTAACTTCTTGTGTTTCTTCTTCAAATTGATTCCAGGCACCACAATTTGGACATCTACCTAAATAAGAAGCTGAAATATAACCACAATTACGACATTTATAACGTGTTTTTACTTTTGCCATTATTCTTTATTCCTTGTTCCAGAAGAACCAAAACCACCAAGACGTTGTCTTTGAACTGGTTTATCATTATCAGCTTTTAAGTAGGGCATAAAAATTCCTTGACCAATTCGTTCACCCTTTTTGATCTTTAAGGGACGAACTCCATAATTAACCAATTGGAAATAAATTTCCCCCTCATTTTTTTCATTATTGTAATAATCACTGTCAATTACACCAATTCCATTAGGCAAGGTGACATTACGTTTATAAGTATTAGATGAACGATTAGCTAAAATTAAGACTTCATCTTCTGGCATGTAAGCTTTAATACCAGTAGGCACCAAAAAAGGTTTCAATACTTTTTCTGCTAATTCTAAATCTCGCTCATTTAATTCATGACTATTTCTAATTAATCTAAAAATTCTTACGAAGTTCATACACCAAATAGATGGCAAAACTATGTCTTGTGCACACTCAAAGTCATAACCTGCACTAGCAATCGTTTGACGTTGAGGCAAGCTAAGACCAGCATTACGATACTTAGATACTATTTCAAAACCACGTTTTTTCATTATTCTTCCCCTCTTTTTCCTAGACCTATATTTTACGTTAATTATTGTAAGATGTCCCTAATTATATATACGAAAAAAGCACCTATTTTTTTAGGTCAGATATTCTTTTTTCAAGTACTAGACGACTATCTTTAATTTAAGCTAAAATATAATTAAGCTTTTTCTAATTAAGGAGGATCTTATGAGCAAGGAAATCACAAACGATCTTATTAATAATTTCGAAAATGACTTTAACTCAAGTAAAGCTAACAAAATTGCGGCTCGTGCTGCTCAAGAAAATGGTATTTTTAAAGCTAGTCAAAATCTACAAACTAAGATTGACTTAGACCCAACTTTTTCAATTGAAATTGATACTGGTAAAGTTGCTAACCAAAAACAATCTGGCCGTTGCTGGATGTTCAGTGCTTTAAACACAATGCGTCATTCAATTCAAAAGAACTTCAAAATTAAGGACTTTGAATTATCTCAAAATTACACTAACTTCTGGGACAAATTTGAAAAGTCAAACTGGTTCTTTGAAAACGTGATTGCTACTGCTGATAAAGACTTAGGCGATCGTAAAGTTGCTTTCCTATTTGCAACCCCACAACAAGACGGTGGTCAATGGGATATGCTTTGCGGAATAATTGAAAAATATGGTATTGTTCCAAAGAAAGTTTACCCAGAAACTGCTAATGCAACTAATTCAAGTGCTTTAAATGACACTCTAAATACCCTTCTTAGAAAAGATGGTCTTGAATTACGTAAGATGGTTCAAGATGGAAAGAGTGAAGAAGAAGTTCAAGAACGCAAAAACGAAATGCTTAAAGAAGTTTACCGTATTTTAGCTATTTCTCTTGGTGTTCCACCTAAAACTTTTGATTTTGAATACAAAGATGATGATGGTAACTACCATAGAGATGCAGCCTTAAGTCCACAAGACTTCTTTAAAAAGTATGTTGGTTGGGACTTAAGTGAATACATTTCCACAATTAATGCACCAACTAAAGACAAGCCTTTCCACAAGGTATTTTCGGTTGAATACTTAGGAAATGTGGAAGGTGGACGTCAAGTACGTCACTTAAACTTACCAATTGACGAAATGAAAGATTTGATTATCACTCAACTTAAAAATGGTGAAGTTGTTTGGTTTGGATCAAACGTTGTTAAAGACTCTGAACGTCAAGCTGGATTACTTGATACTGAACTATACAAACGTGATGACTTATTTGATGTTGACTTTGAAATGTCTAAAGCTGACATGCTTGACTCAGGCGAAAGTATGATGGACCATGCAATGGTTATTACAGGTGTTGATTTAGTAGATGGCAAGCCAACTAAGTGGAAGATTGAAAATTCTTGGGGTGAAAAGCCTGGATTTAAAGGTTACTTTGTAATGAGTGACAGCTGGTTCGATAAGTTTGTTTACCAGGCAGTTATCAACAAGAAATACCTTAGTGATGACTTGAGGAAGACTTTTGAAGAAGGCAGTAAAGATCCAATTCAATTACTTCCTTGGGATCCAATGGGTGCTTTAGCTAATAATTATTAGAAATAAAAATCATTCAGATTGCTTTTATTGCTTTCTGAATGATTTTTTATTTTGTCTAGTTTTAGCATCTAAGAATATAAAATTAATTTCTTCCACTATATTTTTCTCTTTTACTTTATAATAATAGCAGTTATTCAGTAAGAAAGGATTTCATACAATACCTAATATATTAACAAAACGTGTCTCAATGATTGAATTATTTTATGATCTTGTGTTTACTTATATGATCTCGCAAGCAACGAGTTTGATTCATCATTTACATCACGGCACCATTTTGCCTATCTCATTTTTAATTTTTGCAGTTATCGTTATTGTCTTTATTAATTCTTGGATGTTCCAGTCAGTTTTTACTAACCGGTATGGCCCATCTAGTTGGGCAGATATTACTTTTTATTTCATTGATATGATGATTTTGCTATATATGTCCAATTCCTTTACCAATACTAGTTCAAAAGATTTAACTACCTTTTTCCTTGCTGCTAGTCCGCTTTCTTTTACACTCTTTCTGCAATATCTAATTGTTTTCTTTAAATCATCTAATTCAAATGATAAAAATATTGCTAAGTCTTTTTGCAGCATTTTAACATTTAGAACTCTTATCTTATTAGTAGGTGATCTTTTTAACACAAGTTTAGGTCGATTAGTCGCATTTTTAGGAATCATTATTAGCTGGATTTTACCAAGTTTTACTGGTAAATATACTAAAAAACATCCTATTATTTTCTCTCACTTGCTTGGTTATGCTATTTTTCTAAGCAATCCTTATTTATTCGGAATTGTCTCATGTAGTGCAGTCATTGGAGTATTTAATGCAGGGATGAAAGTTAGACTGCTTTATCAAAATTAAATACAAAAAAACTAATCCAAGCTAAGCTTTTATTTCAATCATATTCTTAAAAGTTATTTCAAGTTCTCCTTAAAGAAACTTTCAAATTCATAATTAACTATACTTTGATTTTAATTATATGCGAAATATTCGATATCTATCTTTATCTATAGATGAAAACTATAGATAATGTTTTATCTGGCCTTTAAGTCTGTTTTTTTAATACTATCTCATTAATTACATAAGGCGTGTATTGTAAAAAATTTTTTTCTTTCTTATACTTATAATTAAGGAAAGAAGAAGTTCTAAGGAGACATATAATGACGGTTCATATTACAAATATAAATGGAATGGCTATGAATAGCGTAGCTCAGAATGCCCAAAATATGGTTGTAGATTTTGCAAAACAACTAGGCATGAATGAATTTGGAATTTATGTTTATCATTGGACAGAAGAACCACTACAAGCAAGAAGCACCCGTTTTGATGGGATTATTGCTTCTCTTAACGGTGGTGATACTGTCATTTTTCAATCTCCTAGTTGGATCGCGATTGAATGGGATCAAGCACTGATTGACCATATCAATCTTTATCCTAATATTAAAAAAATCATCTTTATTCATGATGTAATTCCCCTAATGTTTGAAGTTAATCGCTATCTCATGCCTCAATATATCGATTACTATAACAAGGCTGACGTTTTAATTGTCCCATCGAAAAAAATGTATAATCTTTTAAGAGAAAACGGCTTAAAAGAAAAGCCATATGTGGTTCAACATTTTTGGGATCATCCAGCAACTGTTAACTACTTCATTACCCCTGAAAATAATAAAGTAATTAATTTCGCTGGCAATGCGGACAAATTTGATTTTGTTAAAACTTGGAACTGTCAAAATATTAAATTAAAAGTTTATTCAGACCCTGCAAATAATGATTCTGAACACAATGTTGAACTTACTGGCTGGAAACATGATCCTGTTTTATTAGAAGAACTACGACAAACTGGTGGATTCGGCTTAGTTTGGTCTGAAGAGCCATATTGGTCTGAATATATGAAAGTAAATGCTTCTTATAAACTTAGTACCTACTTAGCAGCAGGTTTGCCAATTATCGTAAATAGCACTACTCCAGAAGCCGAAACTATAAAAAACAAACATCTAGGCATTATTGCTGACAGTTTAGACGAAGCTCAAGCCAAAGTTCTTCAAACTAGTGATGAAGATTATAGACAAATGATTGATAGTGTTAATAATTTTGGTAGTTTAATTCGTAATGGTTACTTTACTAAAAAAGCATTAGTTGACGCTGTGGTAAAAGCTCAATACAATAATTAACTAAAAACTCCCTGAGAATTTTATCTATCTCAGAGAGTTTTATTTTTATTCAATTATATTTTCTTGTACTTCTTCAAGATCGCCATCTTTTGCTTGGCATTACGATATTTCAAGTAATCTCCATCCTTTAACGCTGTATCGATACAAATCTGTAACCGATAGCGATATGCACCTATTTCCCTAGTAATGTCAAAACCAAGCTGGCTTAGCAAGCCTATTCTCTCTTCTACAGCTTCTAAAGGAAAAACTGCAGTCTTATTAGCCTGCGCAGACACACTATTTTCAAAAATTCGGTGCGTATAAATAGCCTTATTCATATACGCAATTTTATCTGCTAATAGGTATATTTTCCATGTAGTTAGATCATCTTCTACACGAGCATTAATAGGATAAACTATATTTTCAAAAAGAGATTTTTTATATAATTTTGCCCATGGCACAGCAAAAATGATCGACATATTATAAGGTACCGTCTCGTATTCTACAGTAAACCATTCTTCTGGAGTGTAGGTCTTTTCAAAGTAATCATCTTCTTTAAGCCAAATCCCATATGCTCTTTTTTCTTCAATGAAATGATTAAAATTTCCTACAGCAATATCTGCATCATTCTTTTTCAACAGCTTATAAAGTTCTTCAATATGAGTTTCACTCAGCAGATCATCATGATCTACAAATAAAACATATTCACCCGTTGCCATTTCAAGACCAGCATTACGGCTTGAGCCTACTCCACCATTTTTCTTGTGTAAAATTCTTATGTTGGCATATTTTTCACGGTATTTTTCACATAATTCAGGTGTACTATCTGTAGATCCATCGTCTACTAAAATAATTTCAAGATTAGAATAAGTCTGTCTTAAGACACTGTCCAAACATTGAGCTAAATATTCTTCATCATTATATACCGGGATAATTACTGAGATTTTTTCCATGCGCTGTCCTCTCATTGCTTTCTTGCTACATTGGTTACAACATATTTAAATCTATTATAGCTTAGTATTTACGTTTCTTTTCATATTAATAACAACAAAGCCTCGAGTTTCCAAAAAAGGAAGTCGAGGCTTTATTTATTATCTTTAAGATTTATTAATCTTTATCTCCATCTTTACGTTTCTTACGTCTGAAGCCAAGCAATCCACCTAAAGCAGTAATCATTAATCCTAATAAATTAGAACTTGATTCTGCTCCTGTTTGAGGCAATTTACCTCTACGGTGATGTCTCTTAACTGTCTTATCTACAGATTCAGCATTTTCATGTTGAGACTTAAGTGTATTAGTAGAAATTGTAGATTTAGCACCACTATTGTTTGGCGTTACTTTAGAACCATTATTGTTAGTACTATTTGTTGAAGTTATCGTACTTGTTGAGCTAGATTGACTCTCACTCATACTTACTGAGTTGCTTAGGCTGTCACTCATTGATACCGAGTTACTTAAGCTCTCGCTCATACTTACTGAGTTACTTAGACTTTCACTCATGCTTACTGAGTTGCTTAAGCTTTCACTCATTGATACTGAGTTAGATAAGCTTTCGCTCATGCTTACTGAGTTACTTAGGCTTTCACTCATACTTACTGAGTTACTTAGACTTTCACTCATTGATACTGAGTTAGATAAGCTCTCACTCATGCTTACTGAGTTACTCAAACTTTCACTCATTGATACTGAGTTACTCAAGCTGTCACTCATACTTACTGAGTTACTTAAGCTCTCGCTCATTGATACTGAGTTGCTTAGGCTTTCGCTCATCGATACTGAGTTAGATAAGCTCTCACTCATGCTTACTGAGTTACTTAGACTTTCACTCATTGATACTGAGTTACTTAAGCTTTCGCTCATGCTTACTGAGTTACTTAAGCTGTCACTCATTGATACTGAGTTAGATAAAATTTCACTTATTGACACTGAGTTGCTTAGGCTTTCACTCATTGACACTGAGTTAGATAAGCTTTCGCTCATTGATACCGAGTTGCTTAGGCTCTCACTCATACTTACTGAGTTACTCAAGCTCTCACTCATACTTACTGAGTTACTCAAGCTCTCGCTCATACTTACTGAGTTAGATAAGCTTTCACTCATTGACACTGAGTTACTTAGACTTTCACTCATGCTTACTGAGTTACTTAAGCTCTCGCTCATTGATACTGAGTTGCTCAAGCTCTCACTCATACTTACTGAGTTGCTCAAACTATCACTCATACTTACCGAGTTACTCAAACTCTCACTCATACTTACTGAGTTACTCAAGCTCTCACTCATACTTACTGAGTTGCTCAAACTTTCGCTCATGCTTACTGAGTTACTTAAACTTTCACTCATACTTACTGAGTTACTCAAGCTCTCACTCATACTTACTGAGTTACTCAAGCTTTCACTCATGCTTACTGAGTTACTCAAGCTCTCACTCATTGACACTGAGTTACTTAAGCTTTCACTCATGCTTACTGAGTTACTTAAGCTTTCACTCATTGACACTGAGTTAC
>CANOGU010000009.1 GCA_947565635.1 uncultured Lactobacillus sp. | reverse complement strand
AGCGTACGTTTTAGTCGTTTAAGGAGTGTAACTTTTCGTTGCTGAAGCGTGATTATATTAGTAACAATATTTATGATTTTATAAACTTTATTTTGCTCATCAATTTTGGGTAGCTTAATTTCCATATTTGAAAGGTTATTATAAGTAATTCCAAAAACTTTTAGCCCTGTTCCAACTCTATAGCCATAGTGTTTAAAAATTGGCGTATGAAAATATGTATATAAAAAATCTGATTTCAATCTTTCATTTGGACGAAATACAATTGTATGAAGACCAGAAACTATTTTATAATGTTCTTTCATTAAATCTATAACACATGCATCGGCTATACCTTTATAATCTTCAGATGCGTCTGCAACTATGACGTCACCACTTTTTAATGGAATATAATTATTATCATTTATGTTAGGCAATATTTTTTCGTTGGTTATTCTCTTCAGTTTTCCTGTATGTATATCACCATAATGAATATACTTTGTTCCAGTTATCGTATTTATCTCAGCATCATGAGAAATTGGATATGATTTTATTTTTTGAGTTAAGTCTCCCAACTTACGTTGCTCCCATTCGTTTGCTTAAATTGAATTCACAGTTTATTTGAATATATATTGATATTTGATTGTGTATTAGATATAATTTACTTGAATATCAAAGTATATTCAAGTAAATGGAAGGAAGGAAATTAAATGTGAAACTTAAGCAGGTTTCTAAAATAAAGGTGGGTCTTAATAGTCGAGAAGTAACAAAACGTAACAACAATAAATATACTGCTGAAAATTTGGAAGAAGATTTATTAACAGGCTATAAAATAGAAGGCAAAAAAGAAACGACTGATGATGCAATTACTCAAGCTGGAGACTTAATTTTTAGCTTAATGACTAAAAAAGCGGCTATAGTTTCTTTAAAAAATAGTCATATGACTTTATCACAAATTTATTTAAAATTAACTATTGATTATAAGATGATTGATCCATGGTTTTTATGCTTTATTTTAAATGAGAGTCAGAATATTGATCATCAATTTCATAAAATAATGGAAGGTACAGTATCGAAGAGGATAACTAAAAATAATCTAGAGGATATTGATATTGATTTTCCTGATATTAATATTCAAAAAAAAATTGGTGCAATTTATCGACTGTATTTAAAACAGACAAAGTTGACTGAAAAAAAGAATAAATTAGTAAAAAAATTTTTATTTACTTCATTAGAAAAAATTAGTTAAGGAGATCTTAAACAATGGACATCATCGTAGATTCTTTTATGCAAAATTTTCCTCAAAAAATTAATTTGTTAGGAAAAAGATTAATACACAGTGCAGTAATTATTGCTCTTATCGTTGCACTTATTTTTATTTTTGGTTTTATAATTGATCATTTGAAGAAAGATTCATATAAATTACCAACTTTATATTATAGAAAAGCTGCTAATCAAGTTGGAGGAGGAGAAGAATATTATTATCACTATTGGTTATGGCAGCCAAATAAAAGGAAAGTTTTAGCCGCGGATCTTTATAATAATTATAAAGTAAGAAGGGTCTATACACGAAAAGCACGTCAACGACACTATCTTAGACCAAGTAAAATTCCATTTTTAAGAGAAGTTTATGGTAATGTTGGAAAATAAATAAAACTAGAGCAAAAATAAGCTACCAACCAAATCAATATAAGGTAGCTTATTTTTATCCAAAATTAAATAACATTAAGCTCTACTGCGTAGCTAATTATTATACAAAGCTTTAGTCAACGCTTATAATACTTATTGTAAACGGTAACATAAGGCAAGGAATATAATTATGAAACATGAAAACAAGATTCTAGCTATTGACGGGAAGGCAGATTATGACGTTGGTGTTTTAAGCTTTGGTGGAGCGGGTGCAACTGCTGCTAGATTTGCAGCTGATAATGGCGCAAAAGTATTAATTGTTGATGTTGCTCCTTATGGTCATGAAGGCGGCAACACTAGATATTCTGCCCAGCTTCTTGGCACGGGGACCGATTATGACAAGTTAAAGGAATACTATCGTGGCTTAACGTAGCCGATGGATTTGCCAGAAGATATGGTTGAAACCTATGTACACGGAATGTGCGACATGCGGGAATATATAAAGAAATATCTGGGTGTTAAACCAGTTAGTTTTATCAATGAGTTTAGCAAAGTACCA
The DNA here is from genome assembly GCA_947565635.1 of uncultured Lactobacillus sp. Classification (GTDB taxonomy): domain Bacteria; phylum Bacillota; class Bacilli; order Lactobacillales; family Lactobacillaceae; genus Lactobacillus. The sequence continues at coordinate 67,277 of CANOGU010000009.1, read as the reverse complement.
AAGGAATACCGTGCTGGAGTTGCTCAAGAATATCCTGAACTAAAGGGACATGAAGCACATGACTATACATTGGTTCATAATGGATGGTTTGATGCAGCTCTGTGGAAACTTTTAAGACAAAAAGTTCTAGACCGCAAAGACAAGATTGATGTCTGGTATGAGGCACGTGCTAGTCACTTGATTCAAGATCCAGTTTCTAAAGTGATCAAGGGTGTTCAGATTGAAAAATTAGGTCAAAAGATCAATGTCTTGGCTATACGAGGCGTTATTTTAACAACGGGTGGTTGGTTTTGAAAATAACAAGGAAAAACTACTTGGCTGCTCCTAAACTTGCTCCATTAGGTACTATTTACAACAAGGGTGATGGTATTTCGATGGCACAAGAAGTCGGCGCTAAGATGTGGCATATGTATAATTACGAGTCGCTTGGCTTACTGCATGGATTATCATTTGATACACCAGAAGGTGAGAGATCTAAGTTAGTCCTCGGTTGGCCAGAGCTTAACCACGGTAGCGTCTTTATGGTAGTGGATGATAGGAAGCGTTACTTTAACGAAGCTGGTCCAAATCGTCATGGGCACATTTTTGATCATAGTATTTGGCGCGTCCCATGTAGTCACGAGAAGCCATATATTATTTTTGATCAAAAACAATATGAAACCATTGAAGCAGGGCAGATTCCATACGATAAGTTCAATGAAAAATTGATTAAAGCTGATACGCTTGAAGAGCTGGCTGAAAAGACAGGTGTTGATATAAACGGCTTAAAGGAACAAGTCGAGATGTTTAACCGTTTTGTAGAAAATGGTCATGATGATCAATTTGGTCGAGATATTAAGTCAATGGCTAAATTTGCGGAAGATGGTCCATTTTATGCAATTAAGATGGCCTACAATGTTTTGAATACGCAAGGTGGATCAGAAAGAAATACTAAAGCTGAAATTCTGGATGTTAATAACAATCCAATTCCGCACTTGTATGGTGCTGGTGAATTAGGTGGTATTAACGCAAATCAGTATCAAGGCGGTGGCAATTTAGCTGAGTGTTTGATTTTTGGTAAGATTGCTGGTGAACAAGCAGCTAATGTCATGGACGAAGTCGCAGATGAAGCTTCTGACAAGTATAACGGAATTAACGAATTAGCTGACGGTGATAAGATTAAGGATGTTAAGCTTGATAAGGACTAATATTTGGGCGAATCTAATGCGGGTATTGGTGGAAAGCTTGTTGTGCGCGTTACCTACGACAACGGAATTAAAAATGTCGAGATTGTACAAAATCACGAAAGTGAAGATATAGGCAAGCACTAAAGGTCATTCCAGAAGGGATTGTTAAAGAAAACACTCCAGATGTTGATGCAGTTTCTGGTGCATCTGCTACAAGTCGCGCAATTAGCGAAGCCGTCCGCAAGTCTTTGAAGAATGTGAAGGAATAAAATAGCTTACAATCACAATGCGGTTGTAAAAACGATCGAAAAGTTTTTCGACCATTTTTTGGTATAATTTAAATTAAAAATTATAGTGTATTTAAAAATAAAGAATTAACTACAATAAAAGTACGTATAGCAGAAAAATGTCAGGAAAAAGATATGATTGATTATAAAACTTTAAAGCATAGTGATAATGGAATGCCGACATGGGATGCTTTTTTAGGGCCTGTGTTACAGGTGGCTAGTAGCAAGAAAAATTGGAAGCGTCAAGAATTAATACAGGCAGTTTTAGATGAATTAAGTCTACCGCAAGAATTGTTGAATCTGAGGTATGCTTCAAAATATCATGATTTAGTAGCGTCCGATAGAATTAATTGGGCTCTAAGTGATTTAAAAATATCGGGTATATTAACTTCACCTAAAAGAGGACAATATCAAATTACTGATATTGGCAAACAAGTATTAAATGAATATGGATTAAACATTACTCGTGAACTCGTTCATTCTCAGCCAGCATACATTGAACATCAAAATAAGTTAAAAAATAAAAAAGAAATTGATAATGATATCACTGAAGACCAAACTTTTGAATTAACAGAAAAACAAATCAAAGATTGGTTTGATAAACAGAGTAGTGATTTATCGGAAAAATTAATTGCTAAGTTGCGTAGTACTGATCCATATCAATTCGAGCATATGATGGTCAAGCTCTTAAATGAGATGGGCTATAAAGGAACTAATGGCCAATCAGTGGTGACGCAAAAATCCAATGATGGTGGAATTGACGGCATTATTAACCAAGATCCACTAGGATTACGTACAGTTTATGTGCAAGTTAAAAGATATTCAGAAGAAAATGTTGTAGGTAGTCCTGAAATTAATAGTTTCTTTGGTGCACTTAGACGTAAGCAAGCAGATCGTGGAGTATTTATAACTACTTCGTCATTTACCAGTGATGCACGAGAAGCAGCAAAACAGTTAAATATTGCCTTAGTTGATGGTGAAATGCTTACTAATTTAATGATTCAATATAAAGTCGGCGTACAGGTCAGTCAAACTTATGAATTGTATGATATTGATGATGATTTTTTTGAAGAATAAAGATTAGCAGATTATTGTATATGAAAGTTGTATAATCACATGAGAACAGTGCAAGAAGTCTTAAGAAATATAGATGAAAATAAACTTATAGAACATTCTTTCTATAAGCATCCCTTAATGGTTAACAAGCTTGATGATGATATGACTATCGGTCAAATTAAGTCGAATTCTAAATTAATATTTCGGTTATAATCATTAACAAATATAAAAACAGGAATTGAATTTGAAGATATGGAAATAAGAATTGATAAAAACTTTGTAATTAAAGTTCCTAGATTTACTGATGATCTTGAAGATTTGCATGAATTGTATCAAATCAATTTTGGAATGTTTAAATTTAATAGCGATGATTATGAGTCTTTAAATACCAAGATCATTTTGTCTAAGAATGACTGGTGGAACAAGGCAATTGCATTATTAATTTTAAATGCTAATTTGATCACTAAGAAAATATACGACAAGGTACATAAAGAAGAATATCCGTACTATGCTTATCCTTATATTCAATTTAAAAACAAAATAACATTTATAGTTGAATCTTTAGCCATAAATACTATTGATAAATTGATTCAAGATCTAAAAAAAAAATCAAAATCTAAAAATCTCTACCTATGTTATAAATGCAATGACGTACGCTTTTAATAAAGATGGCGACCAATTACACGGAACTAGATCGCAAATTATACGTATTCCCTTGCTTAAGAAAAAACAGCAGCAAGCTGAAAAGTGGGTGGATAAAAAAATAAAGTATGATAGCTTATATGGAAGGCCTAAAAGAAGCTATAAAGATGAGCTTGCAAAAGTTCGTAAGCAGATTGGCAAGGTCGATATAAATGCAAATAAATTCGCTAAATTAAAAAAGCAAGAAAGACAGCTAGTCGTTCTTAATGAAAATGAACCTTCAAAAAATCTTCCGTATTTTGTAGTAATAGATGAGATTACTTTACTACCACCAAAAGAGTTAAATAATACAATTGATCAAAACACTTATTGTTTTAATAATCGATTGGGTTCAAAACCCTATGCGACGTTGCAAGATAAATTAGATATAGTTTTAGATACATTAACTGATCGGGAAGATAGCGTTCTACGATTGCGTTACTACATTGATAGTTTTGATGATGAAGAAGAACAGGTAGGAAAAGTTAGAAGTGTAAGCGATATTGCAAGAATTTTTGGCGTAAATGAGTATCGAATTAGACAAATTATAAATAAGGCAATAAAAAAATTAAAAACTCCAGAGCGTAGTGAACAAATACAAGAATTTCTGAATATAAATTATGAAGTATTTGAAATTAAAGACGAACATAATCAATTACCTTATAGTTGGTAATTAGCAAAAGAAATATTATAGTTAAAGTCTAAATGGGTAACAATTTTACGCGCGCAATAAAAACGGTCGAAAAGCTTTTCGACCGTTTTTTTAACCACAAATAGATTGAAAAATAAACTTTCGCTTTCTAAAATGCTAAAAAATGTTGATATTATAGGATTCTTATTTCAACTTTTGTATTACGCGCGAAAATTTGCGAGAGTTAAGGAATATAAAAAGTTGCAATAGATCTCACATTGATCTATTGGCATGTTAATTAGCTTAATAGCCAATCAATTAAATTAAGTTTTTGGATACCGTTGTAATTTGCTGTGCGATTGATAGTGTCTAAAGTTAATAGATATTTAGGGTAGGAATCGCGAATTTGCTCTAGTGATCTTAATTCACGTTTTAGTACTTTTTCATCCATGGTAGTTAAAGCAACTTGATAATAGGAGAGCTCCTTCATATCGCTAATCCCGACAAAATCAACCTCGTATTTACTGCTTTCTCCAACGTAAACTGCTTTATTGCGTCTAAGTAACTCCAAGTAAACAATATTTTCAATAATATGTCCGAAGTCTTCTTGATGATCAGGTAGGAGAATACTTCTAATTCCCATATCAACGCCATAATATTTGCTCTGACTGTTTAGGAGTTGACGACCGCAAATATCATATCTTTTTGCTTCATACATTAATAGACTGTTTAGAATACCGCCTAAGTGTCGATCAACCGTTTTGTTGCTAGAAGAATACTCAGCACTTTTGAGAGTATTAGTTATCTTATTAATAGAAACCTGACTACCTATTGAAAAGTAGAGGCTTTGAATAACTCGTTCCAAAACTGGTGTGTCTTTAATATTTAAATCTGAAATAATGAAAAGTCCACGTGCTGCGTAAGAACCGGCTTGAATCGAGTCTGTGATTCGAGATAATATAAAGCTAGCAAGTAAAGTATAAATCATATGTTTAATATCGAGGTAGGAAAGTGGAATAGTCAATACAAAGGCGTCTAAAGCAAGAAGTGATTTTCCAACAGGAATACCTAATTTTAAGTCGAGTATTCTAGCGATAATATCAGTTCCGCCATACTTGAACACAATCCCAATCCCAAATCCTGAAAATAATCCAGCTAGCACACCTGCGATAAAAAGATCATGCTCCAAATTCAATTGGTTTATAATAGGGATGTGCAACCAAGAGATAAAAAGAAGGATAGGCAAAGTGTGCCCCAAATGGTTAAAGCAACGGGCCGTTTGCCCATAAATCGATATCCGATTATAATTAGAGGGATATTTAGAAGTAACGTGGACAAGCCAGGATTGATGTGGAACCAATATCTAAGTAAAAGGGCGATCCCACTGATCCCGCCGTCAGCAAGTTTGTTAGGGATGCTGATGGCATCTAAGCTGAAAGCATAAATGCTGCAGCCTAGAGTAATGAAGAAGACTTGTTTAAGTAGTTATTTATTAAAAATTTTATTCATGTTACTTCCTTCTTTCTATAATGAAGAACAACGGAATTTTAAGGGGAATAGGAAAATATATGAAGATTGATAATTTACCGGAAGTTTTTACTGCTGCGCTTCCAGTTTTGAAAAAAATCAATGAAGCAGGCTATGAGGCCTATTTTGTTGGAGGCAGTGTTCGAGATTTACTCTTGAAGCGTCATATTCATGATGTTGATATTGCAACTAGCGCTTATCCAGCAGAAATTAAGCAGATTTTTGAGAAAACAATTGATACGGGAATTAAGCATGGAACAGTAACTGTTCTTTATGGGGGCGAAAGTTACGAAATAACAACTTTTAGAACTGAGTCAGGCTATCAAGATTTTCGTAGACCAGATCATGTAACTTTTGTACAAAATTTGTCAGAAGATTTAAAGAGACGAGATTTTACTATTAATGCTTTAGCAATGAACGTTGATGGTAACATAGTTGATCACTTTGATGGTTTAGGCGACTTAGACAAGCGACTTATTCGTGCGGTAGGGAAGGCTGAAAATCGTTTCCACGAAGATGCCCTTAGAATGATGCGTGCCGTTCGCTTTATGAGTCAATTACAATTTACTCTTGAACCAGAAACAGAACAGGCAATTAGCGACAATCATGAATTGCTTAGTAAGATTTCAGTTGAGCGTATTCGCGATGAATTTGTAAAAATGGGCATTGCACCGGGTAGTCAAAAGGCCTTTCAAATCTTTTTAGATACAGGTTTATCTGAAGAAGTCCCAGGTTTTAAAGGTAAAAAAGAAAATCTTGCTCTTTATCCTCAACTTAATTTTAGTCCTACTACAGAAGCTAATCTATGGGCTTTAATGATTATTTTGTTGAAATTACCTAATGAAAAAATTGCTCACTTTATGCGTATCTGGAAAAACTCTAATGCAATGGAACGTCAGGTAGCTGATATTGTAGGTTTCTTTGATCTAATTAGTTCACGTGCACCAAATAATTATGATCTATATAAAGCAGGTTTAAGAACGATTGTTTCAACTATTGATCTTGCTAATATTTTAGGGCAGCCGATTAATGGTAGAGCTTTAGTAGATAGATATGAAGCGTTGCCAATTAAGGATAGTCACGATTTGGTAGTAGATGGGCACTTTTTATTAAAGAATGGTATTCCAGCAGGACCAAGAGTTGGTCTTCTACTAGAAGAAATTAAAAAGGCAGTGCTTGAAGGCATTGTAAGCAATAATGAAGAAGCGATTACTGAATATATAGCTTTAAATAATTAGCAAAATAGGCTAGTGAAGAAGAAAATCACTAGCCTATTTTTTAAACGTAAAGTAAAATTGAAAAATACATCAAAATTGATCCAAGTAAAACGAACATGTGCCAAATAACGTGAATATAAGGAACACCGCACATTGAGAACAGGACTGCTCCGACCGTATAAGCAACTCCGCCCCAGACTAAAAGCCAAAATCCAGTAGGCCCTAATACGGGATAGAGTGTGCTTGAAGCAATAATTACTATCCATCCCATTAAGACATACAAAATTGTATCTAAAACCACATGTTTTCCTTGATTGAAAATATAAAATAAAATGCCAAAGATTGCGAGCGCTAGGATAATACCGAACATAATCCATCCCTTAACACCGCCGATTGCGACTAAGGTATAAGGAGTGTAGGTTCCAGTAATTAAAATAAAAATTGAAGAGTGATCGAATATTTGAAACACTCGCCTAGCTCGGGTAAAAATCAAACTATGATAGAGTGTTGAAAAAAGATAAAGGATAACCAAACTAGAGCCATAAAGAGTAAAAGCTGTCACCCTTAAGGCACTTCCTGTATGAGCTGCTCTAACAATCAAAATTACTAAGCCTGCCACAGCTAGTCCAAAGCCGATACCATGAGTGATGGCACTAAAAATGTTGTTCAAAATGTTATAGGTTTTAGATTGATTCTTTGGTTCTTGCCACAATTGTTTAAAAGACATTCATTTATTCCGCCTTATAATAACTTTATAATCTATTTAATAAATTTTAACTCATTTTTGTATTTTTGATATACTTGAGATTGTACTTAATAAATTCTAACATAGAATAATAATTATAGAAGAATAGGGGATAGCACTTAGAATGGCTAAGATTAAAGTAGTAACTGATTCCTCAGTTCAATTAACTCCTGAAGAAATTGATAAATATAATATTACAGTAGTTCCATTAACTATTACTATTGATGGTCAGACTTACACAGATGGCGTCGACATTAGCCGCGAAGAATTTGTAAAAAAGATGGATGAATCAAAAGAATTGCCTAAGACTAGTCAACCGTCTATTGGAGTTTTTGAAAAAGTATTCAGAGAATTAACCGAAGATGGCAGTCAAGTTGTCGGAATTTTTCTTGCCCGTTCTTTAAGTGGAACTATTGAAGCTGCTAGACAGGCAGCCGATTTGATTGGTAAGAGTGATCAGATTAGTTTGGTGGATTCTGAGCTTACTGATCGTGCAGAAGCATATCAAGTTTTAGCTGCGGCTAAGGATGCACAGGAAGGCAAAAGTCTCGAAGAAATCCTTGCTCATATTGAAAAGCTTAAGCAAAATCAAAAATTGAGAATGATTGTCGTAAATCTTGATAATTTGATTAAAGGTGGTCGTCTGGGGCCGGTAGCTGGTAAGATTGCCACTTTATTAAATATTAGAATTGAATTGCACATGCCTGATGGTAACCTAGATGTTGCTAAAAAGGGACGTGGCAAGAAATTCTCTAAGAATTTTGATAAACGAATTTTAAAGTACGTAGAAGAGCATAAGCATGAACTTAAAGAAGTATCCATTTCTTACGTTGATACTTTAGAAGATATGCAAGCATTAGGTGAAAAAATTAAAGAAATTAATCCTGATATTAAGGTGTTAATTCGTGTTACTAGTCCAATTATTGCAACTCACGCTGGTAGCGGGGCTTATGCAGTTTTCTATACAACGGAGGACTATTAATGGCATATCGTGAAAGCTTTTATCGCTTTTTAATGACGCAAAGAAATCCAGGATCTTTAGATGATATTGCTCAATTTGCTAATAATGCTCAACATGACAGTTCTTTTCCAAAACAAGAAGAAGACTATGAAAAGTTATCAGAATATTTAGAATTAAATGCTGGTTATTTACCAAGCATGAGCGTTTTTGACAAGGCATATCAATTATATTTAGATAATATGAACTGAGGCTAATATGGCAGAAGTAGAACCAAATAATTCTCATCAAAATAAAGAAATTTCAAATAATAAAAAGAAGCATCTTTCCAAATATGCTCAATTTTTGTTAACTGGTATAGCTGGTGCGGCAATTGGTGCAGGTTTGACCTTTGGAATTATGGAAGTTAAGGAACTAAAGTCACCTTTTTATCAAGTTGAAAAAGTGTATGAGCAATTACAAGGTTCATATTATAAAAAAGTCTCACCGCAAACATTGCGCCAAGGGGCAATTAACGGGATGCTTAATAGTCTTAATGATCCTTTTTCTGAGGGATTAAGTGGAGCAAACCAAGAACAAGTCAATAATATTTTAGAGGGCTCGAGTTTTGGCGGGGTAGGTATTCAGATGGCAGTACGCAACAATAAAGTTGTTGTGGACTCTGTTGTTGCTGATTCCCCAGCTTCGAAAAGTACTATTAAGCCTGGCGACGAGATTGTTGCCGTTGACAATAAAAAAGTCAGCGCAGCCCAATTTACAAAAGTGGCAACTTTAGTTAGAGGGAAAATTGGCACTAAAGTAACATTAAAGCTTAAGCGAGGTAATTCGACCTTTAATGTTACTTTAAAGCGTGCTAAAATTTCTCAATCTAGCTTAACTAAGCGTACTGAAGACAATGCTACGATTATTACAATTGCGCAATTTGATGTTAATACTGCTAAAGATTTGAAGAGTGCTTTAAAGTCAATAAATACTAAAAAATATCCTAAGCTAATTATTGATTTACAAGATAATCCAGGTGGAGAAATGAATGCGGCTTTGAAGTCTGCATCGTATTTCTTACCAAATAACAAGATAATTATGCAGTACAAGGATCGTACCCAAAAAGAAGTGATTCGTTCTGATAAAAAATTATCAGGTGGCTTCCATACTTCATTAAGACCAATTATTTTAATTAATGGCAATACCGCTAGTGCCAGTGAGATTTTTACGGCTGCTTTAGTAGAAAATCACCGTGCAGTTTCTGTTGGTCAGACTAGTTATGGTAAAGGTACTGTTCAAGAAGTCGGACAAACAGCAGATGCAGAGTATAAATATACGATTGCTAAGTGGCTGACACCAAACGGTACTTGGATCAATCAAAAGGGATTAAAGCCTACTTATCCGGTTCCAGAATCTGCTTTAGCAAAACTACCGCAATTCCAAAGTATGAGTATTTTAAAGAAGTCAATGACTGGTGTTGATGTAGCTACTTTGCAGCAATATTTAACTGCTTTAGGTTATATGCCAAAGCATGTTACTGGTGTTTTTGACGATGAAACTAAAAATGCGGTAGTCGAGTTCCAAAAGGTACATAATTTGACAGCAGATGGTATAGTAAATGGGCAAGTGCAGGCTCAACTTTACTTGGCAGTAGCGCAAAAATTGCAAGATGGTAATCCTGCTTTACAGAAAGCTCTGAGTTTAAATCTAAAGGATGTGGAGGATTAAAATGGCAACTATTCAATGGTATCCAGGACATATGAATAAGGCTAAAAATCAACTTGAAGATAATTTAGACTTAATTGATGTTCTAATTGAAGTATTGGATGCACGCTTACCAATTTCTTCCCGTAATCCAATGATTGGACAATTAACGAAGAAGAAACCACATATCATTATCTTAAATAAGGCTGATTTGGCTGATCCAATTCAAACTAAAAAGTGGACTAGATATTATCAAGACGAGGGCAATTTTGTTATCTCAATGGATGCTCAGCACAACACTAATATGACTAGCTTATATAAGATAATTAAATTAGCTGGTAAGGAGAAAACTGATAAGTTAATTGCTAAAGGTGCATCAAATCCAATGATTCGTGTGGCAATTGCGGGAATTCCTAACTGCGGAAAATCAACAATTATTAACCGAATGGTTGGTAGAAATGCAGCAATTGTTGGTGATAAACCGGGCGTAACTCGCGGACAAAGTTGGCTTAAAACTAAAACTAATGTTCAAATTTTAGATACACCGGGTATTTTGTGGCCAAAATTTTCTGATCAAGAAGTAGGCTATAAATTAGCTGCTTGTGGTGCAATTAAGGCTGATATTTTCCATCCTGATGATGTCGCCTTATTTGTGATTGAATTTTTAAAGCAAAATTATGAAAAAGATCTTGTTAAATTTGCACAAGCAACAAGTGAAGAAATAAATAATATGTCTAATCCAGATTTGTTATTGGCAATGACTAATAAGTATGGCATGAGAGACGATTATGATAAGTTCTCGCTTTTCATGCTTCAACGCTTGCGTAAAGGAAAATTGGGAAGGATTACATTCGATCTTAGATGACCATTACTGAAATCAAAAGCTTGCTTCAAGGAGAAGTAAGTATCGAACAATTAAATGAGTTAAAAGCTGACGAACGAAAAGGAGTTCAGAAGCTGTTAATTAGTTATGAGAAACGCCAAGCAAAATTTGCTCAAGCTAAGGCTCAATTTCAGAATCGCTTTTCTTATGAAAAAAGTTTCTGGCTAAAAGATCAGCTAGTTGCTGGGGTTGACGAAGTAGGACGTGGTCCATTAGCTGGACCAGTAGTTACTGCAGCGGTTATTTTGCCGCATGATTTTGATTTAATTGATGTTAACGATTCAAAAAAATTATCTCCCAAAAAACGCCAGGCTCTTTTTCCAAAAATTTTAGAAAAAGCTATTAGCGTAAGTGTCGGGTTAGCTAATAATGATGTTATTGACCGAATTAATATTTATGAAGCTGACCGTGTTGCAATGGCACATGCAGTCCAAGGATTGAAGATAAAGCCAAATGCTTTATTAGTCGATGCTATGAATGTGCCTTTAAACATTCCGCAGGTTAAATTAATTCATGGGGATGCAAAATCTAATTCAATTGCGGCAGCTAGCATTGTTGCTAAAGTTTTTCGAGATAATTTAATGGATGCATATGGCGAATTATATCCTGAATATGATTTTAAACATAATGCAGGATACGGTACACGTGAACATATGGAAGCACTAAAAAAATATGGTCCAACGCCGATACATCGCCGTTCTTTTGCTCCAGTTAGCGAATACGAAAAATAAATAAAAAATAAACCTTCACTTTTGCGTACTTGATAGTGGAGGTTTTATTTATATGAATTTAAAAGAATTTTGTTTAAGATTAAAATTGCAACAAGGCATTGGGATTACCACTTTAGGGAAAATTGCAGAAAATTTTACTTCAGAGGAAGAAGTAACAGTTGACAAAATAGAAACTTTATCATTAAAATCAAATATCCAAAATCTTGTTTTTGCTGCGATGAAAAATGATAAGTTTAATTCTTGGATTGAGAAAATTGAGTTGCAGTGTAATGTTGTAACAATTTTTGATTCAATTTATCCTGATCGACTTCGCGAGATGTATAATCCACCGACGCTACTTTTTACACGAGGAGATTTATCCTTGCTGCAAAAAGAAATTACAGTTGTTGTTGGCGCTAGGCAGCCAACAGGTTATAGTCGCTTTGTATTAAAGCAATTAATTCCGCAGTTAATTGAGCAGGATTTTGTGATTGCAAGTGGATTAGCACGTGGAGTTGATGGAATTGCTCATCGAGAAACGTTAAATAACCATGGCAAGACAATTGCCGTAGTTGGAAATGGCCTTAACCATTTTTATCCGCAAGAAAATAAGGTGCTTCAAGAAGAAATTGTGGCTAAGGGATTACTAATTAGTGAGTATCTACCCGACACGCCACCGCGCCCTTATAGGTTTCCTGAACGTAATAGGATATTAGCGGGTTTAAGTAAAAATATTATTGTCACTGAAGCGAGGAAGAGATCAGGATCTTTAATTACTGCAAATATTGCTTTAGAAGAAAATAGAAATATTTTTGCAGTTCCTGGCCCTGTTTCTAGTCCCTTATCTGAAGGGCCTAATGAGTTGATTGCAGCGGGTGCTTATCCATTAGTTAATGCTGACTTTAAAAACTTACTTTAGTTGACAAGAGTGAAATTTTTGGTATTTTAGAATTTGGTAGAAATTGTGCAAGGAAGGGGCATTTTATGCCTACTAAACGAAAAAATAAAAAGAATTTAGTTATTGTCGAGTCCCCTCATAAGGCTAAGACAATTGAAAAATATTTAGGTAGAAATTATCATGTTATCGCTTCAAAAGGTCATATCCGTGATTTACCCAAGTCCCAAATGGGAGTTGATGTAGACCATGATTATCAACCAAAGTATATTTCCATTCGTGGAAAAGGCGATACGATTAAAGAATTAAAAAGTGAAGCTAAAAAGGCTAAATACGTTTATCTTGCTTCCGACCCCGATCGTGAAGGAGAAGCTATTGCTTGGCACGTTGCGCATGCTTTGAACTTAGATCCTAAAGAACATAACCGAGTTGCCTTTAATGAAATTACTAAAGACGCTGTTAAAAATGCCTTTAAAAATCCACGAACAATTGATATGGATATCGTTGATGCTCAGCAAGCACGTCGTGTTCTTGACCGCTTGGTTGGTTATTCAATCAGCCCTATTTTGTGGCAAAAGGTTAAGAAGGGTTTGTCTGCTGGACGTGTTCAGTCAATTGCCTTAAAGCTTGTAATTGATCGTGAAAACGAAATTAAGAACTTTAAGCCAGAAGAATACTGGACAATTGATGCTGATTTTGAAAAAGGCAAAGAAAAATTTAAGGGTGTTTTTTATGGTATCAAAGGTAAAAAGCAAGAATTGCCAAATAATGAAGCAGTTCAGGATGTTTTAGAACGCATTGATAAGCGGAAGAACTTTGAAGTTACAAAGGTAGTCAAAAAGGAAAGAAAGCGTCAGCCTGCTGCTCCATTTACTACTTCAACTATGCAGCAAGAAGCAAACAAACGCTTAGGCTACCGTACTCGTAGAACAATGAGAATTGCTCAATCTCTTTATGAAGGGGTTAACTTAGGTAAAGGTTCAGTAGGGTTAATTACTTATATGCGTACTGACTCTAAACGGATTGCTAATGTTGCAAAACATGAAGCTTCAAAATTTATTCACGAAGAATATGGTGAAAATTATGCAGCAGTTAAGCCACAGCATTTTAAAAACGATGCGGATGCTCAAGATGCTCACGAAGCAATTCGTCCAACCTCAGCCTTTAGAACTCCAGCTTCAGTTAAAGAATATTTAACTACTGAAGAATATCGTCTGTATACTTTAATTTGGTCAAGATTTATTGCTAGTCAAATGACTCCAGCTGTTTATGATACAGTCAGAGCTGATATTGAGCAAAATGACGTAACTTTTAGAACAACTGGTTCAAAACTTAAGTTTGCTGGTTTTACCAAGGTTTACGACAATCAAAAAGAAAAGAACAATGAGTTACCTGAGTTAAATGAGGGCGATAAGGTTAAGCTTAAGAAGACTGATGATCGTCAGCACTTTACTCAACCACCAGCACGTTATACTGAAGCTAGTTTAGTTCGTGCTCTTGAAGAAAATGGCGTAGGTCGTCCATCAACTTATGCACCAACAATTGATACTATTCAAAAGCGTTATTACGTGAAACTTGAAGGTCGATCTATTGTACCTACTGAATTAGGTGAAATCGTTGATAAGTTGATCGAAGAGTTTTTCCCAGATATCGTTAATGTAGACTTTACTGCGCAACTTGAAAACGATCTTGATGGTGTTGAAGTAGGGAAGAAGAATTGGATCAAAGTAGTTGATGAATACTACAAACCATTTTCTAAAGAATTAGATAAGGCTGATCAACAAATTGAAAAGGTTCAAATCAAAGATGAACCAGCAGGCTTTAACTGCGACATTTGTGGAGCACCAATGGTAATTAAGATGGGACGCTATGGTAAGTTTTATGCTTGTTCACGCTTTCCAGATTGTCGCAACACTAAACCGATTGTTAAAAAGGTTGGCGTAACTTGCCCTAAGTGTGGCAAAGGCGAAGTTATCGAAAAGAAGTCTAAGCGTAATCGTAAATTCTACGGTTGTTCTCGTTATCCAGATTGTGACTTTGTTTCATGGGATCAACCAATTGGGCGTAATTGTCCAAACGATGGTCATTTCTTAGTTCAAAAGAAGAACAAGAAAGGCCTAGTAATTCTATGTCCAAATGGCGATTATCGTGAAGAGCCAGAAGAAAATTAAATTATTAAAAATTTCAATGATATCATTAAAACGAAAGCGGTTTAATGATATCATTTTTATATAGACTTGAAAGAGTCGAGCAGAAAGGAAAGATTGCATGGTAAAGAATGTAACCGTAATTGGCGGAGGTCTTGCAGGGAGTGAAGCTGCATGGCAATTAGCTAAGCGTGGCATTGAAGTAGATTTATATGAAATGCGACCTAAGAAAAATACGCCTGCTCATGAAACTGCAAATTTTGCAGAACTAGTATGTACTAATTCAATGAGATCTAATCAACTCTCTAACGCTGTTGGTTTGTTAAAAGAAGAAATGCGTCAGCTTGATTCGTTGATTATGAAGGCTGCAGATGAAACAGCCGTTCCTGCCGGTGGAGCATTAGCAGTAGATAGGGATAAGTTTAGTGCAGTTGTAACTAAAACTTTGAAAGACTTGCCAAATGTTCATGTTCATGAGGAAGAAATCACTGAAATTCCAAAAGATGGTATCACGATCATTGCGACTGGTCCATTAACCTCAGATACACTAGCAGAACAGATTAAGGAGTTCTGCGGTACTGATTCACTTCATTTCTTTGATGCAGCTGCTCCAATTGTGGCAGCTAGCTCAATTAATCGTGACATTGTTTATAAAAAATCACGTTATGACAAGGGTGAAGCTGCATATTTGAATTGCCCAATGACCAAGGAAGAATTTTTCAACTTCTATAAAAACCTAATTAGCGCAGAAACGGCAACTTTACATGGTTTTGAAGATAAAAATGTCTTTGAAGGTTGTATGCCAATTGAAGTAATGGCTAAAAGAGGAGAAAAAACTATGCTCTTTGGTCCGCTTAAACCAGTTGGCTTAGAAGATCCTAAGACTGGAAAAACTCCTTATGCGGTTGTGCAATTGCGTCAAGATAATGCAGCAAGTACAATGTACAATATTGTTGGTTTCCAGACTCATTTAAAATATGGTGAACAAAAAAGAGTCTTTTCAATGATTCCAGGTCTTGAAAATGCAAAATTTGTTCGCTATGGTAAAATGCACCGCAACACCTATATTGCTAGTCCTGAAGTTTTGAATGCAAATTATGAAGCCAGAAAGCAAACTGGTCTCTTCTTTGCAGGACAAATGACAGGGGTAGAAGGTTATGTTGAAAGTGCCGGTTCTGGTTTAGTTGCCGGAATTAATGCGGCTAGAGAAGCTTTAGGAGAAGAAACCTTAGTCTTTCCTAAGTCAACTGCCTTGGGTTCTATGGCCAACTACATCACAACCACTAGCGCAAAGCATTTCCAACCAATGAATGCTTCATATGCACTCTTGCCAAAATTAGATTACAAGGTAAGAAACAAGCAAGAAAGACACTTAGAAATTTCTAAACGAGCATTGAAGGATCTTGAAGCCTTTAAGGAAGAGAAGAAGCTTGATTAATAATGTCTAAAGAAAATGATAAATTAATCAAACAATTTCAAGATTACTTGAACTATGAACGTAATTATAGTAAAAATACTGTAAGCTCTTACTTAAATGATCTAAAAGAAGCTAAAGACTTTTTTAAAGAAAATGGGGGCTTTAACGGCTGGGATAAAGTCAAAAGCCGTGATGTTGAAATTTTTCTACAAAGTTTAGCTGCTCAAAATAGATCTAGAACAACTCAGGCGCGTAAGATGTCTAGTTTGAGATCCTTTTATCGTTTCCTTGTTAAGAGAGAAATTTTAGAAAATGATCCCATGCAGACAATTAGCTTAAGATTGGGTGAGAAGAAATTGCCACAATTCTTCTACGAAAAAGAAATGAGGCAAGTCTTTGAAAGCTTGACTGGCCACGATCAGCTCACAGTAAGAAATCGCGCAATGTTTGAGCTTTTTTACGCAACTGGGATGCGTTTAAGTGAGATGGCATCTTTAAAGCTAGATCAGATTGATTTTGATTTAAAGATTATCTTAGTTCATGGGAAAGGTAATAAAGATCGCTATGTTCCTTTTGGAAAAGATGCAGCGAATGCACTAAAAGAGTATCGCGATGATGTGCGACCTGTGCTACTTGGTCAAAATGACGATTTCGGTTATGTATTTTTAAATAATCGTGGTCAGAAATTAAGTGGTCGCGGGATTGAATACATCATGCAGCAAGTGTTCATTAAGGCTGGAGTAGGTGGGAAAGTTCATCCCCATATGCTTAGACACTCCTTTGCAACTGAAATGTTAAATAATGGTGCAGATTTACGAAGTGTCCAGGAATTGTTAGGACATGAATCTTTGTCGACAACGCAGATTTATACGCATGTCACGATGAAACATTTACAAGCAGATTATCAAAAATTTTTCCCGAGAAAAGATAAGAAAGACGAGGCATAATAATATGACAACAATTTGTTCTGTTAGATATAACAATAAAACAGCCATCGCTGGAGATGGTCAAGTTACCTTAGGTGAAAAAGTTATTGCTAAGGCAACTGCTAAAAAAATTAGAAGAATTTATCATGATCAAGTAGTAATTGGTTTTGCAGGTGGTGTAGCTGATGCTGTTAGCTTGCAAGATATGCTTGAAGGAAAGCTTGAGACTTATTCAGGTGATTTACGTAGGGCAGCTGTTGAAATGGCACAGAGTTGGAGAAAAGATCCAACTTTAGCTAAATTACAAGCTATGGTTATTGCT
This sequence comes from uncultured Lactobacillus sp., assembly GCA_947565635.1. Classification (GTDB taxonomy): domain Bacteria; phylum Bacillota; class Bacilli; order Lactobacillales; family Lactobacillaceae; genus Lactobacillus. The sequence goes on along the minus strand of CANOGU010000009.1, from coordinate 50,023 downwards.
TTTAATGATAAGGATTTGCTTTTAATTTCTGGTAATGGTGAAGTTCTTGAACCCGACGAAGATGTGGTAGCAATTGGTTCGGGCGGTAATTTTGCTCAAGCAGCTGCGATTGCAATGACTCGTCACAGTGAAGGTATGAGTGCAAGTGAAATTGCAAAAGAAGCAGTTAAGATTGCTTCTGGAATTGATGTATTTACAGATGACCACATTACTACTGATGAAATCTAGGTGAAATATTTTGACTGAAGAAAAAACTCCAAAACAAATTGTAGAACTACTTGATAAATATATTATTGGCCAAAACGAAGCTAAAAAATCTGTTGCCGTAGCTTTATATAATCGTTACCGTCGTTTGCAACTACCTAAGCAAATGCAACAAGACATTACGCCAAAAAACATGTTGATGGCTGGTCCTACTGGTGTAGGTAAGACAGAAATTGCTCGTCGACTTGCTAAAATTGTTGATGCACCTTTTGTTAAAGTTGAAGCAACTAAGTTTACTGAAGTTGGTTATGTTGGACGTGATGTTGAATCAATGGTTCGTGACTTAGTTGAAGAAGCTGTTCGCATGGAAGAAAAAGATCAATTCGAACGTGTTAAGCTTCAAGCAACTAAGAAGGCAAATAATCGTTTAGTTAAATTGATTGTACCAGGCATTAAGCGTGAAAATCGTGAAAACTCAATGCAACAAATGATGCAAATGCTTTCTGGTAACTTCAATATGAATCAACCACAAGATAATGAAGAAGTAACTGATGATATTCGTAATGAACGTCTTAGCGTAGCTGATCAGCTTAATAAAGGCTTGCTTGAAAATCGTGAAGTTACGATTGAAGTTGAACAAGCTCCAAAAGTTAACCCAATGGGCGACATGATGGGACAAATGGGAATCGATATGTCTAGCTTAATGGGAGACTTAATGCCTAAGAAGACAGTTAAGCGTACTTTAAAGGTTTCAGATGCACGTGAAGTTTTAATTCAAGAAGAATCAAAGAAGTTAATTAACTATGATTCTCTCTACCAACGCGCAATTGAACGTACTCAACAAAACGGAATTATCTTTATCGACGAGATTGATAAAATTACTGCCGGTAACAAAAAGACCTCTGGTGAAGTATCTCGTGAAGGTGTCCAAAGAGACATCTTGCCAATCGTTGAAGGGTCAACTGTTTCAACTAAATATGGTCCGGTATCTACTGACCACATCCTATTTATTGCAGCTGGTGCTTTTGCCGAAAGTAAGCCAAGCGATTTAATTCCAGAATTGCAAGGACGTTTCCCAATTCGTGTTGAATTAAATGCCTTGACTCAAGAAGACTTTGTTAAGATCTTAAAGGATCCACAAAACTCACTTTTGAAGCAATATATTGCACTTCTTAAGGCTGATGGTATTAAATTAGTCTTTACTCAAGAAGCAATTGATCGAATTGCTCAAATAGCTTTTGAAGTAAATCAAGGAACTGACAACATTGGTGCCCGTCGTTTAGCAACTATTTTAGAAAAATTACTTGAAGATGTTCTTTACGAAGGTCCAGACATGAATATGGGCGAAATTACAATTACTCAAAAGTATGTTGACCAAAAATTGAGTGATATAATTATTAATAAAGACTTAACAAAGTTTATTTTGTAATTTTAGTAGATAAAGAGAAATTAAATTATGGATTATCAATTAAAAAATAATTTTTTAACAGTAACGCTTTCTGATAAGGGTGCTGAAATCCAAAGTGTTAAAGATGTAAACAGCGGTCGAGAATACATGTGGCAGGCGGATCCCGAAATTTGGGGACGGCATGCTCCGGTTTTGTTCCCAGTAGTTGGACGTTTAAAGGACGATCAATATACTTATGATGGTAAAACTTACCATATGGGACAACATGGTTTTGCTCGGGATGCACAATTTACTGTTGAAGAACAAGATGATAAACACATTGTTTTTCTTCTAACTTCTAATGAAGATACTAAAAAGATGTATCCATTCGATTTTGAATTAAGAGTAACTTACACTCTAATTAATAACTTGCTTTCAGAGCACTTTACTGTCACTAATACTGATACTAAGGAAATGATTTTTGGTATTGGGGGTCACCCAGGTTTCAACTTGCCAACTGATAATGGCTTGACTAAGAACGATTATTACTTTAAGTTTGATCCTTCAATGGATCATGTTAAGATCCCACTAAAAGCACCATACCTTGACTGGGATAATCGGTCATTACTTGCAACTGATTCAATGTTTGAAATTAGTGATGAGTTGTTTAAGGATGATGCGTGGGTCTTTGAATTAAAGCAACCTAATAAGATTTCGATTAGAACTGATAAGAGTGATTACCACATCAATGTTAAGATGGAAAATGCACCATTTGTTGGTTTATGGTCACAATATCCTAAGTCAGGTAATTATATTTGTGTTGAACCATGGTGGGGTATTGCAGATACTTTAGATAGTGATGGTCAATTGGAACATAAGCGTGGAATGAATCATATCGCTCCAAAAGAAGTTTGGGAGAATGGTTTTACTATTGCGTTTCATGACAAAGCTAAGTAATTAAGATAAATAAGACTTTGGTTGAAAGATCAAAGTCTTATTTTGTATGCAGGTGAGAAAATGAAGATTGGATATTTAAAGAACTTGGGTAGACATGAGCTTGAAAAAGGAGCAAGTAGATGGCGAGCTTTACATAAAAATGAAAAAGTAATTTTAGAGTCTGTCTCATATGATAAGCTTGAAAAGAAGATTCAAAATAATGAGCTAGATGGAGTATTAGTTAATTCAAGACATACTATCTACCGGCAATTAGCTACTTATCCGGTTGATGAGGTGTCTCTAGTAGCTCTAGTGCAAGCGGGTAATTTTAATAAATATCAACAAACTGTTGAAATGAGTGATTTAAAGAATTTACCTTGCATTATGGTAGCGGGAGTAGAGGAAGAAAAAAGCGAATACCATTATTTAAAAGGTGTTCTTCAAGTTGATAGTGATTTACTTGCAGTTGAAACTTTAGGAGAGACAGTTTTAATGGTTGAATCTGGATCGGGCTACTTAATTATGAATGAAAAAACAGCAGCCCACATTGATGATGATCAAGTACAAAAGTTATTCTTATTGAGAGATGGAAAACAATGCACTGAAGAATATGCTTTTATTGCTAAACCAGAAGATCAGCGAGTAGAAGAATTGAGCAAGATATTAAAAGAAACTATCAATTAAAAGTAAAATAATTATGTAAAGCTATAAAATGATATTACTTAAAAACTCTAGTGCAAAACTAGAGTTTTTTTATACCTTGGCGTATACAAGTTCCCATTCTGGTGGGAATTTTGTTAAAATAGAATATATGTTCTAGAGAGGGTGAAAAGAAGTGCTAACTAGGTCACATCGAATTTGCAGTATTGCAATCGTGGAACTAAGCTTATTATTAACTAATCGTCTATTGATCGATCCAGTTAACAACATTATTATTCTGGCTGCGACTGCCATTGGCGCTTCTTTACCTGATATTGATGAATATAACAGTTCTGCAAGCAAGAAATCAGTAATCAATTTTAGTCTTTTTCTTAAACATCGAGGAATTACTCATTCTTTCCTTGGCTGGGTCATTTTTTCTGGTGGTCTATATTATTTAATGAATAGATTTATTCCTATTCATATCAACAATCTAACTTCTCAGAATTATTGGAGTGCACTTTGGTTTGGGCTGGTAATTGGCTATTTTTTGCATTTAGTTGAAGATAGTTTCAGTAAGCAAGGAGTAGAGTGGCTAGCGCCATTCTATAAGAAAAAACGAAAGTCACCAATTCATTATAAAGTTGGAGGTTGCTTTGAGAACTTTTTAACTATGATGTCTTATTTAGCAGTAATTATGATGACTTTTTATTGGATTTGGCTTTCTTTGACACCTGCAACACAAGTCTTTTTGTTTTGAAAAGTAGACTTAAGCCTGTAAGATAGGTACTGGGGAGAAGCTTCCAAGAGAGGAGTCCTGAATATGTCCCAATTATTAGTAATAGCCGGTTTAATCGGTATTTTGTATGGTGCAGTTGAGCTTAAAGCCCAGCCAATTCCAGTTGAAAATGACACAGTTCATAAAGGACGTTAATTGACCTAGATGACCAAGAGTTAAAATTGCTCTTGGTCATTTTTAGTTTAACCAGTATACTGATAGAAAGAAGAATATTAAAGGATATGAAGTATGGATTCGAATGAATTAATTTTTACTAAATTAGAAAATAAACGTTTACGTTACAATTTGCTTGCGGACATCTTGCTAATTCTTGGAGGTATTTTAATGTTTAGACAGCCTCCAATGAGCCTATTATTTCAATTACTTGGAGCTGGTTTAATTATTATCGGAACCGTATTTACTTTTTTATCATTTCGAGTAAGAACTAGTAAACAATATCATGACCTATCTTTATTAGTTAAGAATGAGCCAAGTAGTTTTAAGGAGGTCGTTAATTTATTTGGAGCAAAGTTAGCTGCCTTAGCTTTGTTTGTGGGAATAGGGCTTATCGCATTAGCAATTTGCTTTTTCTTTTTACTTAGTCGCTCTTGGATTAAAGCTTTATTGTTTTTCTTAACATTTGAGACTGTAATTGATTTGAAAGATTTTATGAATAATATCACAAAATTGAAGGATGAAAGTACAATTTAGGCTTTCATCCTTTTTATATCAATAAAAATATTTGTGATTTTGTGAGCATATTATTTTACTTTAATTATTGGATTGGATATTATAGTATCATAATAATTTTGCTTTCGAGAAAGAATCACTTTAAAACACTATATGATTGCTTATTCTGTAAATTTTCCTGGGTAGGAGTAAGTAATTAAACTGGAGGTATTTTTTATTGATAAGTATTGTTAAGAGTAAATCATTTGGTCTTGCAGCTGTAATGACTTTAATTTGTTCCGTGGCAGGTATTTTTCTAGCAAAATTACCCTATGTTAACTTGATTGGTGCGTTGGTAATTGCCCTTTTATTAGGAATTTCACTGCAGGTTTTACCGGTTGGGGTAAGAGAAGAAGCAGCCCCAGGGATTGGTTTTATTTCTAATAAGTTTTTGAGATTAGGAATTATTTTACTGGGTTTTAGACTTAATCTTACTAAGTTAGCTGATGCTGGTATTAAAACAATTTTAGTTGCAATGCTAGGGGTAAGTGGAACGATTGTTTTGACTTACTGGCTTAGTAAAAAATTTGGGGCAGAAGATGAACTAGCAGTGTTATCAGCTTGTGGCTGCGGAATTTGTGGAGCAGCTGCTGTAATGGGCGTTTCCCCTCAAATTGAGAGTAGAGATGAAGAACGTAAAAGAGAAAACGAGGTACTTGCTGTTGCGGTAGTTTGTGTGATGGGAACAGTATTTACACTCTTAGAAATTGTGATTAAACCAATGCTTGGGTTAACAGATTCACAGTTTGGTATTGTTGCTGGCGGATCTCTTCATGAAATTGCTCATGCTATCGCAGCCGGCAGTGCTTTTGGTGAAGCTAGTTTAGACAGTGCCTTGATTATGAAGCTATCTCGCGTTCTGCTTTTAGCACCGGTTGCCTTGATTGTAGGTTACTGGTACCAAAGAAGACTAGTAAAAGAAAGTGCGCAAGATCATACGCAAGCACCTAAGAAATTACCAATTCCTTGGTTCTTAGGCGGATTTATTTTAACAAGTATTTTAGGTACTTTCTTACCATTCCCACCAGTAGTTTTAGATGGCTTGGTTCAAGCCGCATACGTATTCTTGGGAATGGCAATGGCCGCTTTAGGTATTTCTGTTAATTTCAATGTGATCTTTAAGCGTGGTGGTACAGTCTTTGGTGCTGCTGCAATTAGTTCAACTTGTTTGATGATTTTTATGATTATCATGAGTAAATTATTCTTTTAAACTGATAAGATATAAAATATAATATTGCTTTGCGTTTTTGCTAGTTTAGATATATAGGATAAAGAATATGAAAAAGAGGTATGGATAATTTCCGTACCTCTTTTTCATATAATAATTACTTATATTATTAGAGCATATTTTAATTAAAATTCGTTAAATTTATAACTTTTGGTTTACTTTTTGAATCTGAGTTTTAACTTGGTGGTAAATACATAACCAAATTATAATATAGCCAATTATGTAACAAAGTGTAAAGATAATTAATGACATAAAACTCATTTCAATCCAATTGTTAAATAAATAAAAGAATAGATAATCTAGATAAATTACTACAGCATCAATTAAAGTAGCGATTCCAAGAGATAGTTTTTCAATCTTAAATACAGCACTGATACCTCCAGCAATAAAGGCTAAAAGTAAACTAGATAAAATGTTTTTGTTAATTTCTAAAACAGAAGTTGGATTGTAACCAATTGCAAAATAGTAGCCGTAATAGAAAATAGTTAAGATTAAGGGACCGAAGCCAGCTGCAATTAGACCTCTTTTGATAAAATCTAAGATGAATTTTTTCATTTTAATCTAGCTCCTTTCGTATTTTTTTGAAACAACGTCTAGAAACATAATCTGTAAGACCGTTTTTCATAACAATGTTTACACCTGCTGTCTTAGTTTCTTCAAAGCGATCAATATAGATTTGATTAACAATTGAAGATTTATTAATGCGCCAAAAATTATCTGGCAATTCATTAATTAATTGATAGATACGTTTACGTAGATGGTATTTTTTATTGTTTACGCAAATTGCAAATACCTTATTACTAAGGATTGTGATCATAATAATGTCTTCTAGTTGCAAAATAATAATATCTTTATCGTCGTAAGCAATAATTGAATTTGAATTACCAGTTGTTAAAACAAACTTTTCTAAATTATCAGTAAAAATGCTTTTTTGATGTACTTGTGCTTGAATTATTTCCTCTTTGTCAGGATTAATTAGCAATTTAAATTTCATCTTTTTAGCTCCTTTCAAGAAAAATTATATTTGATAAACATGAGAATATCTTACTATTGCAATTATCGGTAAATTTTAAAAATTAATCGGTTTAAAAGTTGAATGTTGAATATACAAAAAGCTAGTGTATGTTAATTGATGCACTAGCTTTTACTTTAAAGATGTATCTAAAAGAAATTATTATAGAGTGATCTGTTTGATTAGAGGTTTACTTTTGATCGTATTTACTCCACTGGTCTTGCAACTTTTCAATTAAAGGTTGAACTCGATCCTTATTGTGTTTTAAGTAACAAGCGTAGAATTTCTGATGTGCTACTTCGTCTTTTAAGGGACGCACGCTACGGTTATCAGGCAAATTATGTCCCCACTTAGAATCTAAACTCGTCAAGTTTGTTGTAAAGAAAGGCAAAAAAGAGTATTGAAGAATCTCACTGTATTCACTTGATTCGTTTTGAAAGATTATCTTGCTATCTGGAATTTCCTCTTGATAAATTTTAGACCAAAACCCAATTGGCGATGGACTTAAGATTGTCTTTCCCTTGAGCATCTTAAATGACAGTTGCTCATGTTGATTGAGATTACAATTAGCTGGCAAGTTAACAGACATGGATTCTGTCCCTAAGTAAGTTGAACCAATATCCCGATCGTTAATAGGAAAGTTAAGCAAAAGACAGGTCACTTGGTGCTCAGCTAATAAATTTTCAAAATTTGATTCAACTAACTCACTTACAATTTGAATATTTTTATCATGTAAAGATCGTAAAACAATACCAGGACCAGGTGCATTGACGCCGATAATTAACGTGGTTTGGTCTTTTTCAAATTGCTTGACCCGTTTAGTAAAATCAAGATTATCGTCGATTAACTTTTTTGCTTCACGTGCTGTGTATTTGCCCGTCTCACTTAGGTAGAGTCTGTTTGGCTTTCTAATGAATAAAGTAACGCCCAAATCTTCCTCAAGTTTTTTCATAGAATGAGTAATGGCTGGTTGAGTTAATCCAAGAACTTCTGCTGTCTTGGCAACCGTTCCGTACTTTGCGAAGGTTACTAGTTCTTCTAGTAAGTAATTTTCGATCATCTATATGTACCTCGTTACAATAAATTCAATTTATACTAGCATTAAAAACTGTGATTTTTCAAGTATTGGACGACTAACTATAATTAATTATGAAAATTGAATATAAAAGAAGGAGGCTTTATGACGAAAGTAGTAATTTTAACTGGAAGTCCGCACTTTAATGGTGCTTCTAATAAATTAGCTGATAAATTTGAAAAAGGAATAAGAGAAACTGAAAATAAAGTTTATCGCTATGATGCAGGTTTGCAAGGCGAAAGTGCACCTCATTTTTTACAGCTAGAACACGCACCAGGTATGGAAGTTGGCATTCCAGATAATGACATAGTAGAAAAAGAAGTAATTCCTAAGCTGCTAGAAGCTGATATTGTTGTTTTAGTTTCATCCCTTTATTATTTTGGTCTTAATGCCCAACTTAAGGCAGTCATTGATCGTTTTTATGATTATAATCATGAACTTAAAGATAAAAAGATGGTCTTTATGATGGCTGGGTATGGTACGCAAGAAGATATGGATGCTGTGAAATTACATATACATAAGTTAAGTGATGATATGCGCTGGCAAATAATTGACGAAATTTATGCGGATGATTCATGGAACGATCAAAAATTAGAAAAGTTTGCTCAAAAGGCTTATGAATTAGGTAGGAGTATTAAATAAGGAGATCTATTTATGAAATATGCAGAATTTGTTAAAGCTGGCGAAATGAAAGTTGTTGATAAGTCAATGCCAAAGATTGAAAAGGATGGCGATGTAATCATCAAGGTCCTTCGTACCTGTGTTTGTGGTTCTGACTTATGGGCATATCGTGGTTTAGAAGAACAAGGCCATGAAAATGCTGGTCATGAAATCATCGGTGTGATTGAAGAAGTGGGCAAAGATATTACTACTGTTAAAAAAGGCGATTTTGTAATTGCACCATTTACTCATGGATGTGGACACTGCCGAGCATGTTTAGCTGGCTTTGACGGTGTATGTATGAATCATGACTTGGGTGACAATTTCTCCAGTGGTTATCAAGCTGAATATGTGCGTTTCCAACATGCACAATGGTCATTAGTTAGGGTTCCCGGTAAGCCCGAAGACTACAGTGAAGGGATGCTTAAGTCGTTTTTAGCATTAGCAGATGTAATGGCAACAGGTTATCATGCGGTTCGAGTTGCTAATGTTCAACCAGGTGATTCCGTAATCGTCTTAGGCGATGGTGCTGTAGGTTTATCAGCAATTATTGCGGCTAAGTTGCGTGGAGCAAAACAAATTGTTTCAACTAGTCGTCACCCTGACCGTGAAGCATTGGCTCGTGAATTTGGAGCTACAGATAATGTAGTGCAGCGTGATGAAGAAGGAATTCAAAACTTGCTTGCTATTACACATGGCGGAGCTGATGCAATATTAGAATGTGTTGGTAGTAAGTTATCAAATGAAGAAGCTATTCAAGTAGGTCGACCTGGCTCATTGGTTGGTCGTGTTGGGTTACCACACGGAGCAGAATTAAATCCAGGTTTAATTTTCTTTAAGAATATGAGTGTTGCTGGTGGACCTGCATCAGTTACAACTTATGATAAAGAAGTATTACTTAAGGCAGTCTTAGATGGCAAGATTAATCCCGGTAAAGTATTTACTAAGACTTATTCTTTAGATCAAATTAATGAAGCCTACCAAGATATGGCAGATAGAAAAGTAATTAAATCCTATATTAAAGTTAGTGATTAAAGGTGATATTAATGGCACAATGGACTGATGAAGAAATAGCAGCTTTTAAGAATGCGCAAACCTTGCAGAATCGTCCTTATAACGATGACCAATCAAGCTTTGCGGAAGATAATCCAGTTTGGGAAGTAGTTGTAGATAAGCAAGTTTTTATTCGTGGTGCTAAAGGAATTAAGGATACTAAGTGGTATCAAGCAGGCACTAAAAATGGTGGCCAAGTAGAAATTAATGGTCGAAAATTTGAAGTTGAATATCAACCAGTTAATAATGCAGATTTGATTCAAGATATTACCGATGCTTTTAATAATAAATATCATGGTCAATATCCAATTGATTTGATGGTATCAGATCCAGTTGCTAAGGCAACGATTGCAATTGTGAAAAAGTAGAAAAATGAAGAAGAAAAATTTATTTGCTTTATTAATGACCAGCATCCTTTTAATTTTGGCAGGGTGCTCAAGCCAAGATAATATTAGTAGTAAAAAGGTGCAAATTACCTCAACGCCGACATTGTTTTTTCATGGTGGAGGTTCATCTTACCATGCTGAAGAGCATATGGTTGATGCCGCCAAGAAAGCTGGCGTAACTAAGTCGGTTATTCGAGCGGAGGTTTCGAAAACTGGTAAAGTTACTTTAGTTGGTACTTGGCCTAAAAATGCTAAAAATCCAATCTGTGAAGTAAACTATGAAAATAATCGTCAACTTAATTTCAATAAGCAGGGTGAGTATGCGGCTAATGTAGTGAAGGCACTTCAAAAGAAGTATGGAATTAAGAAAATCAATATGGTGGGACATTCATTAGGTAATATTTCGATTATTTATTACATGCTTCAGAATGGAAATAAGAAGAATATGCCTCAAATTCAAAAGCAAGTTGATATTACTGGTCATTTTGCTGGCTTAGATTTTGATGGAATTCCTAGTTCAATTAAGCAGCCAAAAGGGATGAAGTTGAATAGTAATGGTAAGCCAAATAGAATGAATTCAACTTATAAACAAATGACTGAAGTTAGGAGTATTTATGCTAAAAAGCATGTGAAAGTGCTGAACATCATTGGTGATATTGGCAACGGTAGTGATGGTAGGGTTGATAATAAGTCATCTCTTTCATTGCAGTATCTTGTTAGGGGTGGTAACAGTACTTATCGTATTTTGAAGATTAACGGCAAAAATGCACAGCATTCAAAGCTCCATGAAAATGTACAAGTTGATAAAGCTCTTATTAAATTCTTGTGGAATAAGTGATAGTCCTTGATTGAAGGGATAAAGGACTGATTTGGATTAAAATTTATAGATTGGTATAATATCAAACCGAATTTGTATATTTATGTAATATAAAAAATAATATTAATATACTAAACTCTATGAAGTATTGGTTAATGTTTCATAGAGTTTTATTTATACTGTATATTACGTTTTGATAAAGAATGGAGGGTTGAATTTGCTACCAGATAAGAAAAAACAAATAAGATCTATAATTGGAATGTTGGTTTTACTCATATTTTTAATCCTGGTGAATGTATATCATCAGAGATTAGATGTATATTGGACTAGTTTCTTGATCATCGGCGGAAGCGTGTTGTTGATTGGAGTTATTTATAGGATTATAAAAATTATCAAGGAATAGTTGAATAATAGATAGGCTTGTTGAGGTATAAATTAACTATTTATGATTGATTTTGATCAGATTTCATGATATCTTAATCTTATCAATTGAAATTCACCTTTAGAAAGAAGGGTCGCTGTTGCGTCTTTAATCTTGCAAAACTAAGCATAGTTGAAATTATTCGTTTTTTATTAAGGGGATGAACTATGCACTTTTGACAAGATTATTAGACTAACATGATCTTCTTTTAATACGTAAAAACATGGAGAGTCTGTACTTGTCATAAAGTGCAGGCTCTTTTTTCGAGGTGATTTAAATGAGTAGTATTAAAGTTTCAGATGTATCATTTAGATATGAAGATAGTAGCAACAATATTTTTAATAATTTAAATTTAGACTTAGATAGCTCTTGGAAGCTAGGACTAGTGGGTAGAAATGGACGAGGAAAAACGACTTTTCTTAATCTTTTACAGGAAAAATTAGTTGGAAGAGGTGAAATTCAAACTAAATTGAATTTTTCTTATTATCCAATTAGGATTAAGAATCCGACTAATATCACTCTATATGAGTTGCAAGATCAAGTTATGTTTGAAGAATGGAGACTAGAGCGTGAGCTAAATTTAATGCACGTTGACTCAAATTTAATCTGGCAGCCCTTTAATACTTTAAGCGGTGGAGAACAGACCAAAATTTTATTAGCTTTATCATTTATTGATCAAAATTCTTTTCCTCTTATTGATGAACCTACAAATCATTTAGATAAAGAAAGTCGTCAGGCAATCTGTAAATATTTAACTAAGCATCATAGAGGATATATTGTTGTAAGTCATGATCGTAATTTTTTAAATCAAGTAACTGATCATGTTTTAGCAATTGAAAATACTGAAATCCATTTATATCAAGGGACTTATGCAACATATGAACAAATTAAAGAAGCACGTGATGAATTCAATCGTGAAAAGAATGAAAAAATAGCTGGCGAAATTAAAAATTTACATAATCAAAAAGAGCAATTTTATCATTGGGCACAAAAAATAGAAGCTAGAAAAAATTTGGGACAAAAAACACAATATATTCTTAACCGTAGAGCTAGAATAAATAAAGCGGCGGTTGGACATGCAGCAGCTAAAATGATGAAGAAATCTATTACAAGTAGAAATAGAATGGATAAAAAGATTGAAGAAAAAGAAGGATTAATGGTTAATATTGAAGATATACCAAAATTAACGATGAACTTTCAATCTAATTATCATTCCACTCTTCTTGAAACTAGAGGTTTAGGTCTGAAAGTAGGGAATAAACACCTATTTTCTAATTTGAATTTGATAGTGAAAAATCATGGCATTGTTGCACTTGAAGGTAAAAATGGCTCTGGAAAATCTACTTTTTTAAAATTTTTATTGAATAAAGCCCTAATAAACAGTAGCGGAAAATATCAGCTAGCTAATGGATTAAGAATTTCGTATTTACCGCAAGATTTCACAATATATCAAGGGAGTTTAAAGAATTTTGCGCTTCATCAAAAATTATCTTATAAAGATCTTCTTAATATTTTAAAAAAGATGGGCTTTCCTCGTACTAACTTTAATGTGCCAATTGAAGCGATGAGTATGGGACAACAGAAAAGAATCGCTTTGGCAAAATCACTACTTGAGTCGGCAGATTTGTATTTATGGGATGAACCAGCAAACTATCTAGATGTCTTTAATCAAGATCAATTGATTAATTTACTACAAGAAGTAAAACCAGCAATGCTTTTAATTGACCATGATCAGTATTTTATTGAACAAGTTGCCGATGAAAGAATTAAATTAGCTAACTAAACCATATTAAAAAATGGATAGGTGAAAAGAAACCTATCCATTTTTATTTACTTATTTAGTTATGTGGGAAAAATGATTAATTAAAATTCAAATTTTCTTGTAAAAATAGGGTGAGTACGATGATCTAAGTAGGCTGCTTCTTTTGGTGTAATTTCTAAAACCCGTAGATCTTCTTTTGCACCTTCAATATCATCTGCATATATTTCATTTAAATAATCATCTTTTTCAAAAATCTCGTCAATATATTCATGTTCGACATTTTTAATTGTTCCCCGAATCGAAAAGCCACATGAATCCATCGTGCCATCTCCTTTGTACCCATTAATAATCACCTTAGGTTGATGGATCAAATCTTGAAAGAAGGGATTTTGACTAGAGGTAACAATGTAGAGCTTACCATTTTTATTCAAAACTAGATCACAGACTTGAGCAGAAGGTGCACCATGATGTGTCGTAGCAACATCAACATTGTGAACTTCATTAGTCGCAAATTCTAAAAATTCTTCATTACTAGTTTGATTATTTAAGATACTAACCATGTCTATTCCTCACTTAAATTTATTTTTATTCAAGTTCTATTATAGAATGGATTTGTGATATATCTATATTAGAAGTAGTTGATTTGAAGTTTTCTATTCATTTTGAAGAGATAAAAGATAGTTTTAAGGTCAAGAATTTAACTCAAAAAGAATTAGAAGATAGGATTTTAGCTGACTATCCTTATAAAAATGTCTTTTTTACAGTTAAAATTGTAGAAACTTTTTCAATTGTTAAAACAAGAGTAGTTGAAAAGCAGTCAAGACCTTACAAGACTTTATTGCAAGTAGCAGATGAACAAGCCGTTTTTGAATCTACTGATGTTTCCAGTACAGCTATAGGTTACTTTGCACTGAAGATGTTCCAAGGAATGGCAGCTGCTGGATATCATTTACATTTTTTAGCAGATAATAAATCAATTGGTGGGGAGAATGTCTCCGATTTGGTAGAGTCTTTTTCTGATGCGGTATTGCTTATTATTGTAGATAGCAAAAATCTTATTTTCAATAATTGTAAATATTATAATACTGTCTAAGTTAAGCATAATTAAGTCTTTATTATCATAGGCAGGTATTATATTTGAATTATCGCTTGATAAAACGAATTGCTTTAATTGAGTAGAAAAATCACTTTTTCGATGAACAGTAGCCTCGACAATTTCTTGACTGTTTGGATTAATAAATAACTTAAATTTCATTTCTTACTCCTTTCAAGTTAAATTATATCGATATGAGATATTTTTACTTTATTTTGTCAGTCATCGGTCGGAAATGACTTTTAATCGGTAATGAGAATTTAATAAATAATACTATACCTAATAAACACTGAATAGAAAAAAGTTATTTAATAGAGAAAGAAATTTATTAAAGAAAATATTAGAAATAATCCGATATTGTAGAATGAAATGGAGACACATGTTACTATATAATTATTAATAATTGAATTGTGTGTATTTGTATAATTTTTTTATTATATTTAATTTTAAATAACAGTAAGGGAATGATAAAATCAATAGGTTTAAATTTAAGCCAAATTGAATAGACAACAATTTTTAATTGAATCGACTTAAATTTGTCATTGGAGGAAAAATATGGTTTCAAAGAATAATATTGAAATGAAAAATAAAAAAATGAGAGACGAAAAACAACGTTTCTCCATTCGTAAATTTAGTGTAGGTGCTGCATCCGTTTTAATCGGATTAAGTTTTAGCTTATATAACGGACAACAAGCATCTGCTGATACGGTTGATAATGGCAATAAGTCTGTGGTAGCAAGTTCACAAGATAAAGAACAGACAGACAATAATCAAAGTGCTGATACTAATACTCAAAATAAGAGTGAAGAAAAATCAAATACTAATCAAGCTAAAAGTACAGTAACTGATGATCTTGATCACAGTACAGTTGTTGCTAGTTACAAGGCTCATACTCCTAATAATGCTAGCGAATTTAACAAGAGTAGTGAAAATACTGAAAGTAAGTCAGATGAAAAGCAGACTGCAGCTACTGAAACTGTTAAAACTGAAGAAACTGCTACTAAGGAAGTAGAAACAAAGAATACTGCAACTAATGATGTAGCTAAGAAAAATGATGAAGCAGCCGCTAAGACAAATACTGCTACTGATGTTAATAAAAAAGTAGTAAAAAATGTAAAGACTGAAGCTGCTACTCCTAATGTAGAGACTAAGAACACTGAAACTCAAACTGCAAAGACTGACGAAGAAAAAGTAAAAACAGCAACTATTGATAATGCATCTACTGATTTGAACAATTCAGTAGATGATGCAACTACTGAGGTTTCAACTAATACATTTAATGTAAATGAAGCAGTTAAGAATGCATCATTCCTTAGTGCGCGAGCTGCTACTGAAAGCAAAGTGACAACTAGAGCACTTGCAGCTGAAGCAGAGGATCCTAATGCAGTAACAGTTACGGATGCTCGAGGATTAATCAATGCAATTCAAAAAGGGTCTGCTACAACTATTAATGTGGCTAATGATATTAATCTTGCGACAGTTACTGATTCTAACTATACATATGTTTCAAGAATTAATACCAGAGACTTTACAATTAAATCTGCAACAAATGGTGTAAAACATACTATTGATTTTTCTGGCTATGTTTTTAACATGAGTACTCCAAACACAGTAACTTTCAAGGACTTGGATATCTATGCACGTAGTTACTGGGGAGTAATTTATAATGCTGGTGGGTATGTATATGATAATGTAGACTTCACTGGATCACAGCTTATTTATACGGCTTCTAATACTAATGCAACCGTTACATTTAAGAACAAAGTTACAGCTACTACAGTAGGATCATACACTAGTCCAATTGATGGTAAATCACGTTCCAGTCAAGGTGGGGACACCCAACAAATTCTTCAATTTGAGGGCGGAAGAAATCATATTATTTTTGATGGAAACAGTAATGTGACCTTAGGGACAACCAACTCAAATGTACTTGAAATTGATGGTGGTACAGCTACAATTGACGTTAAAAATGGTGCTAATGTAACTATTAACCCACATTCTAAGGGAAATCCAGAAAATCGTAATGGTATTGGAACTGGATCAATTGCCCGGGCGATTGCTTCAAACGCCAATACTACAATTAACGTTGATAAAGGTGCTAACTTAACTATTAATACTGAAAAAGCTAGCGGTGATAGCGATGTAGCTGGTGCTTTATATTTAAATTCTGATGCCACTCTTAATGTAAATGGTGATTTGAATATCAATTCAACCGGTACTCCCAGTACTAAAAATGATGGTTACCCCGTATACATTGCAGGTAATGCAGCAATTAATGTTGGTAATGGTGGTAAGTTTAATTTAAGTGCTACTAATACTGGAAGTTACAACGATAATTTGATGTCAATTTCTGGTAAGGGAACAGTTAAACTTGCGCCTCACTCTAACTTTAAGATTAGTGCTGACGGTACAGGTGCTTTAACTGCTATTAATTTATCATCTGGTAGTACATTCACTTCAGATCAACCAGATTCATTTGCTATCGATCTTTCCGCAAATACCAGTACTGGTAAGTCACTAATTAAAAATGGTACTATCAATTTCACCCGTGTTAAGACGGTTACTGATGGAAACGAATCACAGCCTTTGGGCAAAATTGATGTAACTTATGATAGAAATGGTAATGCTACTTCTTACACTATTACGGCACAAGATGAAAATACTGTTAAGCAAGTTGGAGAAGGTCTTGCTAACAAGAACTTGATTGATCTTGTTAAGGCTGGTGAAGACGTTACTCTATCTAACCTTCATTTAAGTAAGAATAATGTATTGACTGGTACTGTTGCTTCTAGTGGTAGTGACAATCCAATTTATGTAACTGTTAAAGTTGGTAAGGGAAGCGCTAATGTTCCAGTAATCGGAAATTACACTGTTTACACCAATACCAATGGCACAGTAACTTCAAACAATGTTGATTACGCTGCCGAAACTGCTTCAACTGGTGGTAACTTCTCTATTGATTTATCCAAGCTTGCAAGTAGTTTAACTGATGATGCACAAGTTGCAGTTACTGCTACAAAAGATTTTGTTGAAGCAGCTCAAACTGAAAGTGTGGCCGCATTACGTGCGCTTAATACTACTACTCTTCAAGAATTAGTAGATGATGCTCCAACAGAAGAAGCCAAGCCAAGTTACTACAACGCTACTGCAGAAGCTCAAAAGGCATATATTGATGCAATTTCAACTGGTAAAGACATTCTTGCCAATCCAAATAATTACGATCAAGTTGATGTTGATGATGCCGTAACTGCCATTCAAACTGCTCAAAAAGCTTTAACTGGTAAAGAAACCAATAAGACTGAACTTCAAGATGCTATTGACCAAGCATCAACAGTAGAATCAAGCAATAATTACACCAATGCTGATGCTAATTTACAAAGAGCCTACACTGATGCAATCAGTGCCGGTCAAACAGTTTTAAGTAATGCTAATGCTACTCAAACTGAAGTAGATAATGCATTGACCACCATTAATAATGCAAAAGATGCTTTAAATGGTGATGCTAAGAAAGCAGCAAGTAAAGAAGCCCTTCAAAAAGCAGTTGATGAAGCACCTACTGTAAAATCAGATGATGCTGCATACTACAATGGCTCTGATGAAGCTAAGGCTGCTTATGATAAGGCAATCAGTGACGGTCAAACAGTTTTAGATAATTCAGATGCAACTGCTACTCAAATTACAGATGCTTTAAATGCCATTAATACTGCTAAGGGTAATCTTAAGGGTGAAGCAACTGATAAGTCAGTGCTTCAAAAAGTAGTTGACAATTCTGCAACTGTAAAAGAAAGCAATAATTATACTAATGCAGACGAAACTCAAAAGACTGCATATGATAATGCAGTTACAGCTGCACAAACAGTTTTAGATAAAACTAATGCAACTCAAGCAGAAGTAAACCAAGCTCTTCAAGATCTTGAAACTGCAAATAATAACCTAAATGGGGATGCTAAGACTGAAGCTGCAAACAAGGCTGCCTTAGAAGCTGCTGTTAAGGATGCGCCAAATGTAAGAAATACGCCTGCATACTACAACGGTAGTAAAGAAGCCCAAACAGCATATAATAATGCCATTAATGCTGGGCAAGCAGTTTTGAATGAAACAAATCCATTTGCAAGTGACGTTAAGAATGCTTTAGATGCAATTAATGCAGCAAAAGATAACCTTAAAGGTGAGACTACTAGTACTGAAGCTTTGGAAACAGCTTTAACTAATGCTAATAATGCTAAGGAAACTGGTAACTATGCTAACGCTGACCAAGCAAATCAAGAAGCTCTTAATAATGCCATTAATGCTGGGCAAGAGATTTTAAAGAATACTAATGCAACTCAGGCAGAAGTAGACAATGCGGCAAAGGCTATTACTGATGCAATCAATGGCTTGAATGGTGATACTAACCTTGCAAATGCAAAGAATGCTGCTACTGAAGATATTCAAAAGGCTTTAGATACTAAGACTACCGAAATCACTGACGCTACTAATATTGATCAAGCTACTAAGGATCAATTAATTGCCGATGCTAAGAAAGCCGCAGAGGATGCTAATACTGCTATTAATCAAGTAACCAATGCAAATGCAGTTAACACTGCTAAAACTGAAGGAATTACTAAGATTAACAATGTAAAAATTCCAAGTTTAGATGATGCTAAAACTAACGCAGCCAAAGAAATTGATCAAGCATTAACTGATAAAACCAAGGAAATCACTGATGCTGAAAATATTGATCAAACAACTAAAGATCAGTTAATTAAAGGAGCAACTGATGCTGCAACCACAGCAAAGGATGCTATTGAAAAATCTACAACTAATGACGAAGCAACTAAAGCAGGTCAAGCTGGTGTAGATGCAATTAACAACGTAAAGGTACCAAGCGTTACTGACAGTCAAAATGCTGCAAAAGATGCAATTGATGATGCCCTTAACGCTAAGACTAAGGAAATCAACGATGCTAACAATATTGATCAAACAACAAAAGATCAATTAATCAAAGAAGCAACCGATGCAGCTAATAATGCTAAAGAAGCCATTGATAAAGCAACCACAGCTGATGCAATTAAAACTGCACAAGATGAAGGAACAACTAATATTAATAATGTTACTGTTCCAAGCTTAGAGGATGCCAAGAAGGCAGCTAATAAAGCAGTAGATGATGCTCTTACTGCTCAAACTGAGGTAATTAATAAAGCTGATAATCTTAGTGATGCAGAAAAGAAAGATCTAATTGATCAAGCAACTAATGAAGCCAATAAGGCTAAAGACAATATTGAAACTGCTACGACAAACAACGAAGCAACTAAAGCAGGCCAAGCTGGTGTAGATGCAATTAAGAAGATTGTTCCAACAAGCTTAGATACTGTGAAGTCAGATGCAAATAAAGCAATTGATGATGCTTTAACTAAGAAATTAGAAGAGATCAATTCCGCAAATGCTTTAACTACTGATGAAAAAAATGCATTAACACAAGAAGCTAATACGGCTGCTGATAAGGCAAAGAAAGAAATTACTAAGGCAACGACTAATGATGCTGTAATTGAAGCACAAAATAATGGAGTTACTGCAATTGATGGCATTAAAGTTCCAACTGAATCAGCAGTCAAAGAAGTAGCTAAGAAGGCAGTAGCTGACGCAGCAACAGCAAAGAATAAAGCAATTGATGCTTCAAACTTAACAGATGAAGAAAAAGCTGCTTTGAAACAAAAAGTTACTGAAGCACAAAACGCTGCAGATCAAGCCATTGATCAAGCAACTACCAACGCAGCAGTAACTGAAGCTCAAACCAATGGCGTGAATGCAATTAATGGTATTGAAGTAACTACGTCAACAGCTAAAGAAGCAGCTAAGAAAGCAGTAGCTGACGCAGCAACTGCAAAGAATAAGGCAATTGATGCTTCAAACTTAACAGATGAAGAAAAAGCTACATTGAAGCAAGAAGTAACTGAAGCACAAAACGCTGCAGATCAAGCAATTGACAATGCAACAACAAATGCAGCAGTGACCGAAGCTCAGACCAATGGCGTGAATGCAATTAATGGCATTAAAGTTCCAACTGAATCAGCAGTCAAAGAAGCAGCTAAGAAAGCAGTAGCTGACGCAGCAACTGCAAAGAACAATGCAATTGATTCTTCAAACTTAACAGATGAAGAAAAAGTTGCGTTGAAGAAAGCAGTAACTGATGCTCAAAATGTTGCAGATCAAGCCATTGATAATGCAACAACAAACGCAGCAGTAACTGAAGCTCAAACCAATGGCATGAATGCAATTAATGGCATTAAAGTACCAACTGAATCAACAGCTAAAGAAGTAGCTAAGAAGGCAGTAGCAGAAGCTGCAGAAGCAAAGAACAATGCAATTGATTCTTCAAACTTAACAGATGAAGAAAAAGCTGCTTTGAAACAAAAAGTTACTGAAGCACAAACAGCTGCAGATCAAGCAATTGACAATGCAACAACAAACGCAGCAGTAACTGAAGCTCAAACTAATGGCGTGAATGCAATTAATGGCATTAAAGTTCCAACTGAATCAGCAGTCAAAGAAGCAGCTAAGAAAGCAGTAGCTGACGCAGCAACTGCAAAGAACAATGCAATTGATTCTTCAAACTTAACAGATGAAGAAAAAGCAGCCTTGAAACAAAAAGTTACTGAAGAACAAACAGCTGCAGATCAAGCAATTGACAATGCAACAACAAATGCAGCAGTGACCGAAGCTCAGACCAATGGCGTGAATGCAATTAATGGCATTAAAGTTCCAACTGAATCAGCAGTCAAAGAAGCAGCTAAGAAAGCAGTAGCTGACGCAGCAACTGCAAAGAACAATGCAATTGATTCTTCAAACTTAACAGATGAAGAAAAAGCAGCCTTGAAACAAAAAGTTACTGAAGAACAAACAGCTGCAGATCAAGCAATTGACAATGCAACAACAAATGCAGCAGTGACCGAAGCTCAGACCAATGGCGTGAATGCAATTAATGGCATTAAAGTTCCAACTGAATCAGCAGTCAAAGAAGCAGCTAAGAAAGCAGTAGCTGACGCAGCAACTGCAAAGAACAATGCAATTGATTCTTCAAACTTAACAGATGAAGAAAAAGCAGCCTTGAAACAAAAAGTTACTGAAGCACAAACAGCTGCAGATCAAGCCATTGATAAAGCAACTACCAATGCTGCAGTAACTGAAGCTCAAACTAATGGCGTGAATGCAATTAATGGCATTAAAGTTCCAACTACATCAGCTACTAAGGAACAAGCCATAACTGATCTTAATACGGCTGTTGATGACGCTAAGAAGGCAATTGATCAAGATAACAACTTGACTGATGAACAAAAACAAGCAGCTAAAGATCAAATTAATTCTGATGCTAAGACTGCTCAAGATGCTATTAACAATGCAAAGACTAATGATGATGTTAAGAATGCAGCTGCTGCTGGTACATTAGCAATTGATAAGGATGTTGCTAATGCAGCCATTGATAATGCAGTCGCTGGTAAGAAATCAGAAATTTCTAACTTACCATTAACAGACGAAGAAAAGACTGCTTTGAATAATAAAGTAGATCAAAAAGCTCAAGATGCTAAAGATATAATTAATAATGCAACTACTCCAGAAGCTGTAACTACTGCACAAGAAAATGGTATTAAGAATATCAATGATATTGACGTACCAACTGAATCAGCAGCAAAACAAGCAGCCAAGGAAGCCGTAGCTAATGCAGCTAATGAAAAGAATGCTGCAATTGATTCTTCAAACTTAACAGCTGAAGAAAAAGCTGCATTGAAGCAAGAAGTAGCTGAAGCTCAAAACGCTGCAAATACTGTAATTGACAATGCAACGACAAATGCAGCAGTGACTGAAGCAGAAGACAAAGGTATTAAGGCAATTAATGGTATTAATGTACCAGCTAAATCAGCTACTAAGGAACAAGCCATAACTGATCTTAATACTGCAGTTGATGAAGCTAAGAAAGCAATTGATCAAGACAGTAACTTGACTGATAAACAAAAACAAGCAGCTAAAGATCAAATTAATTCTGATGCTAAGACTGCTCAAGATGCTATTAACAATGCAAAGACTAATGATGATGTTAAGAATGCAGCTGCTGCTGGTACATTAGCAATTGATAAGGATGTTGCTAATGCAGCCATTGATAATGCAGTCGCTGGTAAGAAATCAGAAATTTCTAACTTACCATTAACAGACGAAGAAAAGACTGCTTTGAATAATGAAGTAGATCAAAAGGCAAATACTGCTAAAGAAGCAATTAACACTTCAACTACTCCAGAAGCTGTAGCTACTGCGCAAGAAAATGGTATTAAGAATATCAATGATATTGACGTACCAACTGAATCAGCAGCAAAACAAGCAGCCAAGGAAGCCGTAGCTAATGCAGCTAATGAAAAGAATGCTGCAATTGATTCTTCAAACTTAACAGCTGAAGAAAAAGCTGCATTGAAGCAAGAAGTAACTGAAGCTCAAAACGCTGCAAATACTGCAATTGACAATGCAACTACAAACGCAGACGTAACTGAAGCTAAAGACAATGGTATTAGTGCAATTGACGGCATTAAAGTTCCAACAACATCAGCAAATAAGGAAAAGGCAATTACTGATCTTAACAACGAAGTTGAAAATGCTAAGAAAGCAATTGATCAAGATAGCAATTTGACTGATGAAGAGAAGCATGCAGTTAAAGATCAAATTGACTCCGATGCTAAGACTGCTCAAGATGCCATCAACAATGCCAAGACTGATACTGAGGTAAACAATGCAGTTAACAGTAGTAAGGTTGCAATTGATAAAGAAGTTGCTAACGCAGCAATCGATAATGCAGTTGCTGGTAAGCTTAAGGAAATTCAAGATCCACTAACTACTGACGAAAAACAAGCTTACACTGATTTAATTAATTCTGAAGCAAATAATGCAAAACAAAATATTGCTAATGCAACTACTGTTGAAGAAGTAACTACTGCACAAAACAGTGGCGTAGATGCAATTAACAAGATTGAAGTGCCAATTACTTCTACAGTTAAGGACGATGCTATTAAGGCAATTGATAAAGCATTACAAAATAAGACTGATGAAATCAACAATGCCTCTAACATCAATCCTCAAGAAAAGACTGATTTAATTAATCAGGCAACTGAAGCAGCAAATGTTGCTAAGAACAATATCAACAACGCCACTACTAATGCCGATGTTGATACTGCCCAAACAAATGGTGAAAAAGCAATTGCTGATGTAACAGTTCCAAACTTGTCTGATGTTAAGAAGGAAAGCATTGATCTCGTTAACAAGGCTTTAGATGCTAAGACTGCTGAAATCAATAATGCTTCTAACCTTTCTCAAGATGAAAAGCAAAGTTTGATCAATGATGCAACTAATGCCGCAACTGAAGCAATTAACAACATCAACGAATCTCAAACAAATGATGATGCTAAAGCTGCTGCCACTACTGGTGTTCAAAACATCGAAAATGTCACTATTCCAACTCTTGATGATGCTAAGAAGAACGCTAACCAAGCTATTGATGATGCATTAAACTCTAAAGTAAATGAGATTAACAATGCTTCTAACTTGAATGATACTGAAAAGCAAAAATTAGTTGATCAGGCAACTGAAGCAGCAACTACTGCTAAGAATAATGTTGAAAAGGCCACTACCAACGATGATGCTCGCGATGCAGCTAATGCTGGAATTGATAACATTAAAGGTATTACCTTTACTTCACTAGAAGATGCTAAAAATGCAGCAAACACTGCAATTGACAATGCTTTGCAAGTTAAGACAGATGAAATTAATAATGCATCTAACTTAAGTACTGAAGAAAAGCAAGACTTAATCAATCAAGCAAGTGAAGCAGCTAAAAATGCAAAAGACAATATCAACAATGCCACTACCAATGATGCTGTGACTGACGCACAGAATAAGGGTATTGCAGATATTGCTAATGTGACTGTTCCAAGCTTAGCTCAAGCTAAACAAGATGCAATTAATGCAATTAAACAAGTTCAAGATGCTAAGAATAAGCAAATCTCTGCTGCATCTAACTTAAGTGCTGAAGAACAAAAAGAATTAAGTGATCAAGTAGATAAAATTGCTAACGATGCAATTGATAAGATTAAGGAGTCATCCACTACTACTAATGATGCAGTTACTGCAACACGTGATGACGCAATTAAGCAAATTACTGATCTATTTATTCCAACTCTAGAGGGAGCACAAACAGATGCTCTCAATGCAATTGAAAGTGCTAAGAATGCTAAGCTTACTGACATTAACAACGCTACTCACTTAACTGATCAAGAAAAGCAGGCTTTGGTTGATCAAACAAATAAAGCTGCCGATGATGCAACTAAGGAAATTAAGGGCGCTCAAACTAATGATGCAGTCAAGAGTGCAGAAACAACCGGTTTAGATAATATTAATAACATTACTATTCCAACCTTAGTTCAGAAGCAACAAGAAGCTATTGGAGAATTGAATGTAGCACGTGATGCTAAGAATAGGGCAATTGATGATGCTAGTGATCTAACTACTGATGAAAAGAACACTTTGAAAGATGAAGTTCAAGCAGAATACAGTAACGCAGTATCAAATATTACCAGTGCAACAACTGATGAAGCAGTAACAACTGCTAAAGAAGACGGCATCGCAGCAATTAAAGATATTCAAATTCCAACTAAGTCACCTGCTAAGGAACAAGCAACAAGTGACCTTAATACTGCAGTTGATGAAGCTAAGAACGCAATCGATCAAGACAACAACTTGACTGATGAAGAGAAGCAAGCAGCTAAAGATCAAATTGATTCTGATGCTAAGAAAGCGCAAGAAGCAATTGATAATGCTATTACTGATGATGAGGTTAATACGGCTGTTGATAATGGTAAGCTTGCCATTGATAAAGATGTTGCTAATGCGGCCATCGATAACGCAGTTGCTGGTAAGAAGAACGAAATTTCTAAATCACTATTAACTGATGAAGAAAAGGCGGCTTTAAACGATGAAGTAGATGAAAAGGCACAAGCTGCTAAAGACGCAATCAATAATGCCACTACTCCAGAAGCTGTAACTACTGCACAAGAAAATGGTATTAAGAATATCAATGATACTGAAGTACCAACCGAATCAGCAGCCAAAGAAGCTGCTAAGAAGGCAGTAGCCGAAGCTGCAGACGCAAAGAACAACGCAATCGATTCTTCAAACTTAACAGCTGAAGAAAAAGCTGCATTGAAGCAAGAAGTTACTGAAGCACAAAACGCAGCAGATAGAGCAATAGATGCTGCAACTACAAACACGGCAGTAACTGAAGCTCAGGACAAGGGTGTTAAGGCAATTGATAATGTTACTGTACCAACTGAATCAGCAGCCAAAGAAGCTGCTAAGAAGGCAGTGACAGAAGCTGCTGAAGCTAAAAACAATGCAATTGATTCTTCAAACTTAACAGTTGAAGAAAAAGCTACATTGAAGCAAGAAGTAGCTGAAGTACAAAATGCTGCTAATACTGCCATTGATAATGCAACTACCAACGCTGGAGTTACTGAAGCAGAAGACAATGGCATTAAAGAAATTAATTCTATTGAAGTACCAACTAAGTCAGCTGCTAAAGAACAAGCAACAAGTGACCTTAATACTGCAGTTAATGAAGCTAAGAACGCAATCGATCAAGACAACAACTTGACTGATGAAGAGAAGCAAGCAGCTAAGGATCAAATTGACTCTGATGCTAAGAAGGCACAAGAAGCAATCGATAATGCTAAGACTAACGACGATGTTAAGAAAGCAACCGATGACGGTACATTAGCAATTGATAAAGATGTTTCTAATGCAGCAATCGATAACGCAGTTGCTGGCAAGAAGGCTGAAATTTCTAAATCATCATTAACTGATGAAGAAAAAGATGCTTTAAACAACCAAGTTGATCAAAAGGCTCAAGCTGCTAAAGAAGCAATTAAGGCTGCAACTACTCCAGAAGCTATAACTACTGCACAAGAAAATGGTATTAAGAATATCAATGATACTGAAGTACCAACCGAATCAGCAGCCAAAGAAGCAGCTAAGAAGGCAGTCGCCGACGCAGCAACAGCAAAGAACAATGCAATTGATTCTTCAAACTTAACAGACGAAGAAAAGGCTGCATTGAAGCAAGAAGTTAGTGATGCTCAAAGTGCTGCCAATACTACAATCGATACCGCAACTACCAACACTGCGGTAACTGAAGCGCAAGAAAATGGTGTTAAAGCAATTAATGGTATTGAAGTACCAACTAAATCAGCTACTAAAGATCAAGCAATAACTGATCTTAACAACGAAGTTGATGAAGCTAAGAAGGCAATTGACCAAGATAACAACTTAACTGACGAAGAGAAGCAAGCAGCTAAGGATCAAATTGACTCTGACGCTAAGAAAGCACAAGAAGCAATCGATAATGCTAAGACTAACGACGATGTTAAGAAAGCAACCGATGACGGTACATTAGCAATTGATAAAGATGTTGCTAATGCAGCAATCGATAACGCAGTTGCTGGCAAGAAGGCCGAAATTTCTAAATCACCATTAACTGATGAAGAAAAGGCTGCTTTAAATAATGAAGTTGATCAAAAGGCTCAAGATGCTAAAGAAGCAGTTAATAATGCAACTACTCCAGAAGCTGTAAGTACTGCACAAGAAAGTGGCATTAAGAATATTAATAATACTGAAGTGCCAACTGAATCGGCAGCTAAAGAAGCTGCTAAGAAGGTAGTAGCAGAAGCTGCAGAAGCCAAAAACAATGCAATTGATTCTTCAAACTTAACAGACGAAGAAAAGGCTGCATTGAAGCAAGAAGTTGCTGATGCACAAAATGCTGCTAATACTGCCATTGATAATGCAACTGCCAACGCTGCAGTAACTGAAGCTCAAAACAACGGCATTGACAAGATCAATAGTATTGAAATCTCAGCTAAATCAGCAGCTAAGGAACAAGCAACTACTGATCTTAACAACGAAGTTGATGAAGCTAAGAAGGCAATTGATCAAGATAACAACTTGACTGATGAGCAAAAACAAGCAGCTAAAGATCAAATTGACTCTGCTGCTAAGAAAGCACAAGAAGCAATTGATAATGCTAAGAGTAACGACGACGTTAAGAAGGCAGTCGATGATGGAAAATTAGCAATTGATCAAGATGTTGCTAATGCAGCTATCGACGATGCAGCTGCTGGTAAGCTTAAGGAAATCAGCGATTCATTAACTGATGAAGAAAAACAAGCTTACACTGATCTAATCAATAATGAAGCAGATAATGCAAAACAAAAGATTGCAGAAGCAACTACTCCTGAAGAAGTAACTCGTGCTCAAGAAGAAGGAGTTAAGAACATTAATAATATTAACGTTCCAACTACTTCTCCAGCTAAGGACGCAGCGAATGCTGCAATTGATCAGGCTTTGAAGAACAAGAAGGATGAAATCAATAATGCAACTAACATTTCTTCTGAAGAAAAGACTGCTTTAATCAATCAAGCAACTGAAGCTGCAACTACTGCTAAAGATAATATCAACAATGCAACTACTAATTCAGAAGTTGAAACTGCTCAAGTTGATGGTGAAAAAGCTATTGCAGACGTTACTGTTCCAGGTTTATCTGACATCAAGAAGGAAAGTATTGATCTTATCAACAAAGCCTTAAATGAAAAGCAAGATGAAATCAATAACGCTTCTAACTTGAGTCAAGATGAAAAGCAAGAGCTTATTGATCAAGCAAAGAAGATTGCTACTGAAGCAATTAATGAAATCAATAATGCTCAAACTAATGATGAAGCTAAGGAAGCTGCAGATACTGGAGTTAAGAACATTGAAAATGTTTCAATTCCAAGTATTGAAGATGCTAAGAAGAATGCAACTCAAGCAATTGATGATGCTTTGAATTCTAAGAAGAATGAAATTAACAACGCATCTAACTTAACTGATTCAGAAAAGACTGCTTTAATCAATCAAGCAGCTGAGATTGCCAATGCTGCTAAGGCTGCTATCAACAGTGCAACTACTAATACTGCAGTTGAAGCTGCCGAAGATAAGGGTGTTGCTGATATTAACAATATTCACTTCACTAACTTAGAAGATTCTAAGAAGGCAGCAAATAATGCGATTGAAGATGCTTTGAACACTAAGAAGGATGAAATTAATCATGCATCTAACTTAAGCAATTTAGAAAAAGCTAATTTAATCAATCAAGCAACTGAAATTGCCAATGTTGCTAAGGCTGCTATTAACAATGCAACTACTAATGCGGCTGTTACTGCGGCAGAAAACAAGGGAATTGAAAATATTGCAAATGTTAACGTTCCAAGTTTAACTGAAACTAAACAGGCAGCAATTGACGCAATTAAGCAAGTTCAAAAAGCTAAGAACAGTCAAATTGAAGAAGCTAAGAATCTAAGTACAGATGAACAAAAGAACTTAATTGATCAAGTGAATAAGATTGCTCAAGACGCAATTAATAAGCTTAACGATTCAGCAACAACTACAAATGAAGTTATTACTGACACTCGTGATAAAGCAATTGATCAAATTACTAACTTGTTCATCCCAACCTTAGATAGTGTCCAAAAAGATGCTCAGGAAGCAATTAACTCTGCTAAGGAAGCTAAGATTGACGAAATCAATAAGGCCGATAATTTAACTGATCAAATGAAGCAAAACTTAATTGACCAAGTAGATCAAGTTGCTGATAATGCTACTAAGGCCATTAATAATGCTCAAACAAATGATGATGTTAAAGAAGCAGAGACTGAGGGCTTAGAAGACATTAATAGCATTCAAGTTCCAAGCTTAGTTGAAAGCAAGGATGATGCTATTAAGGAAATCGATGATGCTTTGGAGAAGAAGACTGATGAAATCAATGCAGCTGATCTTGATCAAAAGCAAAAAGACGAATTAATCAGTCAAATTACTGATATTGCTACTGAGACTAAGACAAAGGTATTCAATGCTACAACTAATGCAGAAGTTGATGCTGAAGCCGAAGCTGGTATTAAAGCCATCGAAGCTGTGAAGATTCCAGCTCGTACTGCTGACAACAGCAATACTGAAAGTCATGATTCTTCAACTAATGTAACTCCAGATCACAATAATGAAGAAAACAATACTGCTCAGAATACTAACCAAGTAAGCACTAATACTGAGAGTGAAAGTAAGGAACAAACTGTAATTACAAATTCAGTTCAACCTAAGAGAAATGCTGTTCGTCATAAGAATGGCACTCCAGTAAACAAGAAGGCTACTTTACCACAAACTGGTAAGAAGAATAACTCTAACTTAACGTTAGCAGGCGCAGCACTTCTTGGTTTAGCAGGTGTATTCTCATTGTTTGGATTAGGAGACAAGAGAAAAAAGAATAACTAATCATAAATAGTTGATACGAAAAGAGCGATATTTCTGGGAAGGAATATCGCCTTTTTCTATATATTTATTAAGTAGAATAGTAAGCGTCATATAACCGAGTATCTTTTTTAGTCCTTATTTTTCAGGTATTCTAATCTCATCAAATTAATGGAGGTTAAGAATATGATTGAAAAACAACAGCCAATTGTGGCATTAAACCATCCAGTGAGACCGAAAAAGACTCGTCCACCACGTAATAATCTGTTGCTTAGCTTGAAGAAAAATGACTTAGAACTAAGCTTCTATAGTAGTTTAGATCCTGAAATTATGAATAAGCTTTTAGAAAAGATTTTGTCATGATTAAGCTTAGTGACTTGGGCCAAGTCTATATCATTTGTGGTAAGACTGACTTGCGTAAAGGCATTGATGACCTAGCAATCTTAATCAAAGAACAGTTTGAGCTTGACCCCTTAGTGGTAAAGTTTTTCTCTTCTGCGGTGGCAGAAAAGATCGTTTCAAAGCCCTTTGTCGACGTTTAGCAATCAGTTTCAAATGATTAGATAAAACGAGTAACTGGTTTGAAATTCAGACAAGACGTTAATTTTTTTGGCCCATTAGGATATGAATTAGGTCTAACTCAGCTAGATGATGAAGAAAAAGATGCAATTAATCAACATATTAGTTGCTACAAGCAAAGAAGAGATCTTTTAGTAAATGGTAAATTTAGTCAGTTATTACCAATCGGAGATGATCAGAACATCTACGCATGGAGTATGAGAAAAGTTCCTGAACAAGTGGTAGGCTTTTATAGAAAATTAGCACGGCCAAATGAAACCTTAGATCATTATTTAAAGTTGCCAGGTTTATCTAACAAAGTTGAATAGTCAGTCAACGCAGAAATAAGACTTCAAGGACAAGTGTTAACAGAGTTAGATTTACGTTTACCATATTAATTAAATGGCTGAAACCAGAAGATGGCACAAGTGTCAGGAGATTTTCAATCCTTTATTTATGGTGTGAAGAAAATTTAATTTTTATACTAGAATTTTTGATTTTAAAATGAGCAAGAATATAAAATTAGATAATAAAGTCCAAATTTTATCGCCATTGTTTCAAATTAATGAGAGAATTATAGATAAGTTCTGTAAAGATTGGATTTAGAAAATGATATATCAAACTTTCGCTCAATTATATGATCAGTTATTTGATTCAGATATGTATAAAAATTGGGAAAAATTCACTTTGGCTAATATTAAAAAGGTAGATTGTAATTTGCTTGATTTGGCTGGTGGTATTGGACGATTAGCTATTTTATTAGCAAATGATGGTTTAAATGTCACCGTGGCAGACTTTTCCGATGAAATGCTCAGTTTAGCTAGTCAACATAGCATTGAAAACAATGTTTCTATGCAGTTAATTGAAACTGATATGCGAGATTTGAGTGGCCTTGAAAAGTATGATGTAATTACGTGTTATGCAGATTCACTGTGTTATTTGGATGATGAAAATGATTTGCTTCAGGTATTTTCAGAAGTTGCTAATCATTTAGAGAAGGACGGTGTCTTTCTTTTTGATGTAATTACGCCACATCAGACTGATGATGTGTATCCGGGCTTTATGTATAACTATCAAGATGATGATTATTCAAGAGCCTTTATGTGGCAAAGTTATGCGGATGATGATGTTGAGCATGGTGTAATTCACGATCTGACTTTCTTTAATAGAATGGAAGATGGGAAGTACAATCGTTTGTCTGAAACTCATTATGAAAGATCTTATGAATTGCCAGTTATTAAATCGATGCTAACGCAAGCAGGTTTTACTTCTATTGAAGTAGGTTCTGATTTTAGCTTAGAAATGAAAGATAAAAATGCAACTCGTTGGTTTTTTAAGTGCCAAAAATAAT
This sequence comes from uncultured Lactobacillus sp., assembly GCA_947565635.1. Classification (GTDB taxonomy): domain Bacteria; phylum Bacillota; class Bacilli; order Lactobacillales; family Lactobacillaceae; genus Lactobacillus. The sequence continues at coordinate 18,592 of CANOGU010000009.1, read as the reverse complement.
TAAAAAATGTCGGTAGATTCATATAGTGGTCTATCGACATTTTTTGATATTTTTAGAATTCAAATTTCCTCATAAAAATAGGAGTAGTGCGGTGATCAATATAATCTGCGCTTTGTGGTGTGATTTCTAAAACTCTTAAATCTTCTTTAGCAGCTTCAATATCATCTGCATAAATTTCGTTAAGATAGGTATTCTTTTCGAAAATTTCGTCTATGTATTGGTGATTAATATTTTTAATTGTTCCTCTAATTGAAAAGCCACAAGAATCCATCGTGCCGTTTCTCTTATAACCGTTGATGATGATTTTTGGCTGATTAATTAAATCTTGAAAGAATGGATTTTGGCTAGAAGTAGCAATATATAATTTACTGTTTTTATTAAGCAATAAATCACATACTTGTGCACTTGGTTCGCCCTGATGAGTTGTTACTATATCAACATTATGGATTGGATTTACTGCAAAATCTAAAAACTCCTGATTACTTGTATGATTATTTAAAATGTCTACCATAATTAAATCTTTTCTTGTCGTTTTTATCCAGTAGAATTTTTATATAAGAAAATACTGACATTTTTGACGGAATAAATTGAAATTATGAAAAAATCAGAAAGACTAAATCAAGAATTAATTTATTTAAGTGACAAGAAAATATTTCATTTAAAGGAGTTAGAAGATCACTTTTCAATTTCAGAAAGAACAGCATTGCGTGATATTACAGATTTAGAGCAATTGGGGTTGTCATTTTATACGCAAGCAGGTCGTCAAGGCGGTTATCACTTAACTAATAATAAACTTCTAACGCCAATTAGATTTAATACGCAAGAAATAAATGCAATTTTCTTTGCCTTAGAAGCAATTAAAAAGATTTCTACTACGCCTTACAGTAATGAATATGATCAAATTAAGCAGAAATTACTTAAAAGTTTATCGTATAGGCTACAAGAACAGATTAAACTTCAAGATAAAGTAGTTCATTTTAATAGTCAACCTAGTTTGAATAAGGTAAAGTACTTTGAAACTTTAATTGATGCTTGTATTAATATTAGGCGAATTAATGTGCAAAGTGCGCAAAATTCAAATAAAGAGCAAAATTTCCAATTATTGGATCTATTTTTTCAAGCAGGAAATTGGTTCTGTCATGCTTATAATGAAAAATCAGCAACTTGGAAGATTTTAAGACTAGATAAATTTCAAAAAGTTGAAATAGCTATTAATCAAGATAGTTTAATTAATAGAAAAGAGTTAGTAGCTAGTTTTAAGCAATATGAAGCATGGGTAGTAATGTAAAAATTATTTATCCTGGTGAATTAAAAGAAAACTATCTTAAACAATTAAAAGAGATAGTGAAGCAATATGATTAGTTGTTCTTAGTATAGAAAATTTGCTAAAGTGGAATATTGCGAACATAATATACTATAGAGGCGATGAAAATGAAAAATGAATATTGTCACAAAGGAATGAAATGTCAGAAAGGTTGTCCTTGCGCTGGAAAAGATGGTATTTGTCATTGCAAAATGGTGAATGACAAGGAATGCGTATGCAAGAGCCACTGCAAGGAACAAGATAAGAATAGATAGAAAAAGCACTAGTAGATTTTTTACAGAGATGAGTCTACTAGTGCCTTTTTGATTACATTATTTTAGTGCGTTTGACTGGAAATAGGAATGAAATAACTGGAATAACTAGATATAATATCATTGCTAATTTAGCATTAAACAATGATAAGACAATTAGTATAATATTCAAGAATAAAGTTATGAACATTTTTCTAATTAAGGATCGACTTATAATAATGTTCATTATTTGCGAATATTTAGCTGTTTTTCTAGCTCCAAAATATTGAATTAAATATTCTAAAATCTTAGCAATTAAAAATACAATTCCAAAATTTGCTACAGCAAAAGTAGAAGTTTCTGCCATAATCCATTTTGTCATGACTGGTAAAAGCGACAGGTCAGCTAAGAAAAAGAAGTCTAAAATAGCAATTGTTTTTGATGGCTTAAAAATGTAGTAAGAAAATGCTAAGTGCAGATCATACCAAAAGTCTGCCACAATAAAAAAAGTGATTAGAAAGACGATAATATTATTGATGAACTGTTGATAATGAACTTCATGCAGTGCAGGCTGAATTTCTAAAACAATAATTGTAATGATGATTGCCATTACACCATCATTAAAAGCTTGCAAGTGTTCCCGTAGACTTTCAGGCTCATTTTTTTGAGCTTCAATTAATTCTTTTTTAACGTTGTTTAATTTTTCTTTTTCTTGATCTGAAAATTGATCGAAATTGTGTTTTCTGGGATTTCTTAGCATGAGTTACTCCTCTAATAAATAAGCTAGCTTTAATAATTATAACAAAACTTTATCTGCATCAATTTATTAATAGCCAATCATCATTAATGGGATAATAATTATAGTAAAAGTAAAGTGCTGAAATATTATATACAAGTTAGGCATTTTCTTGCAAGATTTTTATTAAAGGCGCATATTTTAGTTATAGATTATGAATGATAGAGGGTAATCGAATGCTAAAAAATATTGTTTTTGATTTTGGCAACGTAATTATGAATTATAATCCTGATGAGATTTTGAATCATTATGAATTAAATCGCCAGGAGCATGACTTATTAAGAAAAACTATTTTTGAATCAAAAGAATGGTCAGAGATTGACGCTGGTAAGATCGATGAAAAACAAGCTACAAATATTTTTATTAATCGGGTTCCGGATAATTTAAAGAAAAAAGTTAATCAAATTATGGAAACTTGGCCAGAAAATATAGATTTTTATGAATCAGTTTTTAATTATATTGAGCAATTGCGTAAAGATGGCTACAAGATTTATGGTTTGTCTAATACAGGGATGAAGTTTGCCAATTTTGTCAAAGATTCTGAAATGGGTAATTATTTTGACGGTTATGTTTTTTCAGCGCAAGAAAAGTTAATGAAGCCAGATAGAAGAATCTATGAAAAATTGCTTGCTCGTTATATGTTAAAGCCAGAAGAAAGTTTATATATTGATGATTTAAAGGCAAACACTAATGCAGCAAAGAAATTAGGCATGCAAGTTTTTACTTTTAAAATCGATAAGCTAGGCGAATTACAAGACTATATTGCTAGTCATTAGTTTAACTATAAAATTTTAGGTGATTAAAGAATGAAGACAAATGATCAAATTGCAAATTGGGCGATGAATTTACAAAGTTTAGCTGAAGCAGGTTTACACTATGGTCACGATGTGTTTGATCGTGAACGTTATGAAGAGATTCGGCGAATCGCTGGTGAAATGATGTCGGCTAGAACTGGAATTCCGAAAGAAAAACTTAAGACACTTTTCTTAGGAGATGAGGGTTATCAAACTCCAAAAATTGATACGCGAGCTGCAATTTTTAAAGATAATAGAATATTGCTTGTTCGTGAAAAAAAGACACAGGAGTGGTCATTGCCTGGTGGCTGGAATGATTATGATCAAACGACTGCCCAGAATTGTGTTAAAGAAGCTCGTGAAGAAGCGGGAAGAATAGTAGAACCGATTAAGATTATTGCAGTGCAAGATCGAAATAATCATAATAAGCCTGTTATTGCGACTAATATTACGAAAATATTTTATTTATGTAAGGAAATTAGTGGAAAGTTTACGCCAAATGATGAAACGGATGCATGTGATTATTTTAATTTAGATAATTTACCTAAACTTTCACTTGGACGAAATACTAAAGAATAAATTGCAATGTGTTTTGATGCAAATAATGATCCTAACTGGGATACTAGATTTGAATAATGATTGGAGGAGCAATATTTCTGTGAGGAAATTTTTGCTTTTTTAAGATTGTAAGGATTCATCAAAGAGAAAAATAATGAAGCCAATTACTCAGATTAAAGATCGGGCACTTAAGTTACAGAAATTTGCTCAAACTGGCTTAAAAGAGAGTTAGGATATCTTTGATATAGAGCGCTATGAAAAAGTATCTAGAATTGCTAAAGAAATACTGTCTTTTGACAAAAAGACGCCAAAGGAGCAATTAAAGAATATATTTTTGGGTAATGAAGATTATCAAACGCCTAAACTTGATACTAGAGCAGCTATTTTTTAAAATAATAAAATCTTACTTGTTCGAGAAAAAATGACACAAGAATGGTCTTTTCTAGGCGACTGGAATGATTATGATCAAACTGCTGGCGAAAATTGTATTAAAGAAGCAAAAGAAGAAGCGGGGCGACTAGTTAAGCCAATTAAAATTATTGCTGTACAGGATCGAGATCATCATAATCAACCGATTAGAAAAGTCAATATAACTAAGATATTCTGCTTGTGTAAGGAAATTGAAGGTAATTTTATGCCAAATGATGAAACAGATGCTTGTAATTATTTTTCTTTAAATAACTTGCCACATCTTTTGCTTGGTAGAAATACTAAAGAACAAATTACAATGTGCTTTGATGCAAATAATGATCCAGAATGGCAACCTAAATTCGAATAATTAGGGGAGACAAATTTGAATCAAATTATTTATTTTATCTCTGTCGTTAAAAATGAAAATTTTACTAAAGCAGCTGAAGAATATCATATCTCGCAGTCGGCAATTTCACAGCAGATTAAAGAGTTAGAAAGTAATCTCGGAGTAAAATTTCTATAAAGAAAGGGTAGAAGTTTTATTGTGACACCAGTAGGTCAATATTTTTATCAACATGGCCAGGATTTATTGGCTAATTATAATCTTTTAATTGACCAGACTAAGCAAATTGGTGAACGAGAGAAAGACAATTATACTTTGAAACTAGGATATTTACGAGATTTTGATACTAGCGAGTTTTTACAAGCAGTAACCGAGTTTTCTAAAAAGTATCCTGAAGTAAAGGTACGTATTCATTCTGGAAATCGTGAAGAATTATTCAGATTGCTTCGAGATGATCGGATTGATTTGAATTTCAGTGATTTACGACGTGCGCCATCCAATAAATATGTTAATGAATACTTAACCAGTTCTAGTTTTGAAATAGTAATAAATAAACGTTTGGTTCGTGGCAGTAAGAAAATAACTAGTCATGAATTAGCTGAATTTCCATACATTTTAATTGTTGGAAATAGTGAAAAAGATAGTGAGCTTGAATATTGCCGTACAGTTCTTGGAATCGAAAGTAACTTTAAACTAGTTGAAACTTACGATGAAGCGCTTATGCAGGTGATTTCGGGAGCAGATATTTTTTGACTAATGAAAGAACTGGAAAAATCATCAGAAATGCCCAAATAAAGAAAATATTTTTATTAAATGGAAATCAACAAATGATTTAACAATATTATGCTTTTTGGAAAGTAGATAATTCCGGCTTTTACACTGAAGAATTTGCAGATATTTTGAAGAAGCAATTTATGTAGTTTTAGGAGTTAAAATGAAGGATATAAAAATTTTATTAGTTGAAGATGAAGAAAGCCTAGCAAGCTTTATTCAACCTGAACTTGAATTAGAAGGCTACAGTGTATTTTGGGCACAAAATGGCAAAGATGGACTAGAACTTTTTAAAAAGGAAAAGCCGACTTTAATTCTGTTAGATTGGATGTTACCGATTTATGATGGAATTACTGTGTTAAGAAGAATTAGAAAGGTCAGCGATGTTCCAATAATAATGCTGACTGCTCGAAATCAAGCTTCCGATATTAGTAATGCTTTAGATCAAGGGTTAGACGATTACATGACTAAACCTTTCGAAATAGAAGAGCTTTTTGCTCGAATTAGAGTGATACTTAGAAGACTAGAGCGTGAAAAGAAGCAGACTATTAGTTCTAATTTAGAATTTAGTGCTCTAAAAATTGACTTAATTTCTCATAAATTTTGGTGTGATGGAAAAGAAATCTATCTCACTCCAAAAGAATATGCATTAATGTGTGAGTTAATGAATGATCCCGATAAAGTTAAAAGTAGGGATGAGTTATTAGATATTGTTTGGGGCTATGATTTTGTAGGTCAAACTAATACAGTTGATGTTTATGTTAGAGCTTTGCGGACTAAGTTAGGAACGTATCGTAATTTAATTAAAACCGTGCGTGGTTATGGTTATTGTCTGAGAAAGCCGGATGATAATGAGTAAAAAAATAAAAACTACTTCGCAGCAATTAACGCGCCTTTTTTTGAGTCTATTTATTATTCTTCTTTTGTTAGTAAATTTAACTTTTGCTGCGATTTCGATAACATTTATTTATAATAATGCCCACCAACAAGCAGAAGAGGTTATTGATACAGTTAGGGACAATATTAGCGATCACGATGATCATAAAAATAAAAAAGAGTGGAAATTATTTCTTAATGCATATCTTGCTCGACAAAGTAACGATGCTATCGCTGTGAAGACACCTAAGGGAAAGACAGTTTATTCTGAAGATGGTGAAGAATTATTTAAAAAAACGCGAGGTAGAGGAAATTTTAATCATGTTGTTTTTCTAAACAATAGCGCGTACTATTTTCAAACTGAACAAGAAGATAAATATCAGATTTCTGTAATTTTAAATGTTAATGATTTATTTACTCTAATTACGCATTTACTGTTAGCAATTATTATTTTAAATTTACTAGCAATTATATTTTCAATTCCTTTAATAAAGCGTTTTTCAAAAAAATGGAGCCAGCCATTGGAAAAAATTGATCAAGATATTGCTGCAATTGAAAACCAAAGAATTTCAAAAAAAGAAGTTTTTGTTCCTCAAGAACCAGCTGAAATTCGGCATCTGGCACAGTCTTTTAATGATCTATTAGAATATCAAGAGCAAGCAATAAAACGCGAGCAACAATTTGTTACTGATGCATCTCACGAATTGAAAACGCCAATTGCAGCTATTCGTGGTCACATTAATTTGATTAAACGACGAGGGAAAGATCATCCAGAGATTATTGCTAAGTCATTAAAGTATATTGATTCTGAATCTGGTCGCATGGAAGTATTAGTAAATGAACTGTTAGAGCTAGGAAGAGCAAAAAAGCAACATCAAACCATTGAATCTATTGATCTTGTTTCAGTTATTTATAAAGAAAGTCAAATAATTGACCAGGAATATCATTGTTCGATTGATCTTTTATGTCCTGTTAAACTTTTTTATCCAATTGAGCTGAAAGATTTTCGATTAATTATTCATAATCTATTAGATAATGCTGCAAAATATTCCAAAGATAACATAAAAGTAACTGTAGAATTGGAAAAAGATGATAAAAATTTAGTATTAATAGTTAAAGACCAAGGAATTGGTATTAAGAAAGAAAATCATGATAAAATTTTTGATCGTTTTTACCGAGAAGACCAAGCACACTCAAGTAAAATCAAGGGTACCGGTATTGGTTTAGCAATTGTAAAAGAAATTATTGAAAAATATCATGGAAAAATCATTGTTACTGCTAATCTTCCGAAGGGGATAATTTTTAAAGTTGAATTGCCACTTTAAGTGAAAAATGAAAAAATCTTCATTTAATTTATATGTATCCTTAGTTTTTTGAACCTCATTTTTTCGTAAACTAAATATACAAAGTTAAGTAATAAGAAAAATTAAAAAGAAAAAAGTGAGGACATTATTTATGAAAACAAATATTAAAAGATTATCTTTGGCAGCTGCAGTTTTAGGTTTGGTAATGGGTGGAACAAGTTTAACCTTAATTAATCAAGTTCATGCTTCAACAGGAGCACAAACTACTCAGCAAACTAAAAATGCAACTATCAATATTTCTCAAAGTGATGCAATTAATAAATTCAATGAAAAGTTTGGCTCTAAATCAATTAAAGAAATTGAAGTAAAAAATAAAAAAGATAAATATATTTATGAAGTAGAGGGCTTTGATTCAGAAAAAGAATATAAAGTTAAAATCGATGCTAATACTGGTAAGATTTTAAAAGCTAAGTCAGAGAAACTTGATGATGATGAAAAGAAACAAGAAGCATTAGATCTTAGCAATCTTATGAGTCGTGGTGAGGCTACAAAGTTAGCCCAAACAAAAGCTTCTGGTCAGGCTGTTGAGTGGTCTTTAGAAATGGACAATAATAAGTCAGTTTGGAAAGTTGAATTTAAAGACGGCAATAAGGAAATTGAAGTCAAAATCGACGCTAAAGATCAAAAGATCCTAAAAGTAGAAACTGATGATAAAAAAGATAGCAAGGATAAGCACGCTAAAGATCATAGTGAGTCAAAAAATAAAGATCGTGATCATGACAAGAACAAAAAGAGTGAAAGCAATGATACTAACGATCAAGATGACTCAAAATCTGATGACAATTAAATAAGCAGTAGAAAAAGAGATTAGTGGGTAAAGCTGATCTCTTTTTCTATAAGTAAAACTTATTAATTGGACAGTCAATTTGCGATTGGTTGAAAGAACGTTAGTCTGTATTATTAACTATGAAATCAAAAAAAGGTGACTTGTTAATAAAGAATGTATTGATTATTGGAGCTCCTGGTACTGTTGGGCGCAGCTGTTAGAAAAACATTATTGGGTGAAACTGATGACTTTTTGACTCTCTTTTCAAGAAATGCCGAGAGATTAAATATAAATCCAGATAGAGAGAGGATAATTTCTGGTTCACTAACAAATAGTTTAGCTTTAGATAAAGCAATGAAGGGACAAGAAGTAGTATTTGCTGCCTTGTCTGGTAATTTGGCTGAATTTGCACGTGATATTGTAGTAGCAATGAAGCGTAATGATGTGCAAAGACGTATTTTTATTACGTCTATGGGTATCTATGAAGAAGTTCTACTATCAATGGGTGGAACGCTTGAAAAGGTAAGTCCAGTTCTTTGTTCATATCGAGAAGCTGCTGACGTAATTGAAGCATCCGACTTAAATTACACTATTATTCGTTCTGGCTGGGTCCAGTTGATTATAGAATTACGCATAAGGGCGAAGAATTTGGCGGATATGACGTTTCAGTCGCTTCAATTGCCGATTTAGTTAAAAAACTAGTTGAAGATCCTAATTTAGATTCACGATATAGTGTTGGAATCAATACGCCAGAAAATTAAGAAATGTAGAGGACAAAAATATGGAGAATCAAGTTGTAGTTTTATTTGGTAGTGGAGCAATCGAGAAAGCAATAGTTCGTCGAGATTACCAGAATTGGGTGAAAAAGCTAATAAAAAGTTAGCTATGACACCTGCTGAAGATTTATTAGATTTAGATATTTTACAAGAAGATGTTATTACTGATTCATTTTATGCTTATCAATATACAAAAAGACAAAATGTTCTAAGAGTAGCTGCAGAATCAGTTAATTGGCAAAAACGTGGTGCAAGAATTAATGCTATTTCTTCAGGTATTGTGATGACGTCTTTAGCTTTAGATGAACTTAATGGCCCTCGTGGAGAAGGATATCGCAAGATGTTTGACTCAATGATAATCAAGCGTCCAGCTACACCAGATCAAATTGGTGAATTAGGTGAATTTTTACTTAGTGATAAGGCAGCCTTTATTACAGGATCAGATATTTTAATTGATGGCGGAATTAGTGCCCAATAGGTGATGTTAATGAGGTAATAAAATAGTGGATACTATACATTTTTTTGAATAGTAGCATCTTTTTTCAGTAATTTTGTTGAGAAGATTTTTCATTTAACCTAATTATGTGAGTTGATGAAATGAAAGGATATAGATATGAAAGCAGCAGTTTTTGTAGTACCTGGTAAAGTAAAAGAAAGCCCCAGATTGATGGAGAAATCAAGCTATTATTCTTGTAATTTGTGGTTCAGATTTATGGTGGTTTAGAGAGGTTGCTGATCGTGAAAGTGGCTCATTAATTGTTCACGCAGCAATTGGTGTTGTTGAGGAGGTCAGCAATGATGTAAAAAATATTAAGTCAAATGACTTTGTCATTGTTCCATTTACTCATAGATGTGGACACTGTGTCGCATGCATTAATGGTTTTGAAGATAATTGTTTAAATCAAAAGCCAGAAACTAATGGTGGCTATCAAGCTGAGCACATGAAATATGAACCAGCTAATTCTGGTTTAGTAAAGATTTATGGTAAGCCAGAAGATTATACTGATGATCAATTGGCATCCCTTCAAACTTTGTCTGACGTAATGGCAACTGGTTATAAACGCTGAAGTAAAACCAAGCTACACTGTAGCAGTGATTGGGGACGGTGCAGTTGGTTTTGCTGGAGTAATTGGTGCTAAGCTATTAGGTGCTGAAAAGATCATTCTTTTATCTCACCATGATGATCGTGCACAATTAGTAAAGAATTCAGTGCAATCGATGTTGTATCTAGTCGAGATGAACAAGCTGGTCAAATTGCTCGCCCAGGTGCTGTTATTGGTAGAGTAGGTGTACCACATGCAGAACCTAAGTCAAACCAATTGTTTTGGAAGAACGTGGGTCTTCGCAGAGCTATTGCATCAGTAACTAAGCCTAATAAGGAAGTATTATTGCAAGCAGTTCTTGATGGTAAGATTAACCCAGGTAAGGTCTTTACTAAGAGTTTTGATTTAGATCATATCCAAGAAGCTTACGAAGCTATGAGCAATCGTGAAGCTATTAAGTCATTGATTATTGTTAATGATAAGTAATTTTCTTAAATAGGATTAATAAAAAGGTAGCTCAGCTGCCTTTTTTTGCATGTTAGATATAATTTTTTACCACTTAGTTAAATTTCGTTGAAAATTCTCTCTCTGATAGTAAAATTAAATTCAAATAAGATTAATGAACGAATAATAAAAGAGGTATATAAAATGTTTTTCAGTAAAAATGAAGAAGATAAAGCTAAGTTAGTTAATGAAGTTTTAAGCAAAGACAGTTTTGATAAGTTAAATATTGAATTGATTGATATTGATCTTAAGATTGAATTTGGTAATAGTTTTGAAATTCATTATCGTGGTCCCTTGGATGAAAAGCCAAGCGTAGAATTTAAGAATGATGTTCTTGAGGTTAAAGAACCAAATGTAGATCGTAACCATGGTAAATTTTGGAAAAAAGGTTTTATTGAAGTAAATGTAGTTAGTCATAATGATAGCGGAAACTTGGTTGTTACAGTTCCCGATGGTCATCATTTAAGTGAGATAAAAACGACTACAGTAAGTGGTGATACAGATATTAAGAATTTGATTGTTGATTCTTTAGCTATTTTTGCAGTAAGTGGCGATATAAATTTGAATAAAGTTCAGTCTGATGAAGTAAAATTAACTACAACTTCAGGAGACATTGATCTAAAAAAAGTAGTAGTAAGACAAGGAAAAGTGAAACTAACAAGCGGTGACTTTAAAATAGAAGATAGTACGGTTTTTGATGAACTTAAAGTTTCAACAACTTCAGGAGATAATTTAGTTAAAGACGTAAAAGCTGCTCAGTATCGACTGAGTACTTTAAGTGGGGATAATTCACTCTTTGGGAAAAATAGATCAACTGAAAAAGTAAATAGTGCAAATAGTGAAGGCACTATTGTTTTAAGTACCTTATCGGGAGATAATACGGTCAAGTAACTTATTTGAAAAGAAACAAGGCTGATTATAAAAATAGAATATGAAAAAACGCCATAATTTAAAAAATGGCGTTTTTTAAAAATTATGAAGTAAAATATTAGCAATAAAATTATGAATACAAAAATTTAACCAGCTTACTTAATAAAATGAATCAGTATCGTCCTTTAGATAAAGATACGCGCATTGAACATGTTTGGTCGTCAAATGCAATCGAAGGAAGTACTTTAAATAAATATGAAACTGCATCTATCTTAAACAAAGGAATGACAGTTCATGGTGAATTGGTAAAAGACGTATTAGGGGCAATTGATTTAAATAGATTGTCAATTGCTAAGACACATCCAGATTGGGCTGATGTTTATCGTGTGGTAGAGGTTTGGCCAAATGGATTAGAAACTGAACCATATTAAATTTAACCAGCAATGAGAGATTTGGTTGACTGGGCAAATAATAAAGACAAAATCTATCCAGTAAAATATGCTACGGATTTATATTTTAAATTTGTGTCAATTCATCCATTCAGAGATGGTAATTGTAGGACAGCTAGATTATTGATGAATTTGGCATTAACAGAAGCAGGGTATCTAGTAGTGAACGTGTTTCCAGACGAAAAATCTAGAAATAAATACATGGATGTTTTAGCAAAGAGTAGAAGAGAGAATGACCCTGAAATTTTTGAAAATTTAATTGGAGAATATGCGAAAAAAGCGTTAAAGAATCATATAAAAATACTTGAATTAAACGAACATAATATCGAACAAGCAAGAAAAGAAATAAATTTATAAAAAAATATTGACATTTATGATGTTTATATTAAAATAGTTGATAACAATTTAATTAATCTGAAAACAAAGAGAAAGAAGAGTAATTTAGTTTTAGTTTACAGCGAGTCTCGTTAGGTGTGAGGAGATAATTTCTAAGATTAAATGAAAATCACTTTCGAGTTCTAATTCTTAATTTTAAGTAAGAAGAAGTGGGAGCACCCATTATAGTGCCTGCGTATCGTTAAGTTATTGACTGCACGTGAAAGGTGTTGCTAGTGATAGCAATATAAACAAAGGGTGGTACCACGCTGAAGCGTCCCTCAACTAAATAGTTTAGTTGAGGGATTTTTTTGTATTCAGAGATATTTTTTGGAGGGAAAGAATATGATGACAGATACATCACGTAAATTAACATGGAAAGATTATCTAGTAGTCGCTTCCTTGCTATTTGGTTTATTCTTTGGGGCAGGTAACCTAATTTTCCCATTGCATTTGGGACAACTGGCTGGATCGAATTGGGGAACAGCTGCTGTTGGATTTTTAATCACTGGTGTATTACTGCCTTTATTATCAGTTTTAGCTGTTGCAATTACACATGCTGATGGTGTGTATGACATCGGAAAACCATTAGGTGCAGCTTTCGCAGTAGTATTTATGGTTTTAATCCATGCTACAATTGGTCCTTTATTTGGTACACCAAGAACAGCAACTGTTTCGTTCACAGTAGGAATTGCGCCATTTGTTCCTAAGAGTATGCAAGGACCTGCTTTATTAATTTTTTCTGCTTTGTTCTTTTTAGCGGCTTTTGGCTTTTCTTACCATCAAAATAATATTTTATCTAATGTTGGTAAAGTATTAAATCCACTATTTTTATCTCTATTATTTTTGGTATTTGTTGTAGCTTTTGCTCGTCCTTTAGGAAACCCTCAAACCGCTGCTGTTACTGCTGCTTACAAGCATGGTGCTTTAGTTAACGGGTTCTTAGAAGGATATAATACAATGGATGCTTTAGCAGGATTAGCCTTTGGTGTGACTGTTGTTACAGCAGTACGTGGCATGGGACAAAAGAATGCGAGAAGTGTTTCAAAAGTTGTTGCTAAGTCTGGTTTCTTAGCTGTTTTAGCTATCGGATTTATCTACTTATTGTTAATCTTAATGGGTGCAATGTCCTTAGGTCGTTTCAAAGTTTCTGATAACGGTGGTGTTGCATTTAACCAAATTGTTAATGTTTATGGTGGTGTCTTTGGTCAAGCATTACTTGCTTTCTTATTGACTATTACTTGTTTGACTACAGCCGTTGGTTTGGTTGCTGCTTTTGCTCAAGACTTCCACAAGCATTTCCCACAAGTTAGCTACCACGCTTGGTTAGCACTTAGCTGCTTGGCATCATTTTCAGCTGCTAACTTTGGTTTAGATACAATCATCGCTTGGTCAGCCCCAATGCTAATGTTCCTATATCCTTTATCAATGGTATTAATTTTATTATCTGTCTGCTCACCATTGTTTAAGACGGACGGCGTTGTTTACTTCTTTGTAATCGTATTTACAGTTGTTCCAGCATTAGGAGATATGGTAGTAGCATTTCCAAGTGTTGTAAGTCAAAGCTCATTTGGTTTGGCAGTGGCTTCTGTAAGAAATCATTTACCATTGGCTAATATGGGACTTTCATGGCTTGTACCAGCTTTGGTTGGTTTAGCAATTGGACTAGTTGTTCATTTTGTTAAAAATAAGAAAGTTACTTCTACACTAGAGGAAGATTAAAGGAAACTCTGCTAAATTAATTTTGGCAGAGTTTTTTCTTTGCAAAAAATAAATAACGATTTAGTGCCTCTATAGCAGGACTTAAAAATGATTAGTAATAAATATAGAGCAACGAATAAAAAGTGAGGATTCAGATGGCTACTTTCGAAATAAAAGATGTGCATGTTGAAGTCGAAGATAAAGAGACTAGATAAAAGATTTTAAAAGGTGTGAATCTTACTCTTAAAACTGGTGAAATTCATGCAATTATGGGCCCAAATGGAACGGGAAAGTCTACTTTATCAGAAACAATTATGGGAAATCCGAGTTATCACATTACTGAAGCCGACATTTTATTAAACGGAGAAAGTATTATTGAGATGTCAGTTGATGAGCGCGCTAGAAAAGGCTTGTTTTTAGCTATGCAGTATCCAGCAGAAGTTCCTGGTGTAACTAACGCGGAATTTTTACGAGCTGCGATTAATGCACGCCGACCAAAGAACAATCCAATTTTGATTATGGACTTTTAAAGGAACTAGATAAAAATCTTGATTTATTAGACATGAATGAAACAATGACCGAACGCTATTTAAACGAAGGCTTTTCTGGTAGGGAAAAGAAGCGAAATGAAATTTTACAAATGTTAATGATTAAACCGAGTTTTGGTATACTCGATGAAATTGATTCTGGTCTTGATATTGAGGCTTTGTAGGAATAGCCAGATTTATTTAAGAAATATTTTGGAAAGTTGGTTCCAATTGATTCAAATAAATTTTCAGCTTTAAATTGTGCTGTTTGGTCAGGAGGCACTTTTATTTATGTGCCAAAAGGAGTTCAAGTTCCGACTCTAGTACAGGCTTACTTTAGACTAAACGCAGAAAATCCAGGTCAATTTGAGCGAACTTTGATCATTGTTGATGAAGGAGCACGCCTTGACTATGTTGGGAGTGGGTTGATAGTAATTTAGGAGCTAAAGTCACCATGAAATACCCGAATGTCTATCTAAATGGCGAAGGAGCACGTGGGACCATGCTTTCAATCGCTGTTGCACATCATGGAATTCATCAAGATTCCAGTGCTGATATGTTTCATAATGCACCAAATACGTCTAGTTCAATTGTATCTAAGTCAATTGCCAAGGGTGGGACTCTACTGACTATTGCGGAAGTGTGAAGTTTTCTAAAAAATCAGCTGGCTCTAAAGCGCATGTTGAATGTGACACTATAATTATGGATGACAAATCTTCTTCTGATACAATTCCTACTAATGCAATTGAAAACTCTAATGTAGCGATGGAACATGAGGCTACAGTTTCTAAAATTTCTGAAGACCAGCTGTATTATTTAGAAAGTCGTGGCATCCCAGAAAGAAAAGCAACTGAAATGATTATTATGGGCTTTGTTGAACCCTTTACTAAGCAATTACCAATGGAATATGCAGTCGAACTTAATCGCTTGATTAGCTTCCAAATGGAAGGAGCAATTGGATAGTGCTAGAAATAGAGAAATTATCTAATACCGAAAAGGAAGTTTACCAAGCCTTAAAAAAAGTAATTGATCCAGAACTTCAGGTTAACATCGTTGATTTAGGATTAATTTATGGTATTGAAGTAAGCGAGACAAAATGTCAGATTACGATGACTTTAACGATTATGGGATGCCCTTTAAGTGAGTGGTTAGATCACGAAATTACTAAAGCTGCCAAAAGTGTCGATAAAGTTGATGAGTGCAAAATCAAACTCGTTTGGTATCCGCAATGAAATCCAAGTATGACGTCTAGAGTGGCCCGGATGACCCTTGGAATTCATGGATAGAGGTAAAGATGGAAGATCACCGTTTTATTTCATACGCAAATGGTAAATCTTTAGTAGAAATTAATAGCACTATTCCAGTTCCGAGAACTCGTAATTTCTTCAGGATGTTTTTAGCATATACTAGTCCTGGTGCATTAGTGGCTGTTGGATACATGGATCCAGGAAACCGGGCAGCCTCAATTAATGGTGGTCAGAGTTTTAATTATCTCTTGATTTCTACTATTTTAATTTCTAGTTTAATGGCGGCTATGCTTTTACAATATAGGGCCGCAAAGCTAGGAATCGTTACTCAAATGGATTTAGCACAAGCCATTCGTGCACGTACTAGTAAAAGATTAAGTTTTATCCTTTGGATTATAATTGAACTAGCAATTATGGCAACGGATGTAGCAGAAGTTATTGAAGCGGCAATTGCTTTGAATCTTTTGTTTAAGATTCCGCTAGTTATCGCAACTTTTATCACTGTTTTTGATGTATTGCTCTTATTGTTATTGTCAAAAGTTGGATTTAGAAAAATAGAAGCCCTAGTATCATGCTTGATTATGGTAATATTACTGGTTTTTACTTATCAAGTCATGTTAGCTAATCCCAACTGGAAAAATATTTTTTTATCTGCATTACCAATTCCAGAATTAGTAGCTCAGCAACCCGTAATTAATGGATTATCGCCCTTAACAGGAAGTTTGGGAATAATTGGTGCCACTGTGATGCCCCTAATTTTTATTTGCATTCATCTATTTGCCAAACTAGGAAAATTAACTATGATGATCTGATAGATGTTCAAAATGCTGTCCATTTTACTACGTGGGATTCAAATATCCAATTAATTATTGCCTTTTTTGTTAATGTGCTTTTATTGATTATGGGAGCTGCAGTTTTTAAAAGTGGTGCAGCCAAGCATAGTTCAATCTTTGGTTTGTATGATGCTTTAAGTAATACCACTATGTTAAGTAATCCAATTTTGATCTCAGTAGCTAAGACAGGAATTTTATCAGTCTTATTTGCAGTTGCACTTCTTGCTTCTGGTCAAAATTCAACAATTACTGGAACTCTAACTGGACAGGTAGTAATGGAAGGCTTTATTCACTTAAAGATGCCATTATGGGCAAGACGGCTATTTACTAGATTATTATTCGTGATTCCAGTGATTATGGGTATACTGATGACGGCAAAAGATTCAATTTCTGAGCAACATTTTGCCCTTAATATGCTTTTAGAAAATTCTCAAGTTTTTCTAGCATTTGCCGTACCATTTTCAATTGTCCCGCTTTTGATTATGACAGATGATAAGAGAATGATGGGCCAGTTTAAGAATAGAAAGATTTAGTCAATCTTAGGGTGGATTAGTTCAATTATTTTGATTTTCTTGAATTTGTGTAATTTACCAGCTACTTTTGTTTCCTTTAATATGATGCCTAAAAGAGACGCAGTAGTTTTGGCTTATGTGGTCATTATGCTAATTATTTTATTAATGATCTGGACATGTTGGGATATGCGAAAGAAGCAATAACTGCAAGAAATAGTTTTAATATCTTTAATAATTGGGTTAATATTAAGAGAATAGTAATTTAAATAGATCGGATTAATAAAAATGATTTATCAAACTTTTGCCCAATTATATGATCAGTTGTTTGATTCAGATATGTACAAGAGCTGGGAGCAATTTACCTTAGCTAATATCAATAAAAAGAATTGTAAATTACTTGACCTAGCTGGTGGTAGCGGACGATTAGCTGTTTTACTTGCTAAAGATGGTATAAAAGTCACGGTAGCTGATTTTTCAGATGAAATGCTTAGCTCTTAGCGGACCAACATAGTACTGAAAATAATGTTTCTTTACAGCTGGTACAAGCTGATATGCGAGATTTAGCTGATCTTGAAAAATTCGATGTAATTACTTGCTATGCGGACTCTTTCTGCTATCTTGATGATGAATCGGACTTGTTTCAAGTATTTTCTGAGGTCGCCAATCATTTAAAAGATGATGGTATATTTCTTTTTGATGTAATTACACCTCATCAAACTGATGATATTTACCCCGGCTATATGTATAATTATCAAGATGATGATCATCGTCGAGCATTTATGTGGCAGAGTTATGCCAATGATGATGTCGAACATGGGGTGATTCATGATTTAACATTCTTTAATCGTTTACCTAATGACGAATATGATCGTTTATCTGAAACTCACTATGAAAGAGCATATGATTTGGATACTATTAAAGAATTGCTGAAACATGCTGGTTTTAACTCAATTGAAGTTGGGTCTGATTTTAGTTTAGAAATGAAAGATAAAAAGGCAACTCGCTGGTTCTTTAAGTGTCAAAAATAATAGAAGTATCTAGGGAAAAACATTAAAATAAAGCACTGATAATCATCGTTAAATAAATGTTGATATATCAGTGCTTTTACTTTCTAAAGAGTTATGTTTTAAATCAAATTAAGACTTGTTTACGAAACTCTTTTTATGCTGCATATGCAGATTTGTATAAATCTCTAGCTACATTAATATCTTGCTCTTGAATAGAATAATATAATCCTGCCGGATACATTACAGATTGTAAGTAATAAGTATTTAGCTTAACTTGTGCTTTTAATGGATGGTTAGTTAATGGATTATAGCTTGTGGTTGTGATACCTGTAACACTTGTTGTATTATCTTCAATTTGTTGTACTACAATGTTAGCCTCATTTTTATTGGTGGTTTCTTTAAAAGTAAACGTACCAGTTTTAT
This sequence comes from uncultured Lactobacillus sp., assembly GCA_947565635.1. Lineage (GTDB taxonomy): Bacteria > Bacillota > Bacilli > Lactobacillales > Lactobacillaceae > Lactobacillus. Next base: position 92 of record CANOGU010000009.1, on the reverse strand, counting down.
TCCAACTATTTATAGCTTCGGGAGTGGCATTCACTAAAATGGATTAAGATCGCTAGCATCTAAGGTTGATATTTTTTCCTTTAATGTACTAA
>CANOGU010000008.1 GCA_947565635.1 uncultured Lactobacillus sp. | reverse complement strand
GATTCTTTTTCAAAACTATTCATCAACAGGATTTGACAAACAGCCAAATAAAAAGCGTCCTGTTAAGACAGGACACTTTTTTCACATAAACTTTAATTTGATTAACCTTTATCAGCACCTGCTGTAATTCCGTTAACATAGAATTTTTGCATTACAATGAACAAAATCGTAATTGGGATCGCGATGATTACACATCCAGCAATAAACTGAGTAAAGAATTGTGCCATTGTACCCTTTGCTGAGTGAACCATGTTGTACAGTCCATAGGCAACAGTGTAGGTCTTCGGATTTCCTGAGGTAGAGAGGATAATACCTGAGAAAATGAAGTCTACCCATGGAGCCATGAACGAAGTAAGTGCAGTATAAACAATCATTGGCTTTGAAAGTGGTAGTCCAATATGAACAAATACTTGCCATTTGTTAGCTCCATCAATTTCAGCAGCCTCATCAATTGCTCGTGGCATTGTGTCAAAGAACCCTTTAGCAATGTAGAAACCAAGGCCAGCGCCACCAACATAAACTAAGATCAAACCACCAAGGTTTAGCATATTCAATGCCTTTAAGATGTAGTACAAAGCAATCATGGACATAAAGCCAGGGAACATACCTAAAACTAAGGCAATTTGCAAAAACGGCTTACGGAAGCGAAAACGTAATCTTGATAATACGTAAGCAACCGCAATCGTTACAAAAGTTGATAAGGTAGCTGAGATAACAGCTACAAATAAAGTATTTAATACCCAGTTTACAAAGGGGTATTGTGAGCTAGTAAGAATACCAACATAATTTTGCCAAGTAAATTTTTCTGGCCAAATTGTAGATACAAAGCCTGTGTTGTTGTATGAAAAACTTGCTAAAATGATCCAAATAATTGGGAAAATCCATAATACGGCTAGGATAGCTAATAGAACATATCTAAAAATTAAAGCAAATCTTCTTTGATTACTATAAGACTTCATTTTTAGCCCTCCTTGTACGCGTTAGTATGACGATATGCAATTAGTGAGAATGTAGCACTAATGATAAAGATCAAAATACCCAAAACAGCGGATGCATTGTAGCGTTGCTCTTGACCAAATGTCAAGTTATATAGCCAAGTTACAAGCAAGTCTGTCGAACCAGCACCATTGTAGTTATTGTTCATTGGTGCACCACCAGTTAACAAGTAGATAACATTAAAGTTGTTGATGTTACCAATAAATTGTTGTATCAAAGCTGGAGACATTACGAATAAAATTTGCGGGAATGTAATGTGATTAAAAATTTGTACTGGGCTTGCACCGTCAATACGAGCAGCTTCAATTTGATCTTGCGGTAAGTTTTGAATAATAGCTGTTGAAGTCAACATTGAGACTGGAATACCAATCCACATGTTAACTACAATAACTGTAATTCTAGCAATCAGAGGACTAGCCTGATTATCAATGAAGTGAATTGGGTGGCTAATCCAGCCCCAGTTCATAAGTAATGTGTTCAATGGTCCTTGATAATCTAAGAATTGCGCCATCATTAGTAAAGATACAAACTGTGGAACAGCATAAACAATTATAAAAATTGTTCTCCATACATTCTTATGCTTGATTCCCTTTGATTCAATTAAAAGGGCAAGTAAAACACCAAAGAAGAAAGTAGTAGCAGTAGCAGCCACTGCCCAAATCAAAGTCCAACCTAGCACTGGGAAGAAAGTGCCTGCTAGATCACCACTTAAGACATTTCCAAATGCTTGAAAACCAGTCCAGGAAAATCCAACTGAGTGTTGACGGTCATAGTTAGTAAATGCCATCGAAATCATGAAGACTGTAGGCAAAACCGTAAATAAGATAATTAGGACAATCGGAATCGTCATTAAGGTTGCATGTAATCTTTGGTCAAACAAAGATGCAATTTCTTCGTGATTAGTTGGAATGTGCTCATGTCTTTTTTCTAATAAGAATGTATGTTTATTAGATCTTAAATTAACGATATATAGGTAAATAAACCCAGCAACAATAAATAAAGCTAATATACCAAATAATAGAATTAACACTGAATTATCTGGCTGCTGAGTAATATATACTCCTTGAGCTTTATCAAATACAACGCGTTTACTTTTTATTGCACCTAAGTTACTTAGGCCAGCAATTGAATGAATTCCGCTTAAAAAGAACCAAATCAGAAATATAATTTCAGCAAATAAAAGCGAGAATCCCTTCAGCCATTGCCGATGTCTGAGGGCATTTAAGCCCATAATGAAGAAGGTTAACTTAGTTACTGCATCTCCATCTTTCCATGTTTCCTTTAACGTAACTGCAGACGTAGCATGTTTTTTCTTAAACATAATTAATCAAACCTTTGCTTATGTGATTTTTCAAGATTATTCTTTCTTAGAAATATTCTTTTGTAGTTTAGCAAGCTTGCTCTTGTATTGTGATGGCTTAATCTTACCATCGTATGCACCACTAACAAGTGGAGCAGCATCGTTCCAGAAAATTGACATTTGTGGTAATTTTGGTTGAAGAACTGAGTAGCCTGGTTGAGTCATCTGTAATACAGCCTTAGCAACTGGATCGTTCTTAACTGCTGCAGTATTTTGAGCAGCGGTATTAACAGGAACTTCACCGGTATTCTTGTGAACAATTAATTGGTTTTCTTTATTTGTTAAGTATTTAGCTAAAATTGCAGCATTCTTAGCATTAGAAGTATGTGAGTTAACTGCGAAACATTCAACACCTAAGAAGGCTTCCATTTGCGCGGTCTTGCCACCAACTTCAATAGTTGGGTATGGAGCAACTCCTAAATTCTTACCCAAGATTTTCTTAATGTTAGCCGCATTCCATGGACCATCTAAGATAGCTTGAGCATTACCTTTCTTTAATTGGTTAAGCGCATTTGAAGTTTGCATAACTCCCTTATTATTCTTTTGTTCTGCATACCACTTCATTGCATTTACGCCATTTTGAGAATCAAAAGTTGAACCTTTGACATCTTCACCGTTGTTACCAAATAATTTGGTACCTGCTGAAAACATTACTGGCCACATTACATAAACATTTGTAAAGTCAGTTGCAACTACGCCTTTAGAAGTCAAAGTCTTCCAAGATTTAACATCTTCTGGTGAAAGTTTAGACTTATCATAGTAAACAGTTTGAGCTTGTTCTGCATATGGATATGCATAAAGCTTCCCTTTCCATTCGGCACCCTTATAAGCTTCTGAAACTGAATTATTCTTAATTGCTTTAGTATCAGATGGTGATAATGGGTTAATGTAACCCGAATCTGCCATTTGACCTAATTGATCATTTGGAACACTAAATACATCTGCAGCTTTTGATGGATCTTTACCAACATCGGTTTTAGCATTAGCTGATCCATTAGGATTTTGAGTAACTTTAACTTTAATATTAGGGTGTTCTTTTTCAAAATCTTTTACTACACCCTTATACCAACTAACACGTGCAGTATCTACCCAAAGAGTTAATTGCTTATCTGAGCTTTTTGATTCATTTGAATTAGAGCTCTTTCCACAAGCAGTTAATGAAATAGCTGATAGAGCTACTACACTACCTAAAGCTAATTTTTTCCATAACTTCATAATATTTCCTCCTAGCCATAACTGGCTAAATACATTTATTACAACTGTAAGCCAAGTTTCACACTCGTTGTAAACCTAATTAATATTTTGTAGAAGTGGCCTCTCCTCCAAATTAACGAATAGCATTCGTTGTATCTTTATCGAAGAAGTGGGCCTTATTAACATCAAACCCCATTCTTACTTTATCACCGGGAGTATGGTAATCACGGGCATTTACAATGGCTACAAATTCTGTTCCATCAACTTTCTGATAAAGCTGAATGGTTGAACCAAGTAACTCTGAAACAACAACAGTTGATTCAACAACTGAATTAGGCCAAGTTTCAAGGAAAGCTTCCTCTGAATGAATATCTTCAGGACGAATACCAAAGACTAAGTCTTTATCTTCATATCCTTTTTCCCTAAGCATCTTAGCCTTACCTTCAGGAATTTCAATGTTCAATCCTTTACCATCGCTAATTCGGTTACCCTTAAAGTGAACGTTGAAAAAATTCATTTGAGGAGATCCGATAAAACCAGCTACGAACATATTTACTGGTGTATTGTAAACTTCTAGAGGTGTACCAATTTGTTGAACTTTACCCACCGACATAACTACTACCCGATCTGCTAAAGTCATGGCTTCAGTTTGATCGTGAGTAACATAAATCGTAGTAGTTCCCAAATTTTGGTGCAACTTAGCAATTTCGGCACGCATTGTGACACGTAATTTTGCATCCAAGTTTGATAAGGGTTCATCCATTAAGAAAATTGGAGCATCTCGGACAATTGCCCGTCCTAAGGCAACACGCTGTCTTTGACCACCAGATAATTCAGCTGGCTTTTTATCAAGATATTCTGATAAACCTAAAATATCTGCTGCATGCTTAACTCGTTTATCAATTTCATCTTTCTTATAATGACGAAGCTTTAATCCAAAAGCCATGTTGTCGTAAATTGACATATGAGGGTACAAAGCATAATTTTGGAAAACCATGGCAATGTCTCTATCTTTAGGTGCAACGTCATTCATTACCTTATGGTCAATCTCTAAAGTACCTTTAGAAATATCTTCTAGACCAGCAACCATTCTCAAAGTAGTTGATTTACCACAACCAGATGGTCCAACAAAAACGATAAATTCTTTATCTTTGATATGTAAATCAAAGTCATTAACTGAATATTTATCATTTCCTTCGTACTTTTTATAGATATGGTTTAAATCTACTTCAACCATTCTCTTTCCCTACTTCCCTCTTATTTTTTATTAAAAACTGATTCAATTTCTGAAAGTTTCAATTCTTTAGTAGTTGGAACAATATAATCAGCCTCTTTCAAGACCTCTTTATCCCCAATTCCAACTGCAAATTGACCAGCACTTTTAATTGATTGAACACCTGCTTGAGCATCTTCAAAACTAATTACTTCGTCTGCATTTAAACCAGCTAATTCTTGAGCTTTTTCATAAATTTCTGGATCTGGTTTTCCGTGATGAAGTGTTGCTGGATCAACAATGCCATCAAATTCATCCATAATTCCTAACTTTGTTAAAATCTTAGGTGCATTTTTTGAGGCAGAAGCAATAACCATTTTTAAGTTTTGTTTCTTTGCATCACTAAGTAGTTCCGGAATACCTGGCAAAATATCTGCTGGCGTCATTTTTTCAACTTGTTCAACAAATTTGGTATTCTTTTCTGCTGCGAACTTTTCTTTTTCTGCTTCAGAATATTTATCTTCCTGGTCGCCATATTTCAAAATTAGATTTAAAGAATCCATTCTTGAAATACCCCTTAAGCTATCAAGTTGTTCATCAGTTAAGCTAATCCCTAATTCCTTAGCTAAATTGTTCCAAGCGGTTAAATGATAAACAGCTGAATTTGTTAAAACTCCATCCAAGTCAAAAATTAAGCCTTTAAGCATTCTGTTTCACCTTCTTTAAGTGCTACATTGTTGTCATTAACAAGAATTTCTAGATCTTCGCCTTTAAGTAAAGAGATCTTGGTTTCTTGATGGTCGACATAAACTTTAATCAATCGACCGCGATAATTAATCTTAAAACTGTAGTGATCCCAGTTATCCGGAATAAATGGCTTAAATTTTAATTGATCGTGATCATAACGCATCCCAGCAAATCCTTGAACAATTGCTAACCATGAACCGCTCATCGAAGTAATATGTAAACCATCAACGGTATCATTGTTGTAATTGTCTAAATCAAGTCTTGCAGTTCTCTCGTAAAGCTCAACAGCCTTATCTTTCTTGCCTAATTCAGCAGCTAAGACAGAGTGAATTGAAGGAGATAATGAACTTTCGTGAACCGTTAAAGGTTCATAGAAATCAAAGTTCTTTTCTTTTTGCTCTTTAGTGTAATTTTCTGGGAAGAAGTAAATTCCTTGTAAAACGTCAGCCTGTTTGATAAATGGTGATCTCAAAATCTTATCCCATGACCAATGTTGGTTAATTGGTCTTTGATCTTCAATTTCACTTACTGGACGAATGTCTTTATCAAGAAAATCATCTTGTTGTAAGAAAATACCTAAATCTTTATCTTCTGGTAGATAAATCTTATCGACAATGTCTTGCCACTTTTCTTTTTCTTCTTCAGTAACATGTACTCTTTCTTGGGCTTCCTTAGTTGCAAGTGGTAAACGTTCTAGCGTATATTTCAAAAGCCATCTTGCCATGGTGCTTGTAAACCAGTTATTGTTAACATTATTTTCGTATTCATTTGGTCCAGTAACACCATGCATTACATACTTATTACGCCATTTAGACCAATGAACTCTGGCTGCCCAAAATCTTGCAGTTCCAACTAGGACATCCATACCTTCATTCTTAACATAGCTATCATCGCCAGTATATTCAGTGTACATTGCAATTGCATGTGGAATATCAGCATTTCTGTGGATTTCTTCAAAAGTAATTTCCCATTCGTTATGACATTCAATACCATTGAAAGTTACCATTGGGAACAAGGCACCTGGAAGGCCTTGTTCCTTAGCATTGTGATATGCTCCTGGTAATTGATTATGACGATATTGAAGAAGGGCTTTAGTAACGCTTGGGTTAGTAATTCCTAAGTACATTGGAACGATGTAAGCCTCAGTATCCCAATAAGTAGCACCACCGTATTTTTCACCAGTAAATCCCTTAGGACCAACGTTCAGGCGTTCATCTTCACCGTAGTATGTCATGAACAATTGAGCAATATTAAATCTAATCCCCTGTTGTGCTGCTGCATCACCAGAAATTTCAACATCACTCATGTCCCAACGTTTTTGCCATTCAGCAGTATGGTCGGCTAAGTTTTCTTCAAAGCTCTTTGATTGAAGCTTATTCATTAAATCTTCAGCAATACTTGCTTGATCTTTTTCTTCAACATCTCTACTTGTTACAACAATAACGTCCTTTTCAAGTTCGTAGCTTTGTCCTTCACTTAATTCAACTGAAAACTTTTCGCTTAACTTGGCTTCTTTAGTAGAAACTTCAGTTTGAATTAGTTCACCACTGTGGCGCAAAGATTCTTGAAGTAAAACTGTGAATTGAGGCACTTCATAAGGATTAGGCTTAGTTTTTACCTGGATAGTTTTTGTATCCTTATTCTCACCAAGTGGAATCCAGAAGCGTTCACCATAGTTACTGTCTTCGTTAACAACTGTTCCATCTAAGCTAGCATCAAAATCAATCTTAGCCTTTCCTTCAAGTACTGTAGCTTTTACTTTAATTAAAGCAGCTTCTTTTTGTACAATATGGAGAAAACGTTCAAATTCAAATTTAATTTTGACATCTTTACCTTCATAGATAAAACTTCTTGAAAGAAGTCCTTGATGCATATCAAGTGATAATTCAAAATCACTAAATTTTACTTTGGCTAAATCAATTTTTTCACCGTTGACAGTGATCCCAATTCCAATAAAACTTGGAGCATTTGGTGTCTTACCGAAGTACTTTGGGTATCCATTCTTCCACCAACCAACAACTGTCTTATCTGGGAACCATACACCTGCTAAGTATGTTCCTTGAAGCGTGTCACCAGAGTAACCCTCCTCAAAGTTTCCTCTCATTCCCATATAGTCGTTACCAATTGCGGTAATACTTTCTTGTAACCTTTTATCTTCCTTGGAAAATTCATGTGTCGTTACTTTCCAAGGATCAACCTCAAAAATTCTCTTCATTATCCTTCTCCATCACTTTCGTGAAGTTTTTTTATTTACAAATCTATTATCCAATTATTGAAAGCGCTTAACAATGTTTACTTTAATGTTACCGGTATCAAAAAATTATAAGAAAAAAAGCAGCATCTTATTGCTACTTTTTTGTTCATATATTAAGCTTCAACCTCGATTAAAAAGCCATCTGGCGCTAATACTCCCGATTTATAGTTCTGACTCAGTGCTGCTGTTTTATCAATTTTAATACCTTTTTTACCTGTGTTATAGTAGGCCTTTATTGTTTCTTTGCCTATTCGTTCAACTTTTAAGAGACCTTTTTCTGTTACCGTTAACGTAACAGTACCTTTATTTAAGGTATCACTATGATCTAGTCTGAATTTTACTAATTCATGGACTCTTTGCCATACTAGTCCTTCGAGCTTGCTCCAGTCCATTGGCTTGCGACAATCCGGATCATTATCGCCGCTCATCCCCATCTCTGTCCCATAGTAAATACATGGCACTCCAGGTTGAACAAATTCATACGCAACTGCTTGTAAAGCTAAATCTTGATTTTCTTTTGCTAAAGTTAAAATTCTAGCCGTATCATGGGAATCAAGCATATTCATCATAGCCTGGTCAACCATATCAGTATACATCATTAGTTGATCAGTTAAGTGTTCACTTAGGTCTTTAGCATCCATTTTATGCTTGAAGAAATGATCTTCAATTTGTAAAGTATATGGATAATTCATGACACCTGTAAATTGATCTCCCCGAAGCCATGGACGAGCTGAATGCCATATTTCACCAACAATATAGAAATCAGGCTTTATTTTAACTAATTCGTCATGGAATCTCTTCCAGAAATGATGGTCAACTTCATTTGCAACATCTAGACGCCATGCATCAATATCAAAATATTTTACCCAGTAGGTCGCAATTTCTAATAAGAAGCCCTGTACTTCTGGGTTAGCCGTATTTAATTTAGGCATATGCTTTTCGAATGCAAAGGTTTCATACGGTGGATTTTTTTCACCTTTACTTGGGTCACGATAGGGTTCAACAGGATAGGAATTAATGTGGAACCAATCTTTAAAGCGTGATTTTTCGCCATTTTTAACTACATCTTGCCACTGCATTGATTGATCACCTAAGTGATTAAATACAGCATCAAGCATCACTTTCATCCCACGCTTATGTGCTTCATTAACTACTTTTGCAAATAAATCCTTGTCTCCAAAAGCTGGATCTACTTGTAAATAGTCAATTGTGTCGTATTTATGATTAGAACTTGCCTTAAAAATTGGGCAGAAATATAGTCCCGTAACTCCTAATCTTTGTAAATCATCTAAATGATCTAAAACGCCTTGTAAGTCTCCACCATAAAAATCTTCTCTACCTGGATGATCTTGCGGACTCCACTCTTTAACATTTGCTGGGTCATTACTTTTATCACCATTAGCAAAACGCTCCGGAAAAATTTGATACCAAACAATGTCTTTAAGCCATTTTGGAGTCTTGATGCGATCAATATCATGGAAGTACGGAACTTTAAAATACATTCCATCTTCTCTTAATTTTTTATCGCTAAAGTTTTCAATACTACGGTCACCAAAGATCACATGACTTCCGTCTTTGCCAATCACTTCAAAAGTATATTTAATTCGGTGATATGGAGCAGTTAAGGTTGCTCCCCAGTAATCATTAACTTGACCACTACCTATTTTCTCCATTTCAAGTTCTTTAGCTTGTTTTGGTGGTAGATAGTTATCCGTGTAATGAACAATTACTTTTTCCACATCATCTTTTGCTGTATGAAGTCTAATTTTAACGTGTGAATGATCAATAACAAAACAATCTTCACTTTCAGTTCTGTGTTTTAAAGCTGCAAGTTGCATATTTTATTCCTCAATCTTTTTAATTTTCTAATACTACGCCGGCATATGGCTCTAGTCTTAATTTTCCTGCCACTAAATCATATTGACCAGCTGATAATCTTTCATTACTAAATTCTTTTCCTACTTCAAGCTCAATCGGTTCTTGACTTAAAGAAACAGCAATAAGTGCTTTTTTGTCTTTTAAATTACGCTCATAGACATAGCTCCTATTTGACGTTGGCCATAAATAATAATTACCCTCTTGAAATAGTTGTTCTTTCTTCAAGCTAATAAGCTTTTTGTAAAAGTTAAACATGCTACTATCATCTGCTATTTCATCAGCTACATTTGCCTCATCAAGCTTTTTACCTTGAATCCAAGGTTCTTTATCTGTAAAGCCATTATTTCTTTCGTTATTCCATGGCATTGGTCCTCTAGCTGGAAGCTTATGAGTCTTACTTGCCATTAGCAAGGCTTCTTTTGTAGTCTTTCCTGCCTTTTCTGCACTCTTTACAAACTCTTTTACAGTATCATCTTGAAAATCATTTACATTTTCAAACTGTAGATTTCTCATTCCTAACTCTTCACCATAATAAATGATTGGAATACCGCATTGTAAGTACATCAACATAGCTAAACTTCTTGCTTGAGTATTATTTTTAGCAATCCTGGTTGCAAGCCTTGCCATATCATGATTATTCCAATAAAGGGTAGGTTTAGAAATTCCACTTAAGGTTTGTTGCCAAATAGTTTGATTTTGTTTAAATTTAATCCAATCTAATGGTTTAGGCTGATAATTACTCAAAAAACTAGGATCGACTTTGTTCTGATCTTCAGTAAAATATCTAAAAGTAATTACGCTATCCATTAAGTGATTATCCTTATTTGTATAATCCACAGCTAAATTTACATTTGCACTTGCTGCTTCTCCTAAAAGTAATGCATCAGGATAATCTTGTTTTATTTCTTCACAAAATGGTCGCATCCATTTTTGAACTTGTGGTAAATTAGCAAAAAATGGTTCTGCAATTATTGGTTCCTTATCTTTGCTATCAACTGGAAAATTCTGTCTTAAATCTGCTTTTGCAATATGAATAAATGCATCTAGTCTTAATCCATCAATTCCCTTTTCTAACCAATATTTTGCAATCCCAGTCATTGCATGTCTAACTTCTGGATTATTCCAATTCAAATCGGGCATTCTTTTATCAAAAAGATGGAAATAAAATTGTCCGGTACCTGCAGGATCCTTTTCCCAAACACTTCCTCCGAAAAAACTTCCCCAGTTATTTGGACGCTGATTGTTTTCTCCTGCAAAAATATAATAGTCACGATATATACTTTCTGGATTTTTTATAGCATCTTGAAACCAGGGATGCTGATCAGAAGTATGGTTCAATACAAAGTCCATAATTACATGAATACCAGCCTCATGCATCTCTTTAATTAAGTTGTCCATATCCTCCATTGTTCCCATCTTTGGATCAATAGCAAAATAATTTGATACATCATAGCCATTATCCACTTGTGGAGAAACAAAAATTGGATTTAGCCAAACAGCATTGATTCCTAATTCCCTTAAATACGGTATTCTATTTCTTATTCCATTTAAGTCACCAATACCGTCACTATTAGAATCTTGAAAAGACTTCGGATAAATTTGATAAATAATTGCTTGGTCATACCAATATCTCATAATAAACTTCCTCCATAGCTTTTATTTTAAGTAATTATTTTAAGCGCTTACAATATATTTTATATGTTACCGGTATCAAAAAAAGAAGCTGCGTTAACAGCTTTCTAATTTCTTGTAGATTCATTTTTTATTAGTTCTGGCTCAATCAAGACTTCACCTTGCTGAGCTCCATCTTGTTTAATTTTTTGCAGAATCATGGCTGCTAAGAGTTCACCAAGCTTAAATAAATTTTGCTTAACTGTAGTTAATTTAGGATTTGAGACTTGATCTAAAAATACTCCATCAAAACCAATTACACCAAAATCTCTAGGAATATTCCCATTCTTTCTTTGGATAGCGCGTACTACGCCAATTGCAATTCGATCACTGGCACAAATAAAGCACGTATTCGGCGCAAATTTTTTCCAATTACTAATAATTAACTTTTCAGCCAAACTACTATGATTTTGAATTCGAAAAATTTTAGGAATCATATTATGCTTTTGGAGTGTATTGATATAGCCCGCTTCTCTTGAATATTCAAATGGCTCTTTCTCATCAATTCCAATAAAAATAATTGATTGATAATTTTTATTGAGTGCATATTGTGTAGCTAACTGTTCACCTAATTTGTTATCTGTATCAATAAAATCATAACCGTAGCGATTTTCTCCAAATAAAACAAAAGGTTTATCTAATTGATCTAACCATTCTGCATCCGTTGCTCGCCCACCAGTTATAATATAGCCGTCTCCTCCGCCAACATTCCTGTCTGTGGCTAATTGAATTGCGTAGTGTTTTTTGCTTAGTCCTTTAGCAATCCCAAAAAGTAGATTCATATAGTATGGCTCGGTTGTATCAATATCTTCTAAAATTACCAGTTTAACCACATTAGTTCGATTATGAGCCAAAGCACTCGCAACTGAATTGGGATGATAATTCAATTGTTCCATTGCTTTTTCCACAATTTTTCTTAATTCTGGCGTCACTTGCTGCGGATGATTAATAACCCGCGATACTGTCATCTTAGATACATTAGCTTTTTTTGCTACATCAGATAAAGTAGTCATATTCCTATAGTTCCCTCTTTAAAACTGTATAGTTTAATACTACCTTAATTATCCAATATATGTAAACGCTTTTCATATTTTTAAAATAAAGATATAGCTTTTATATGATAAAAACCAATATCTAAACAAATAGATATTGGTTCTTTATTACTTAATTATGGGATTGAAAACGAGTATTAAATAGTGGACTAACTGGCTTATGTTCTTGAATCAATTTAATTGCTTCACCCATCAATGGTCCTACAGAAACAATTTCAGCCTTAGATAAATCTTTTTCTTCAGGTTGGTTGATTGAATCAGTTAAGATTAATTTCTTAATTGGAGAATTATTTAAACGTTCAATTGCAGGTCCTGACAAAACAGCGTGTGTAGCTGAAGCATAAACCTCAGTTGCACCAGCATCCATTAAAGCTTGAGAAGCTAAAGTAATAGTACCAGCTGTATCAATCATGTCATCGATAATAATGGCACGCTTGCCTTTTACATCTCCAATGATGTTCATAACTTCAGCAACATTTGCTTTTGGACGACGTTTATCCACAATTGCAATTGGAGTCTTAAGAAATTCTGCTAACTTTCTTGCTCTGGTTACACCACCATGGTCAGGCGAAACTACAACAGCATCTTTTTCTAAATCATGACTCAAGAAGTAGTCAGCAAGAAGTGGTGCACCCATTAAATTATCAACAGGAATATCAAAAAATCCTTGAATTTGTGGGGCGTGTAAATCAAGTGAAAGAACTCGATCAGCACCTGCTTTTTGAAGCATATCAGCTACTAATTTAGCTGTAATCGGCTCACGTGCACGGGTCTTTCTATCTTGACGTGCATATCCATAGTAAGGCATTACTAAGTTAACACTTCTTGCTGAAGCACGCTTAACAGCATCAATCATAATCAATAATTCCATTAAATTATCGTTTACTGGAGCTGAAGTTGATTGTACTAAGTAAACATCTTTACCACGAACTGATTCATCGATGTTAATTTGGATTTCACCATCACTGAAACGTTTAACATCAGACTTACCAAGCTTAACTCCTACTTTATCAGCAATTTTTTCTGCTAAAGGTTTATTAGAGTTGAGCGCAAAAATTTTAATTTCTTTGTCTAATTGAGACATAATTTCCTCCACCGAAAAATTACAATTCCATCTTTAATAATAGCAAAAAAATGCTACTTACGCTTGAAAATAGCAAAAAAAGAAGTTGTATTTAACAACTTCTTTTAATTTATTCCCAATCTTTATCTTTTGATAGCGGTAACTTGTGCCAGTAATCAGGTTTATTAGTCTGTCTACCTCTAGCAATTGCCATATCGTACTTATCAACATCTTTAGTAATTGTTGAATCTGCTGCCACAAATGCATGATCAGCAATATTAACTGGGGCAATGATAGTAGCACCTGCTCCAATAAATGAATGATCGCCCACATTAGTATGAAACTTCTTAACACCATCGTAGTTAGAGAAGATAGTACCACAACCAATATTAATATCTTTACCTAAAGTTGCATCCCCAACATAAGTTAAGTGACCTACTTTACTATCTTCACCAATTTCAGCCTTCTTAATCTCAACAAAGTTACCAATATGAGCGCCTTTTCTAATGATAGCTTTAGGACGAAGGTGAGAGTTAGGTCCAATATCAGTATTATCATCCATTTGAGCTTCTTGAAGAGTTGAAGAAGTAATAGTTACGTGATTGCCAATCTTAGAATCAATAATTCTTGAACTGTTAGTTATATAGCAGTCGCTACCAATTTCAGTCTTACCCTTGATAACAACGTTGCCTTCAATAACAGTATCATTACCGATCTTAACATCGCCATCAATATATGCTGTATCCGGATCAATAAATGAAACACCATTCTTCATATGCTTTTCATTAATCCTTCTTTGCATAATCTTTGTTGCTTGAGCCAAAGCAATTCTATCATTAACACCCAAGCTTTCACTAAAGTCAGGCATTTCATAAGCACCAACTTTATGACCAGCTTTACGCATAATTTCTAAGACATCAGTTAAGTAATATTCGCCTTGAGCATTATCATTACCAACTTGTTTTAAAGCCTTAAATAATTCTTTATTATCAAAACAAAATACACCAGTATTAATTTCATCAACTGCTAGTTCTTCTGGAGTACCATCTTTTTGTTCAACAATTCTTAGGACATTTCCATCCTCATCACGAATAATACGTCCATAGCCAAATGGATTTGGTGCTTTCGCAGTTAAAACAGTTGCACTGTTTCCACTTTCTGCATGTTTCTTAAACAAGTTATTAAAAGTTTCAGCAGTAAATAATGGTGTATCACCAGTGGCAACTAAAGTTGAACCGTCCAAGTTTTCTAACAAATCACTTGTTGCCATCACTGCATCTCCAGTACCTAATTGCTTTTCTTGAAAAGCAAATTCTGACTGTCCTGCCAAAACATCTTTAACGCTGTCTGCACCATTTCCAACAACTGTAATAATCTTATCTGGATTAGTACCTTTGGCAGCATCAACTACGTGTTCTACCATAGTTTTACCACAAACCTTGTGTAATACCTTGTAAAGTTGGGACTTCATGCGGGTACCTTTTCCAGCAGCTAAGATAACAACATACTTATTCATTAATTTTATATCCCTTCAATATTTTATATTTAATACTTTATCAGTATATCATTTTGGAAAACGATTGAAGTCTGTCTGCTCTAAGAAATTACCTGGACGAACTTTAATTAACTTTTTATTTCTGTCAACTTCGGTAATTTTAATTAAAGATTGATAATCATCAACCACTTTTTGAGAAGCATACCGAGTCTCACAGAGAACGCACATACCTGCAACGGTTCCTTTGAATTCTTTAACTAATTCTTCCATACCAGTTAAAGTACCGCCGCCCTTCATAAAGTCATCCACAATCAATACATTGCTTCCTTCTGGAAGTAAACGTTTGGCTAGCTCCATCTTTTCAACGCGCTCACTTGAAGAAGCAACATAGTTAACAGAAATTGTTGATCCTTCAGTAATTTTAGGTCGTCTTCTAACCATTACAAATGGTACGTTTAAGAAGCGACTAACTGCTTGCGCAATAGCAATACCTTTTGTCTCAATGGTCATTACATAGTCAACATTACTATAACCGTATTTAGTTGCAATTAATTGACCAATTTGACGTAAATCTTGTGGCGAGCCCAAAATATCAGACAAATAAACAAAATTTCCGGGTAAAATACGATCAGGATCCTCAATACGGTCAGCTAAATCATGAAGATAGTTTGTGGCCTCTTTTTTCCCTACAAAAGGAATATATCTCACTCCACCAGCAGCTCCTGCTACTGTCTCTAAAATTCCATTTTTATCATTAGCTAAAGTCTGACGTAAAATTGCCAAGTCTTCTGAAATTGAAGATTTAGCTGCGCCATAGCGATCTGCAAAAAAAGGTAGTGCGATCAAAGTATGAGGGCGAGCTAAAAGATACTTAACCATATCAACTAATCTTTCTGAACGTTTCATGCTTTTACCTTCCTAAACATTAAATATTTCTAAGTTTAAATATACTCTACATAAAGAAAAATCACTAGCATTTTAAACAAAATACTAGTGATTGTTCGTAATATTCTATTGTAAATTACATTTCATCAAACTCAAGCTCAATATTCTTGGTTAATAGATCCGTGTAACTATAAGATACTCGTTCAAAGTTGTTTTGATCTTGATCAAGATCTACAACAAAGACTGCACGGTAGGTCTTAGTTAATCTACCCTTGCGGCGTGTTACTTTCTTTCTTCCTGCTTGAGCTACTACAATCAAGCTTTCACCCAAATGAGAATCCAAATTATGTTTAATTGCCATTAGTGTTGTTGGCACTGGACGTCACTCCTTTGCTTAGTTTAATTTTATCAAAAAATTAATATTTTTTCAAGTCTGTAAATTGTAATCGTTTTATGCTTGCTGATCTTTTAAAAGATGAACTAACTTAACAAATTGTTCGAGAGTTAATTCTTCCGGACGAACCCTAACATCCAAGCCTAAATCACTAATTATTTTTTCTCGTTCATCTTTATCTTTAATTAAAGATTTTAAATTATTAGCTAATGTTTTACGACGCTGTGCAAAGCACATTTTTACTACATGATCAAAGAATGTATAATCACTAATATCAGGCTTTTCAATAAGTGGTGTTAAAACCACAACAGCTGAATCAACTTTAGGCCTTGGCATAAATGATGTACTTTTTACTTCTTCTGCCATTCTTACATTCATTCGGCTTTGAACAGCGATAGTTAAGGGACCATATTCTTTAGTCTTTGGCTCAGCAACTAGTCTTTCAGCAACCTCTTTTTGCATCATCAATGTTAAACTAGAAAAATCCAAATCACTTTTAATAAGATTAAAAATAATCGGCGTTGTGATGTAGTAAGGCAAGTTAGCAACAATCTTTACTGCTTTACTTAAATTCAAGAAACCGCCATTATCTTCAGTAAAATTAGCCTTTAACACATCTTTCATTACTAACTTAAATCGATCTTTCAAATCTTCACCATCAATTTTTTGTGGCAATTCATTATTTAAAATTTCTGGCAAATCTTGATCGACTTCATAAGCTAAGACCTTCGCTCCTGCTAACAGCAATTGTTCAGTTAATGAACCAATTCCTGGTCCAATTTCAATAACTTGATCTCCTGCTTGAATATCAGCTGCTTCTACAATTCCTTTAATTGCAGCTAAATCCACTAAAAAGTTTTGACCTAAGTTCTTTTTCGCATGCATAAAGTAGCGATTTACAATTGCTTGAGTTCGTAGGGGACTAGCAATTGGCATACTATTTGACATCTTTGACTGCCCTCTTTAATTCATCATAAGTAATTCCAAACATCTTTAAACGTTTTAAAAATTGTTTACTGTTTCCATAGCCGATCCCTAGTTTAACACCAACCTTTTCACGTAAAAGACGTGCTTCTGAACTCATTCCTAAGCCTAAATCATCGTACTTTTCTTTAGTAATATCGCTTTTTATAGGCTGAACTTCATGTAAATCGCTGAGTGCGCGCTCTAAAGCTTCTTTTGAAGCATGTTCAATCCCTAAACTATTTCCACGCTTAGTTGGTTCTCCTTCTTTACGTGTAATAAAAGCCTGTTTGGCATTAGGAGCTGCTTCAGTAACTAATCGGCGAATTCTTTCACCATTATAATCTGGATCAGTAAAGATTATTATTTCTCTTGTTTGAGAAAGTTTCTTTATTTCAGCTAAAGTTTCATCGGATACTTCCGAACCGTTAGTCTCAATAGTTTCGATTCCAGGAAAGAATTGCTTCAACCGTTTTGTATCGTCTCTACCTTCAACAATAACTACTGCATTAAATTGCTTTTTATTCTTTGATTCCATATGCCCTCATCGTATTTTCAAACGTATGCTTAGCGACTTCTTCAACAGATGTATCGCGTAACTTAGCAATTGCCTCTGCAACGTAACGAACATATCCCGTTTCATTCGGCTTTCCGCGGTATGGCTTTGGCGTTAAATATGGAGCATCAGTTTCAATCAAAAACTTATCCCATGGTACAACTTTAGCAGAAGCATGTACGTCAGTTGCCTTTGTAAAGGAAACAACCCCAGAAAATGAAACCATCATCCCTAAATCAAGAAACTTTTTAAGCCATTCTGGATCACCATTAAAATTATGAATGATTCCGCCATATTCACCCACATGACTATCTTTTAAAACTTGATATGTATCTTCAAAAGCATCTCGAGTATGAATATTAACTGGCATTTTTAAACTATGTGCTAAATCAAGTTGCCTTGCAAAAACTTTTCGTTGAACATCTCTAGGTGATTCATCCCAGTAATAATCTAGTCCAATTTCTCCTAAAGCAACCGTTTTAGGATTTTTCAGCTGCTCAACTAGCTTATCTTCTGCTTTTTGATCGTAGTCTTTAGCTACATCTGGACAATAACCAACAATAGCGTATAAATTATCAAATCTCTGACTAAGGTCAACGGCGCGTTCATTAAATTCTGGATCTTGTCCGGCAACTGCACTTCTTACTACATCTAATTCTTTCGCCCGATCAAGATAAATCTCTTCTTTTCCGCGAAAAGGAACGTCATTTAGATGCGTATGTGAATCAAAAATCTCCATTAGCCTAATTCAGCCCCAACTTCATGCTCATTGCCTACAAGAGCTAATTTAACTTGACCATCTTTTTCACTAGATAAAAGCATACCTTGGCTTTCATGTCCCAGCATCTTACGTGGCTTCAAGTTAGTTACTGCTAATACCTTTTTATCTAACAATTCACTTGCATCTGGATAAAACTTACGAATACCACTCAAAATTTGGCGCTCATTACCATCACCAAAGTCTAGCTTAAACATCAAAAGCTTGCTTGAACCTTTTACGGGTTCAACAGATAAAATTTGACCAACTTGGATCTTTACTTTATCAAAGTCATCAATAGTAATGTGCTTTTCTTCATTTTGTTGACTTCTAGTCTTCTTCTTTGGCTTAGCCTTCTTCATTTCTTCCTTAATGTATTTAACTTCTACATCATTCTTAAGTCTTGGGAAGATTGGAGTTGGCTTTTCAGTAACTTTAACATTCCAGTCAAAAGCACCAAATTCAAGTTTCTTTTGATCTTCATTATTCCAATCAAGACCAAGTTGTTCAAACATCTTAACTGGGCTTTGAGTCATTACTGGTGCAATTAAAATGGCAACTAAACGAAGACTCTCTGCTAAATTAGACATTACTTTAGATAATTCTTCACTCTTGCCCTCTTTATTCAAAGCCCAAGGCGTTGTTTCATCGATATACTTGTTTGCACGAGAAATAAGCTTCCAAACACTGTCCAAAGCTTGAGAGAAGTGAAGTGCATCCATTTGCTTTTGGTACTCTGAAATTGTTTCATTAGCAGTCTTAATTAAGTCTTGAGCAAATTCATCTTGTTCTGATGCAACAGGTGCTACTTGACCATCTTGATATTGATTAATCATTGAAACAGTTCTGTTTAATAAGTTACCCAAATCATTAGCAAGATCAAAGTTAACTCTTTCAACAAAGTCTTCGGGAGTAAAAATACCATCTGACCCAAATGGAATTGCACGCATCAAGTAATAACGAAGTGCATCTAAGCCGTAACGTTCAACAATCATTTCTGGGTAAACAGCGTTTCCTTTAGACTTAGACATTTTACCGTCTCTCATCAATACCCAGCCATGACCAAAAATTTGCTTAGGAAGAGGTAAATCAAGTGCCATTAACATAATTGGCCAATAAATTGTATGGAAACGAACAATTTCTTTACCAACTAAATGCACATCAGCTGGCCAATACTTTTTAAATAATGAATCATCATCAGAGCCGTATCCCAAAGCAGTAATATAGTTTGATAAAGCATCAATCCAAACATAAACAACATGTTTTGGATCACTAGGTACAGGAATACCCCAGTCAACGGTCGTACGAGTTACTGATAAATCTTCCAAGCCAGGCTTAATAAAATTATTTACCATTTCTTTTTCACGAGAGTGAGGCAAAATGAAGTCTGGGTGATCCTTGTAGTATTGAAGTAAGCGATCAGCATATTTGCTCATTCTAAAGAAGTATGATGGTTCTTTAACTAAACGTACTTCGTGACCTGAAGGTGCCTTTCCGCCAATAACGTTCCCATCATCATCTTTGTATACTTCAGCCAGTTGAGATTCAGTAAAGTATTCCTCATCTTCTACAGAATACCAACCAGTATATTCACCTAGGTAAATATCACCTTGCTTTAATAATCTTTCAAAAATCTTTTGAACAGCCTTAACATGGTCTTCATCGGTTGTTCTAATGAAGCGATCGTAAGAAACGTCTAGCATTTTCCATAATTCTTTGTAAGAATTGGCCATCTTATCCACAAATTCTTGGGGTTTAATTCCTTGTGCTTCAGCTTTTTGTTCAATCTTCAAACCATGCTCATCAGTTCCAGTTAAAAAGAATGTGTCAAAGCCGCGAGATTTTTTATAACGGGTCATTGTATCAGCCGCAATAGTAGTATAAGCGTTACCGATAGTTAATTTTCCAGATGGATAGTAAATAGGTGTAGTAATATAGAAAGTTTTCTTTTCAGCCATCTTTATTCTTCCTCTCATAAGTCTTTTAATTGCTAGTATAACATAGCATGCAGGACTTAATTTGTACATTAAAAAAGGAATTCCATAAAATACGGAATTCCTACAAATTATTTAGATAATTAATTGTCATATGTCGCTCGAATCCTGGGCGTATCAATATTGGCTTTTACCAAGTTATTTACAATAGCTGTTGGCATTACTTCAGCCATTATACCAACAGCTATTGCCATAGCAAAAATTAAAGCATTTTCCCAATTGCCACGCATTATTTCATTAATTAGTAAAACAACTGGAACAATAACTAGAATCAATGTCAAAAAGATTTTAGTTAATCTTTTCATACCAAAATCAAAGAAATAGTTTTCTAGATTAAGCTTAGAAAGATTTTGGACTACTCTTCCAAAAACAGTTTCTTTACCAGTCGCAAAAACAACGCCAATGCCTGATCCAGAAAGAATAATTGTGCCAGCATATAAAATATTAGCGTAATCTAAGCCATCATTTTTATCAGTGTAATTAGCACTCTTTTTCACAGTGTCTTCTTCGCCAAGTAAAGAACACTCTAAATCATTACTTTTAAGTAGCTTAATGTCAGCGGGAACAATATCTCCAGTTTTAAGTAACACGACATCACCAATTGTTAGATCTTTAGTTAAAATTTTTTGTGGTGTGCAATCGCGCATTACTTGAGTTGTTCTAGAAATTCGATTTATCAAGTTCTGAATATTAGTATTAATACGAATATTCTGCACAGCAGTTAAAATTACTGAGATAAATAAAATAGCTAAAACAAAAATTGCTGGACTTAAGTTAAGAGTACGTTGAGAAGAATTTAGAAAAATTGCTACAATTGCTAAAAAAAGTAACGTCAGGGAAAAAGGAGTTATAAAAGCCTTTAGAAAATAGTGAAGCTTAGTCTTATCATGTTTGATTATTATTTCATTAGAACCGTATTTTGCTAAGCGTTGCCTCGCATCTTTACTTTGAAGGCCACTAATTGAGGTTTTTAATCGTTGCAGCGTCGCAAACTTATCTTCGCGTGCAATCCGGCGCACCAGCTTGGTGTCTGTAGTATTTCTTGTGCCGGAAGTGTTGATTTTGAACATCTTCAACATCCTTTCTTAAGAACCTAGCAAACAAACAAAAAGACCGATGCAAAAACTGCATCGGCTTAAATCCAAGCGATTTTTATACTCGTCGTTCAGTTTTAACACTACGTGACGTAAGGTTATAAAAATATAACTAGCTGGCTGGGGAGGGCCTTATATCGACGATCCCTGTTTGACCCGTTGGCATCTCTGGATGTTGCTGGGCGACAGCATGTGTTCACGTAGGAGTCTCACCTAACAGTTTATTTGCTCTAAATATTTAATTTCTACTGATACTTTAACGGCTAACTAGCATTTAGTCAAGTCCTTAATGCGGTTTTCGCATACTCTTAAATAAAACTAGTCCAAAACTAATTAAGGCCGCAATCACTAATCCCCAAACTAAATTTACGCTTTGTGGATGGTCTATTTTTTGTAATTCTTCTTGAGTTAAAGAATTTTTATCATAAGACAACTTATCTTTTTGTGCGATTAAGGTTGCACAGGCATTAAATACCAATTGAATGCCCGAATTAAAAGTTGCTTGCTTTTCACTTCTCAACTTGTTACCCGCATAGCGAATAATGTTACTACATTTAGCCTGCGTTAAAGTGTCCTGATAATTTTTACCAACAAGAATTTGGATATTTTTCTTCTTGTTTTGTAAGGCTGCTGCAATGATAACTTGATTCTTCTGTGGTCGAATTCTATTTATTGCATTACTATCCTTTAAACTTAAAAGACGAATCTCAGGTTTACTCTTTGTCTTTTGATACTCTACATTTTTTTGCGTAACAAGTTCTTCAGTTTTAGTGTTAAACAAATTTTCTGGATCATTAATAAATGAACTTGTACTAGCAGTTAATAATAGAAGACAAGCTAATAAAGATAGAAAACTAACAAATTTATTTTTCATTATCAGCCTTCTCTAACCTATCAGCTAAGCTTTGAACATACTTATGATCTAACGTTACTTGTTCAATTGCTACACCCTTTTCACGTAAGAGTTTAAGTGCCAAAGGATTATCATGATAGTCATAATAATAATTGATTTTCTTAATGCCTGCTTGCACTAAACATTTACTGCAATTAAAGCATGGAAAATAGGTAACATAAATTTCAGTACCTTCAGTTGAGATACCATTTTTAGCACACTGAATTAAAGCGTTCATTTCAGAATGAATAGTTCTAACGCAATGTCCATCAACCATCAAGTGGCCTACGTCATCACAGTGCGGCTGACCGGAAACACTACCGTTATATCCCGTTGCAATCATCCGGTCATCCTTAACTATTACGCTCCCAACTAAAGCACGATCACAAGTGGAGCGTTGTGCGATAACTAAGGCCTGCATCATGAAATATTGCTTCCACGGAATCCTGTCTCTTGTCATTAATCTTACCTTCTTTAAATTATTTGTTTAATCTATCAAAATAATTTAAACCAATTGCTTCTCTAACTTCTTGTAGAGTTTGGTTAGCAACTTCATTTGCCTTCTTTGATCCTTCTAAGAGCATTTCATATACAGCATCTGGATCTTGAGCAAATTTCTCACGACGCTCTCTAATTGGAGCGAGTTCTTCTTCAAGAACCCTGTTTAAGTAACGTTTGATTTTTACGTCGCCCAAACCACCTTTTCGGTATTGTTCCTTAAGTTCAGCTACCTTATCTTTATCCGGTGCAAAAACATCAAGATAAGTAAATACAGTGTTTCCTTCTACTTGACCAGGATCTTCTACATGAATATGGTTTGGATCGGTGTACATTGACATAACTTTCTTTTGTACAATCTTTGCATCATCAGCTAAGTAAATCGCATTGCCAAGTGATTTAGACATCTTCGCATTACCGTCTAAGCCTGGAAGTCTGCCTTGTCCCTTAGGTGGGAAGTAGCCCTTTGGCTCAACCAAAATATCAGTATTATATACTCGGTTAAATGTACGTACAATTTCACGAGTTTGTTCAAGCATTGGTTCTTGATCATCCCCTACCGGTACCACAGTTGCTTTAAAGGCGGTAATATCAGCAGCTTGGGAAACAGGATAATTCAAGAATCCAACTGGAATTGAATCTTTAAAATTCTTTTGTTTAATTTCAGTCTTAACAGTTGGATTTCTCTCTAAACGTGCAACTGTTACCAAATCCATGTAATAAGCAGTTAATTCAAAAAGAGCAGGGATTTGTGATTGCACATAGATAGTAGACTTTTCAGGATCTAGTCCAACAGCTAAGTAGTCCAAAGCTACTTGAATTAAGCTATTCTTAATTTTTTCAGGATCTCTAGCATTATCAGTTAGTGCTTGAGTGTCCGCAATCATAATATAAGGGTCATATTTACCTTCATTTTGTAATTTTACACGGTTTTTTAAGGAGCCAATATAGTGACCAATATGAAGTTTTCCGGTTGGTCTATCTCCAGTTAATAAAATTTCCTTTGTCATATTTTTTCTCCAATATATCTGTAATCTTTAACTTTACCTCCAATTCTAGCAAAAATCCTTATTTGTTTAAACTTACCTAAAACTTGCTAAAATTAAATTGAGAGAAAAATTATATAAAGAAAGGATGAATAAGGATGTGTAGTCATTATGAAATGCCGTCGCTTAAAGAAATTAAGACATATCTAAAAACCGATTTAAAATTACCGCTAGTTGTATCAAAAAATATTGAAGATAAATTTGAATCTGTTACTCAAATTTATCCTAAGTCTCCATCTTTAGTTATGCTATATAGCGATGACGAACTAAAGCTAGTTGAAAAGAAATGGGGCTATCCTAGTCCATTTAAAAAGAATCGAGTAATTTATAATGCTCGGGTAGAGCGTTTTTATGAAGAAAAGCCATCAATGTGGGATGATTCATTTGCTCGTCAGCGTTGTATTATTTTAGCTAATGAATTCTGGGAAAGCAGCAAGCAAACTTACCTTGCTTCAAATAACAAAACCTATCATGAGCACTCATCTTTTACTGCAAAAGATGAACCGATGGCACTAATCGCTGGCATTTATAAAGGTGATGATTTTTCAATGGTTACTACTGCTTCTAATGATACTGTGCTTCCAGTTCATGAAAGAATGCCATTAGTATTAAAGCCATCTGAATTACGTCGTTGGCTCTTTCAAAACTTTACTTCTCTACTTGATCGTTCAGAATATAATTTGAATAGGCATCAGTTGCCACATCGTTAGCAAAATGATATAATCATTTTGCTTATGCGGGTATAGTTTAATGGTAAAATGTCAGCTTCCCAAGCTGAAGATGCGGGTTCGATTCACGCTATCCGCTTATATTAAAAAACGAGGAACTTTATGAAGTTCCTCGTTTTTTGTTAGGCTAAAATCACCATAAAAATTCCATTTAGGATTGCTAAATAAATTGGCATCACGATTCTTTGTGAATATAAGTAAGACCAAGCAAATAGCATCCCATAAAGACTATTAAGAATAAATAAACTAAATGAAGTTTGAAAATTAAGTATTCCATAGAGAAAGCCTGAACACATAATGCCAACTATACCGCTAACCATATTCTGGGCTCTAAACCCATAATTAAAGAAAAAGCCTGTTGTTAAATATACTTGCATCGCTGGCAGCAAAAGACCAGTAGAAAATATAAGAAACCAAAATAAAAGATTACATTCAGCTTTTTGATAAATTATTTGAAAAGACATTAAGGGCACGCTTCCCTTAGCTTGAAGATAGGAAACAAAAATACGTCCTAAAATCACGAGAATGGATACACCAACTATAAATCCATAATCTGCCAATAAAGGCATTGTAGGCCTTTCTTCAAAAAATCGTTGTTCTCGATTAAATTGACGAATATAAAAATATAAAGTAAACAAGGAACAAAGTAAGAAAAAAAAGTACCCTATTTTATTTACATGATCATTTAATAGAGCTAATTTTTTAACTCCAATTACAATTAAATACAAGACTAAATAAACAATATATCTAGTCAAATTTCCTTGTCTGGATGATGGCGTATTCATGTCTTTTCCCCTTTATATCAATTACTTTCAATTATAGCAAAACATTTAATATTAGTTGTACTTCATGAAAAATATATACTTATTGACAACGCTTACTTTGGTGATTAACATGAAATATAAGATAAAAAGAGAGGTAATACTAATGAACTTAATTGCAATTGATATTGGCGGAACAACTATTAAAATCGCTACTTGGATAAATCAAAAATTAAAAATGATATTTACCATTGATACGCCAGATAATTTAGATACTTTTTATGAGGAATTAACTGATGCAGTTAATGAAATAAAAGCTAATCATAAAATTGATGGTGTAGCAATTTCTTCTCTCGGTGCTGTTAATAAAGCTACCGGAGTAATTGAAGGAGCAAGTGCCCTACCTTATATTCATAACTTTAAAATCGTACCTGAATTAGAAAAAAGATTTGGTCTACCAGTAAGTATCGAAAATGATGCAAATTGTGCAGCTCTTGCCGAAATCGCTGACGGAGCAGCTAAAGGATGCAAGAGCATGGCATTTTTAGTTATTGGGACCGGTGTTGGCGGAAGTATCATTATTAACAATCAAATTTGGCATGGTGCTCATCTCTACGGTGGTGAATTTGGCTTTATGATTATTGATGGTAAGCAGTTAAGCGATCTAGCTTCACCTGTTACCATGGCTAAGAGCTACAATAAGAAAACTGGAAAAGATTTTGACGGTAAAACTGTTTTTGAACTCGCAGACACTGATGATCCAATTGCTCAAGAAGAACGCGAAAAGTTCTTACATGCTCTTGCTGTCGCAATTTTTAATATTCAACACAGTTTTGATCCTGAAAAAATTATTATTGGTGGTGGAATTTCACAAAATCCCGAATTAGTTCCACTACTTGATGATGAGATTGCTAAATTAAGAAATAAGATCAAAGTTACGACAATTAAACCAATTTTGGATATTTGTACGTTAAAAAATGAAGCAAATTTGCGTGGAGCGGTTGCAGATTTTGAAAAAGAGCATTAAATTTTATATAGACACTTTTTTATTATTAAATAAATGTGTTTGAAAGCATCATGAAAAAGGACTGAGGAAACTATCTCAGTCCTTTTTTGTTATCTAATTTATCAAAAGTATATATTTTTAAATGAAAGTGCTTTACTTTTGTTCTAAATAAGCTTATATTTATACATGTAAAATATGTAAGCGATTGCAAAGAAGGAATATTATGAATAAGCACAAAATGCCTAAAGACTTCTTCTGGGGCAATTCAGTTTCAAGTATGCAAACTGAAGGTGCCTGGAATGAAGACGGTAAAGGTTTATCAGTTTACGATGTGCGTCCTGCTACAGAAAATACTACAGATTGGCACACCGCAATTGATGAGTACCATCGTTATGATGAAGATTTAGACCTAATGAAAGAAATGAATATGAATATGTATCGTATTCAAATTTCATGGTCAAGAGTTTGTCCCGAGGGAGACGGGGATTTTAATCCTAAGGGAATTGAATTTTACGACAAATTAGTAAATGCCATGCTTGATCGCGGAATCGAGCCAATGATTTGTCTTTATCACTTTGACATGCCACTACACCTAGCTAAAGAATACAACGGTTTTATGTCACGCCATGTTGTTGATGCTTTTGTTAGATTCGGCAAAAAGATGATTGATCATTTTTCAGATCGAGTTAAGTACTGGATTATTTTCAATGAACACAATCTTTATTTCCAAGATGAAGTATTTAACATCTCCGGTTATGAAAAAGGTGACAAAATTTTAGATGATATGTATACCATCTTTCACCACACCATGATCAGTCATATTCGATTAGCTAATTACATCCATGAAAAATATGATGATGTAAAAATCGGTGGAATGCTTGCCTTCCAACAAATTTATCCTGAAACTTCGAAGTCTACTGATGTTTGGGCAGCAAAACAAATTCAAGAATTTTTGAATTTCAATATTTATGATGCAGATACTGGTCGCGGTTATTCACCAGAAGTGATGCAATATGCTAAAGAACATAATATTAGTTGGGATATAACCGAAGATGATAAAGAAGAAATGAAAAAAGCAAAAGCTGACTTTTTAGCTTTTAGTTACTATTCTTCTTGGACAGTTTCAGCTGATAAAATTCCTGTTGACGTTGCACCTAACTGTTACATGAATTATGGCGGTGTAGAAAACAACTATCTCAAGACAAATGCTTGGGGCTGGACAATTGATCCACTTGGTTTTAGAAACGCTATTACCACTATGTACAACCATTACAAGATTCCAGTCTTCCCAATTGAAAACGGAATCGGCCTAAAAGAAACTTGGGATGGTGAGCATATGATCGAAGATGATGAACGTATTGCTTACCATGAAGAACATATTAAGGCTATGAAAGATGCCATGTTCTTAGATGGAGCTAAAGTTTTAGGTTATCTAGGTTGGGGATTAATCGATATTCCAAGTTCACATGCCGATATGGAAAAACGCTATGGTGCTGTTTACGTCAACCGTTCAAATCATGACTTAAAAGATTTAAAACGTGTTCCCAAGAAATCATTTTATTGGTTCCAAAAAGTATTAAAAGATAATGGAGACGAAATATAATGGGCGAACAAAAACAATCAGGCTTTAGTGTGTTTGTTAATAAATGCATACTGCCTCCAGTAATGAAATTTGTTAATACTAAGGCTATCCAAGCTTTACAAAATGGTATGATTTATACTTTACCATTTATTCTTATTGGATCTATTTTCTTAATTTTAGGAAATATTCCTATTCCAGCTGTAGCTGATGCAATTAATAGTTCCGGATGGGGAGCCTTCTTTAACCAAGCCTACACTACTACTTTTAGCATCATGGCTATGTGGGCATCAGTTGGTATTGCCTACATTTATGTTAAAAATGAAGGATATGAACCATTAGCTCCCGGTCTTACTTCACTAGCCGCATTCTTAATGCTTCAAACTTTAACTATTGACAGCCCATTAAAGAATGCCATGGCTAAAGGTATTGACGGTGGAATGAGTGCAAAAGCAGTAACTGAAAATATTGATAAGTTACCACACGCTTTACAAACATTCCTAGAATCACCAGTTACAGGTGTCTTCAACATTACCTGGCTTGGTGGCGACGGAATGATCGCCGCAATCATTGTTGGTTTGTTAGTCGGCTGGATTTACTCAGCTATTATGAAAAAGGGCTGGACTATTAAGTTACCTGAACAAGTTCCAGCTGCTGTCTCTAACCAATTTACTGCTATGATTCCATCAGGAATTATCTTAATTGGTACTATGCTTATTTACGCAGGCTTTAAGTTAACTACTGGTTCAGACTTCTTACAATGGACCTACCAAACTCTTCAAATTCCACTTCAAGGTATCTCTGATTCACTTGGTGGTGCCATCGCTATTGGATTCTTAGTACCATTCTTCTGGTTCTTTGGTGTTCACGGTGGTTTGATTGTTGGTTCCTTAGCTGGTCCAATGCTTCAGGCCAACTCATTCGATAACGCCCAATTATACAAGGCTGGTAAGTTGACTATCGCTAACGGTGCCCACGTTGTTACTAACGAATTCTACAACAACTTCATTAACTTAACTGGTTCAGGTATTACTATAGGTTTAATTATCTTTATCTTAATTGCTGCTAAATCAGCACAATTACGTTCAATTGGTAAAGTTGAATTAGTTCCTGGTATCTTTAATATTAACGAACCATTCCTATTTGGTTTACCTATTGTTATGAACCCATTCTTAGCAATCCCATTCTTCTTAACTCCAGTTGTAGTTGCAATTTCAACTTACTTTGTAATTAAAACCGGTATTGTTCCTCCTCTTAACGGTTTTGCTTGTCCATGGACAATGCCTGCTGTTATTTCTGGTTTCCTAATTGGTGGCTGGAAGATGGCAATTTGGCAAGCATGTACTCTAGTAATTTCAACCTTAATCTACTGGCCATTTGCTAGAAAATACGACAAGATCTTGGTTCAAAGAGAAGCTGCAACGCTTAAGAAAGACGAAGCTGAAGGTAAATAATTTTTTAGTTATTAATTGACACTTATAATTAAAATAGTGCTATAATGTAAATGCTTTCAATGATGAAAGTGCATACATTTAATTTATAGATCAACACTCAAACACTGAAAAACACTTAATTAGATTTACAAAGGAGATAATTATTATGGCAGATAAAACTATTATGTTAGCTTGTTCAGCAGGTATGTCAACTTCACTTTTAGTATCAAAGATGCAAAACGCAGCTAAGGAAAAAGGTAAAGACTATAAGATCTTTGCTACTGCAGCATCAGGTATCCAAGATGAAATTGATAAGGAACACCCAGATGTATTAATGCTTGGACCTCAAGTTCAATACATGGAAGATAGTGTTAAAAAGATCACTGATGAAGCAGGCATTCCATTAACAGTCATTAACATGCAAGATTACGGTATGATGAATGGTGAACATGTTCTTGAAACTGCTCAAGAATTAATGGGCGATAAATAAATAAATAAATGAACGACGAAGTAAAAATTGTTAATGAATTCGATCGCGATGATCATCACTTCAAAATTGGTGTCAGCGCAGATGGACAAGTTTCTATTTATTTAGATAATGGAACTAAGGCTCATCATGGTTACCATTTTCCAGGTATGATTCAGATTCCTAAGGGTCTTGAAATTGATGGAAAAATGATTTTACAACTACCAATTGACTGTGATGCAGCAATTGATCGAGGAATTCGAGAATTAAAACAAAAATAATTTATGGGAGATGCTTGCTGACATAGTAAAATAAATAATTGTCAGGAGCATCTTTTATTTTAAAAATACTATCTAGGAGAATTAAAATTATGGCACAAGAAAATAGCGATAACATGCAAGTTGTAATGGGAATTATTATGCAAGCAGGTAATGCAAAAGCTGCTGCTATGCAAGCAATTCAAGCTGCTAAGAAAGGCGATTTTGGAAAGGCTGATGAGTTTATTAAGCAAGCAAATGAAGGTTTAGTAAATGCTCACAATGTCCAAACCGATATGTTAACCCAAGAAGCACAAGGTAACCACGTAAAAGTTGACCTTTACATGGTTCATGCACAAGACCACTTGATGACAGCCATTACTTTTATTGACTTAGCAAAAGAAGTAGTAGCTGTTTACAAAAAAATGGCTGAAAAATAATGACTGCAGAAGCGAAATACTTAAAAGTTGCTCGAATTCTACAAAAAAGAATTGAAGATGGAGTCTATAAACCACAAAATCCCCTTCCTGACCAAAAAACACTTGCAGAAGAATTACGCGTAAGCCGTTTAACTGTTAAGAAAGCTTTAGATGGCCTGCAAAGAAAAGGACTCGTTTATAAAGAATCTGGTTTAGGTACTTTTGTATTAGGTCCAGTTCCAATTCAAGATAAGTTTGATTCACCAGCAAATGCTTTTAGTGGATTGGCTAACTTACTGGGATCAGATGAAGTTACTAGTGATATCATCGAATTTAATATCGAATTTCCAAATGAAGATATTCAACACTACCTAAGAATAAAAGCTAGTGACCCTGTTTACAATATTCGGCGCTTAAGACGACTTGAAGGTAAACCTCTAATTCTTGAACATACTTTTATGCCCGTTAATTTAGTTCCGAATTTAAATGAAGATATCTTACACAATTCTATCTATAATTATCTTCATCATGATTTAAAACTAAAATTTGGCGTTGCATATCGTAAAATCAAAGCTGCTAAAGCTGATGATTGGGATCAAAAATATCTTCAAGCTAAAAAGGATGACCCAATCTTAGAGCTTGAACAGATCGTGTGGTTAAACAATGGTCAACCAGTTGAATATTCAACAAGCCGCAATCGCTACGATGAACGAAATTACGTCGTTTTGGAAACAAACAGCTTTTAAGTAAAAGTTCTAGAGCAATTCTAGAACTTTTTTTATAAAATTAAACAAATTAAGAAAGGAAAAAAGTATGACTAAAACCTACTCAATGCCTAAAGATTTTTACTGGGGCGGTGCTAGTGCTGCTAATCAATATGAAGGTGGCTATCAAGAAGGTGGTAAAGGATTAAATGCAATTGATGTCTTAACTAACGGCTCTGCTACCGAACCAAGGAAAGTTACTTGGAAAACACCAGACGGCAAAACTGGTACTACTGCAATGACTTGGGGAAACGAGTTCAAATTGCCTGAAGGTGCAAAACCAGCTCTTTTAGATGGTTACTATTACCCTAGTCATGAAGGAACAGATTTCTACCACCATTATAAAGAAGATATTAAATATATGGCTGATATGGACTTTAATATGTTCCGTTTATCTTTAAATTGGTCGCGTATTTTGCCAAATGGGGATGATGAAAAGCCAAATGAAGAAGGATTAGCCTTCTACGACAAGGTTTTTGATGAATGTGCTAAATATGGTATTGAACCTTTAGTAACTCTTTCGCACTATGAAACTCCCCTATCTTTAATCAACCGTTTTGGTGGCTGGAAAGATCGAAAAATGATTGATATCTTTGTTCACTATGCAGATATCGTCATGAATCACTACAAGGGTAAAGTTAAGTACTGGCTTACTTTTAACGAAATTAATGCGATGGATATGGCTCCTTATATGGGCGGAGGTCTAATTGATGGAAGTAAACAAAATCGTGCTCAAGGAGCTCACAATCAATTTGTAGCAAGTAGTAAAGTTGTTAAATTAGCTCATGAAATTGATCAAAGCAACCAGGTTGGTCAAATGCTTGCCTACTCTGCTTACTATCCTTATACTGCTGATCCAGCTGATCAAATTTTAGTTATGAAAGCTAAACAAGAAATGCTCTTTTACTCAGATGTTCAAACTGGCGGTCGTTATCCTGAATATCGTTTAAAACAATATGAACGTGATGGCATCAAACTTGATGATAAGCCAGGAGACTATGAGCTAATTAAAAACTATCCAGCAGACTTTCTCAGCTTTTCTTGTTACACCTCTAATGTCCTCACTACTCATGAAGCTGATGCTAAAGCTAATGGTAATGTTTCCGCAGGCGGCGTTAAGAACCCTTATCTTGACTATAATGCCTGGGGATGGGCAACCGACCCAGATGTATTACGAATTGCCTTAAATGACCTTTGGGATCGATACCACAAGCCCCTCTTTATCGTTGAAAATGGTCTTGGTTGGGGTGATGAATTAACTGAAGATCATAAGGTTCATGATGATTACCGCATTAACTATCTTCGTGCCCAAATCAAGTCAATGGAAGAAGCAGTTAATGAAGATGGCATTCCTTTAATGGGCTACACGATGTGGTCAGCAATTGATTTAGTATCAAATGGAACAGGTGAAATGAAGAAACGCTACGGCTTTGTTTACGTAGACCGCGATGACAAAGGTAACGGCTCATTAAAGAGATATCCTAAGGATTCCTTTAACTGGTACAAAAAAGTTATTGCATCACATGGTGAAGATTTAGACTAAAAGCAAAATAGAACCTAGCATTTTCTAGGCTCTATTTTTTTGACAAGATAGATAGAGAAAGACAAACAAAATGATTACAATCAAAGAACAAGCAAACTTTAAAGCAAGAGATTTCTTTAATTACCTAGATAGACAGCTTACTCAAGCAATTAAAAAAGCTCGTGGTAATGACTTACCTGTTAAAATTGCTGCAGGAACAACATATCAACAAAGAAATGTGAAAGCCGAAATCACTGAATATGAATTCGGTAAAAAATATGTTTCAGTTTTCAAATCACCTAAAATAGATGTTAAAATTGGCTACTATTTAACTGATACACCTCAAGGTTGTCAGATCGTTTTTAAAGAAGATGTTCTCAGCTATGACGAAAAGAAACATTCTAATATCGGTACTTGGTTTTACAACTGGCAATTAAAGCAAGGCGCTAAAAAGCAATTAAAACAAATGAAAAATAATGTCTTAGCTTATACAAAATAAAAATAGTCCTAGTCTCAAATAATTTGTACTTTGAGATTAGGACTATTTTTTTAAATAATGTCATCAGAACTTTGATCATAGAATTTAGAGTTTTGATAATTGTATACCAATTTAGAACTATCAAATGGTGTCCCATTGGCTAAATAGAAAGTATCATAAACTTCTAAACAGGGATCTCCTTCTTCTAATTCTAGATATTTTGCTTCATCGGCTCTTAACTTTCTAACGCGCATATATTTATCAGAGAAACGAATTTCTTTCTTTAAACCATCCTTGATATAGTCAAAAATCGATCCCTCAGCAATTTCCTTACTCATAAACGGAATAATGCTCTTAGGATAATACGATTCTTCTAAAACAAATGGCTTCCCTTCTTGTCTGCGCAATCTTTTTATAAAGTAACATACTTCATCAGAATGCAGATAGTCACATAAAGGTTTAGGAGCCCTTTTTTCGGCAAACTCAATCACTTCAGTAGTAGGATCTTTTAAGACATGTGCAAAGCCGGCGTTATCAGTAAGTGACATATAGCCATCTCGCCCTGTAGGTCTGACAAAAACTCCAGAACCTTGAACTTTATAAACTATTCCTCGTTGAGTCAACAACGTAATCGCTTGTAAGATAGTAGATTTGCCGACCTGATATTCTTTCATCAATTCGGTAATTGTTGGTAATTTATCTCCATGATGAAGTTTGTTTTTGGTAATATAAGCTTTTATTTTATCCGCAACTAATTCATATTTTTTCATTACTATGTCCTTAAAATAAAAATCTTCATAGTTATATTTTAAACTACGAAGATTTTAAAAATCTATACTTTTCAATTAAGCTTTAGTAGCATCTGCTTGTTCTTTCTTATAAATTACTGTGTCATAGTGTCTAATGAATGGGAACCAAATCAAGAAGGCAACAATAGCGCAGACAACTGAAAGAACAAATCCTTGCCAACTAGCTGTAGCAATCATACCACTTAATCCAACTGGAGTTGGCCATGGTTGTTGAACAATAATTTTAGGAACCATGTGAGTTGCGATTGCAACATAAGCTACAGCACCAGAAGCAAGTGGTGCACAAATAAATGGAATAAATAGACCCACATTATAAACAATAGGTAATCCAAAAATTAATGGTTCGTTAATGTTAAAGATTGCGGGAATCAATTCAAGCTTACCTAGTTCTTTCAATTGCTTTGATCTAGCCAAAAATGCAATAAAGATTGCCATACCTAAAGTAGCACCAGAACCACCAATAGTAACAAATGCGTTTATTGGGTCACCAGCAAATACATGGAATCCACCTTTTACGTTATCTGCCATATTTGCTAAAACAATTGCTTGATAGAAACTTGATGTAATTGTAGCACCATGAATACCAAACCACCATAAAAAGTGAATGAAGAAGATAACGATTAAGAATCCCCACCAAGTATCAGCAATAGCAGAAATAAATGAAAATGGGATATATAATACTTGGAAAATATCAGTACCTAGAACAATTAAAATGATATCAATAATACCAATTGTAAATGCAACGACAAATCCTGGAATTAATGCAGAAAATGAATTTGCCACACCAGATGGAACAGATGCTGGCATCTTAATGCGCCAATTATGTTTAATACAGAAACGATAAATTTGAACTGTTAACCAAGCAACTACTAAGCCAGTAAAAATACCAGTTGCTCCGATTCTGGTCAACCCAGAACCAGATACACTATATCCTCCTGCTATTACATTATTATTTTTTAAAATATTTATAAAAATTGTGCTGCCGCTTTTCCAAACCAATTGTGGAACAGTGATGAATAGGCCCATTAAAGTTAAGAAAACAGCGTTTAATGGATCAAGTAGCAAGTTCTCTTCTTTACGATAAATATCTGCATAATTATATGCAAATGAACCAGCAAAGAAAATTGCAATAATCCCCATAGTCGCATTATAGATAACTGTGTACATATTACTAAAACGACCGATGGTATTATTGTAAAAATCTACAAATCCTTTAGCAGTAATAACTTGTGGTAAAACCGTTAAAACTAAAAACATTGATCCAATGATAGAAAAGGCAATAATGGAATAACCAGCACCCATAATTGCACGTACAAAACGTGAACCTGAGAACTTACCTAAAGCCTTCATCATTTTATCTTTAAATGATGGTTGCGCAGTGTCAGACATAGTACATCCCCCTCAATTTGTCCTACTGTCTATTACTTTCAAATGTCTTAATTGCTCCTGCATATTTGTCGCGACCATTTTGAATGTTGCTAATTCTTCTTAAGATTAAGATGGATCCTAATATTCCAATAATTAAAATCGTAAAGATCACATTTGCGACATCGTTTGTAGCCATAAAAGGAAATAGAATCTTTCCAAATGGTAAATAGCAACCCATAGCAAAGATTACATTTGCAGCTAGCTGCAGTTGATAATACAGTTTGGTAAATTTTAAGTCAGTATTTTTAACATTCCATTTACTTACTTGCTCTACTGAAGCTATTAATAATAAAACAAATAATAATCCTGAAATTATCGAAGCAACAATATCGTGGTAACAAATTGCAAAAACTAACCAAAATAGATTAGTGAATAAGAACGTCGCAGAAAAATAACGAATCATTAAATAGCGGCTAAAATTTATAGATCTTACACTCATGTCATGTTTCTTTTGTTCTAAACTCTGATCTTTTTTAGTCATTATTGTATCTGTCCTTTCAATATTGTTCCTGAACAATTCAGACAACACCTGTATAATACTCCACTATGAAACCGCTTGCAACAATAATAACTGTTTTCTTATAAAAAATAAAATTCTATACTTTTACGCTTTACAATTGAGTTTTTAATTTGTAGAATGAATTCCGAAAACGCTTACTTTAGAAAGGACGTATTGAATATGACTGGATACACTATGCCTGAGGGCTTTTTATGGGGTGGCGCTGTTGCCGCTCACCAACTTGAAGGTGCATGGGATGAAGATGGAAAGGGAACGTCAGTTGCTGACGTTATGACAGTAGGATCAGCAACTAAGCCACGTGAAATTACTGATGGTGTTATTCCTGGTAAAAACTATCCTAATCATGATGCCATTGATTTTTACCACCACTATAAGGGTGATATTAAGTTAATGGCGGAAATGGGCTTTAAGGCTTTCCGTACTTCAATAGCTTGGACTAGAATTTTTCCTAAGGGCGACGAAAAAGAACCAAATGAAGCAGGGCTTAAGTTCTATGATGACTTATTTGACGAATGTCACAAATATGGAATTGAACCAGTAATTACTCTTTCTCACTTTGAAATTCCATATCACTTAGTTAAAGAATATGGTGGCTTTACTAACCGTAAATTAATTGATTACTTTGTTCGCTTTGCCCGTGTTTGCTTCAAGCGTTACAAGAACAAAGTTAAATACTGGATGACTTTCAACGAAATTGATAATCAATCTAGTTTTAACAATGACTTCTTAATGGCTACTAACTCTGGTATCTTGTTTAAGAATGGAATGGGCGATAAAGAAAAAGAAGCTGCTATGTATCAAGCTGCCCACTATGAATTAGTTGCTTCTGCTTTAGCAGTTAAAGAAGGTCACAAGATTAATCCCGACTTCCAAATTGGTTGTATGATTAACTACTCACCTGTTCGTCCTTTAACTCCATCATCAGATGATGTTTTACTTGCTGATAAATTTGAACAAAGACGTGACTTCTTCTCCGATGTACACGTTAACGGTGAATATCCAAATGCTGTTGAAGATTACATTGAAAGAAATGGTTATCGTCCAGATATTACTGAAGAAGATAAGATTGCCTTAAAAGAAGGTACAGTAGACTACGTTGGCTTCTCATACTATCAATCCACTACTGTTTCAAGTAAGAAAGTTAAACCAGATGAATTAACTGACTTACAAGAAGCGATCGTAGAAAACCCTACTTTAGAGCGTAGTGACTGGGGCTGGGAAATTGATCCAGAAGGTTTGAGAATCTCTCTTAACCACCTAACTGACCGCTACCACAAGCCATTATTTATCGTTGAAAATGGTCTCGGTGCTTACGATAAGCGCGAAGCTGACGGTTCAGTTCACGATCCATATCGAATCGATTACTTGAGAAAACACATTGAACAAATGGAAAAAGCTGTTGTTTTAGACGGCGTTGACTTGATGGGTTACCTTCCTTGGGGATGCATTGACTTAGTTTCAGCTGGAACTGGTCAAATGGACAAACGCTACGGCTTCATCTATGTTGACAAGAATGATAAGGGTGAAGGAACACTAGAACGTTCAAAGAAGGATTCATTTAACTGGTATAAGAAAGTCATTGAATCTAACGGTAAAGACTTAGATTAGTAATTTAAAATAGGATTTAGCAAGTATACTAAATCCTATTTTTTCTTCCAAATTAGCAGTTAATGTGCCAGAGTGCTAAATATTTTACATTCTATCCTAACCTACTACAATAAACAGTGTAGAGAGCGTAATGGAAGGAAGTTTTATTATGGCAAACGAAATAATAAAGAATCGTAACAATGATAATATGATGGATCAATTAAGCGATTGGTTTAGTTTTCCAAAAGACTTTTTTGATGACAGTTCAATTAAGAACATTATGCAATCTGATGTAGCAGAAACTGATAAGGATTATATTGTTAAAGTTGACATGCCTGGAATGGATAAGAAAGATATCAAGGTTTCATATAAAGATGGTGTCTTAAATGTTTCAGGTAGCCGTGATTCATTTGATAACTTAGATGACAAGA
Source organism: uncultured Lactobacillus sp. (assembly GCA_947565635.1). GTDB lineage: Bacteria > Bacillota > Bacilli > Lactobacillales > Lactobacillaceae > Lactobacillus. The sequence goes on along the minus strand of CANOGU010000008.1, from coordinate 35,023 downwards.
ATGGCAATCTTCTTCACCGGGAAAGAAGCGTTGGTCACATTCAAAGAAGTTACCGCATCCCTGATGTTGACTCTAAAGAAATTTCCGCAAAAGATGTTAATGGCGTTTTAACCATTACCTTGCCAAAATTAACTGAAGAAGATAAGGAAAATACAATCACTATTGATTAAATATTTAGATTAAGAAAAAGGCATCCCGAATAAGCGAGATGTCTTTTAATCTACATCAATAATTTTAACATCATAACTTCCAGCTGGCGCTTCAACAGTTACTGTTGCACCAGCTTTTTGTTTTATCAAAGCTTGTCCTAAAGGTGAATCAAAGGAAATTTTTCCCTTAGCTAAATCTGCTTCCATCCTACCAACAATCCGATACTTTTCAGCTTCATCGTCACCATCAAAAAGTAAAGTAACATTTGATCCTAAATCAATAGTTCCACTTTCATCTTTTTGAATAATTTCTGAATATCTTAATTGCTTATCTAAATAGCGTAAGCGACTTTGTAAATACCCTAATTCCATCTTAGCTGTAGTATATTCAGAGTTTTCTGATAAGTCTCCCATACTACGAGCTTCTTGTAAGATTTTAATTCTTCGTGGCCGATCTTTCTTTAAGCGGGCTATCTCGTCTTTAATTTCCTGATAGCCTTCAGGCGTCATTTTTTGATAATAAACCATTATTTAACCTTAACATCGTTTCCAGTAATCACATCTTGCTTGTAAAGATCACCATTCTTTACAGAATAATGACCAACAATTGTTCCAGTTGACTTCTCAGCTAAAGAATATTGTCCATTACCACCATCAATTAACGTAAAATTATCTGGTCCATAACTACTTGAATAGCCGTTTTCTTTAATAGTATTAGAAACCATCTTGTTAAACATGGTATCTGAAGAGTTATTAGCTGATGCGGCACTTTGACCACTATTATTTTGAGTATTAGATGCTGAAGAATTGGATGAGCCATTTAAATTATTTGATTTTTCTACTTCATTTGAATTAGACGAATTAGAGCTTGCTGATCCATTCTGACTGGTCTTCTTACTAGTACTACTCTTGGAATTTTCACTGCTCTTATCAGTCTTTTTATCTGAGCTGGTAGTTTCTGAATTATCAGTATCTATATCAGTTTTATCTTTCTTAGTTGTATGTTTTTTAGCTTTGTGGCTCTTTTTATGGCTCGTCTTAGTACTTTTAGCTTCATTATTAGTGTTAGACTGGCTTGCATTATTACTGCAACCTACGGCTAAAAGCATTGTCATTAGGGTAATTCCTGATACAAAAATATTCTTTTTCATAGTTCTTACCTCCGATATTGTTATCAATATTATACTTCAGAATCATCCCTTAAATACTCATGAAAGTCACTTTCATTCAATAAAATTAGTGTATTAACTTGTGATTTGCTGTATAGTAAATATAATGAAAAACATGATAAAAAAATTAAAGGAGTGTAAAATTATATGTCTCACGAATTAACCCTACAAGAAATTGATCAATTCCGCAGTGACTTCGATAATTCACGTAATGAAGTTGTTTCTCGTGCTGCTATGCGTTCTGGAGTGCTAGAAGCTTCATTTAATCCAGCAGTTACTAACCGCTTAAACGATGTCTTCTCTGTTGAAGTAGAAACTGATAATGTTACTAACCAAATGCAATCAGGTCGTTGCTGGTTATTTGCTACTTTGAATACTTTACGTCACGACTTTGGTAAAAAGTATAAGGCTAAGAATTTTACTTTATCTCAAGCTTATAACTTCTTCTGGGATAAAATTGAGCGTGCAAATATCTTCTATGATGCCATTATCGATTCAGCCGACAAGCCTTTAGATGATCGTACTGTTAAAGCCTACATGAACTTTGCTGGCTCAGATGGTGGTCAATGGGCAATGGCTGCTTCATTAGTTAAAAAATACGGTGTTGTACCAACTAATGCAATGCCTGAGAGTTTTAATACTAACCACACTGCTGGCTTAGCTGATGCTTTAGCTCGTAAGGAAAGAAAAGATGCCCTAGTTTTACGTAAATTAGTTCAAGAAGGTAAAACTGACGAAGTTGAAAAGAAGCGTAAAGAATTCTTAAGCGAAATTTACCGCATGACTGCAATTGCTGTTGGTGAACCACCTAAGACTTTTGACTTAGAATATCGAGACGATGATAAAAAGCTTCACTTAGATAAGGACTTAACTCCAGTTGAATTCTTTAATAAATACTGGGATGTTAACTTTGAAGATTATGTTTGTTTAACTAATGCACCAGATCATGAGTATGGTAAGCTTTACTCTCTTCCATTTGAAGACAATGTTAATGGCGGTATTCCTATTACCTTCTTAAATGTTCCAATCGAATACTTAAAAGACGCTGCTATTAAACAATTAAAGGATGGCGAAAGTGTTTGGTTTGGCAATGATGTCTTGAAAGAAATGGACCGCAAGACTGGTTACTTAGATACTGAATTATATAAGACTGACGAATTATTTGATGTTGATACTTACATGACTAAGGCTGAAAGATTAGCTACTGGCGAAGGTGAAGTTAGTCATGCTATGACCTTAGTTGGTGTCGACTTAGATAAGGGTGAAATCCGTAAGTGGAAAGTTGAAAACTCATGGAGTGAAAAGTCAGGCCGTAAGGGCTACTTCACAATGAGCGATAAATGGTTTGATGAGTTTGTTTATGAAGTAGTTGTTAGAAAAGAATTCTTAACCGACGACCAAAAGAAACTCGCAGAAAGCAAGCCAACTCCACTTCCTGCTTGGGATTCACTAGCTTAGTAAAAACTAAAATATATACCAAAAAGAGATTTGTACCTATTGTTGATACAAATCTCTTTTTTCTTCAGCTATACATTCCATTCATCCATAAATTCTTGAACAAACTCACGCATATATTCAGTTCTTCGATGTGCTTCTTTCTTAGCAGCTGGAGTATTCATCAATCCTTCTAAATCAAATGATTTCTCGTAGAAGTGATTAATAGTTGTTTCCACATGGTTACGATATTGATCATGACTTACTAATTTTTCAGGTTTAATCTCTGGATCATAAATCTTATTACCATGCTTTCCGCCATACGTAAAAGCCCGCGCAATTCCAATTGCACCCAAGCTTTCAATTCGGTCAGCATCTTGTACATATTGTCCACTCAAGGGCAGCTTATAGTGGTGCTCAATATTAGCTGAAAAAGACATATGTTGAATTGTAAATAAAATATCCTGCGCTTCTAATTCAGTAAATCCAATTTTTGGCAGTAACTCTTCAATTTCCGAGATTACTTTACTAGGATCTTCGCAAATCTTTTCATCAATCGTATCGTGTAAATAACTTCCTGTCTGAATAATAGCAACAATTCTACTATCTTCATGTGCATCAGGATAATCGCTTAGATACATTTTTGTAGCTAGGTTTGCTACTCTTTGTCCATGGTAGTAATCATGACCTGTCTTTTCACCTTTTAAATGTTTTTTGGTAAATTGCTTAACTAATTCAATATCCATCTTGCACCCTCTTTTCTATATTTTAATTCTAACAGACACAAGAAAAAGATCTATCAGATATTTTATCCAATAGATCTTTAATTTACAGGTAACTCTTTGCAGCTTTTAAATAGTAGTCTACCTCATCATCAGCACATCTTACAAAATGTCCCGGTTCAATTTCATGTAATGAACGAGGCTTTCGAGGATCAAATTTTGAGTCATCATATTGTATTCTTTGTCTTTTACGTTCAACTTCTGGATCAGGAATAGGCACGGCAGAAATTAAACTCTTAGTGTAATCATGCAGTGGACGATTATAGACTTCATCTGCTGTTCCTACTTCAAGCAACTTTCCAAACCGCATAACTCCAATTCGATCAGAAATAAATTTAACCATTGAAAGATCATGGGCAATGAACAAGTAAGTTAACTTTTTCTTTTCTTGTAATTCTTTCATTAGATTAACTACCTGCGCCTGAATCGATACATCTAGTGCAGAAATCGGTTCATCAGCTACGATAAACTTCGGATTAATTGCTAAAGCTCTGGCAATCCCAATTCTTTGACGTTGACCACCAGAGAATTCATGCGGAAATCTTGATGCATGTTCTTTACTTAAACCTACCAAGTTTAATAATTCAATAACACGCTTTTTCCTATCAGCTTTATTTTTAATTTGCTGGTGAATATCTAGACCTTCTGCAATAATATCTTCAACAGTCATTCTAGGATTTAAGGATGCATATGGATCTTGAAAAATCATCTGTGCATCACGATGAAATTTCAATTTTTCCTTTTTGCCTTTTAATTTATTAACATCTTTTCCTTCAAAAATTATTTCTCCGTCAGTAGGCTCATAAAGATGCAAAATACTTCGTCCAGTAGTAGTCTTACCTGATCCTGATTCCCCTACTAAACCAAAAGTTTCACCTTCATAGATATCAAAACTGACATCATCTACAGCTTTGACAGTTGATCGACCCACTTTAAAGTATTGCTTTAAGTTTTTAACTTCTAAAATCTTTTTCTTTTCTGTCATCGCTATTTCCTATCTATTATTTTTCTTTCATTTCTGCAAATCTTTTCTGTCTACGTCTAATCTCTGCTGGAGGAACAACTTTAGGAGCATTCGGATGCAGTAACCAGGTAGCAGCATAATGAGTCTCAGAAACCTTAAAGAAAGGTGGTTTTCTCTCGGCATCAATCTTCATCGCATACTTGTTACGTGGAGCAAAAGGATCTCCTTTAGGAGGATCTAGCAAGTTAGGAGGGGTTCCTGGAATTGATTCTAATTCTTCGCTTTCTAAAGTTGGCATTGAATTGATTAACCCCCATGTATAAGGATGTTGTGGGTTATAGAAAATATCATCAACAGATCCATATTCTAAAATCTCACCTGCATACATTACTGCTACTCGATCTGCCATTCCAGCAACTACACCTAAGTCATGGGTGATAAAAATAATTGATGTACCAATCTTTTTTTGCAAATCTTTCATTAAATCTAAAATTTCTGCTTGAACTGTTACATCTAAAGCCGTTGTTGGTTCATCAGCAAGTAAAACTTCTGGTTCACAAATTAAGGCAATTGCAATCACAATTCTTTGACGCATACCACCTGAAAATTGATGGGGATATTGATTAATTCTTTTTTCTGCATCTGGAATTCCAACAGCCTTCATCATTTCAAGAGCTTTTTTCCATGCTTCTTTTTTACTGACTCCCTTATGTTTAATCAGAGGCTCAGCAATTTGCTGACCGATCTTCATTGTTGGATCTAAGGATGTCATTGGATCCTGAAAAATCATCGATATTTCATTTCCACGAATTTTGCGCCAATCCTTTTCTTTAGTTGCCAATAAATTTTTACCGTGAAAATCAATCTCTCCACCAACTATTTCAGCGTTTTTAGCTAACAAGCCAATTATTGTTCTTGTAGTTACCGACTTTCCGGAACCTGATTCACCTACAATAGCTAATGTTTCTCCCTTGTTTAAATGAAAAGAAACGTTACGAATAGCCTTTACATCCCCAGCATATGTATGGAAATCAATTTTTAAATTTTTTACGTCTAAAACTTTTTCTGTCATTTCTTTTACCTTCTGCTCTTTGGATCTAATGCATCTCTTAAGCCATCACCTAACAAGTTAAAGGCAATCATCAAAACACATAACACAATTGCTGGGAACCACATCTGATATGGCAAAAATTGAAAATTCTTTTGCCCTTCATTAAGCAACACTCCAAGTGAAGTTTGAGGAGCAGATATACCAATACCGATAAAACTTAAAAATGCTTCAAAGAAAATAGCAGTTGGAATTGTGTACATCATTTGGATGATAATTAAACTTGAAAGATTAGGAACCAGGTGTTTTAACGCAATCTTCCAAGAAGATTGTCCTAAGTTACGGGCAGCTAAAACATATTCCTGATTCTTTAATGTTAATGTCTCCGCCCTAATTTGCCGAGCCATTGTTGTCCAAGAAGAAATGGCAATTGCTAAAATAATTGACATCATTCCTGGTTTTAAAACAACCAACATCAAAACAACAATTACTAAATTAGGAATTGACGAAATAATTTCGATAATTCGCTGCATTCCATTATCTACTCCTCCGCCTTTCCAACCAGAAACAATTCCATACAACACTCCAATGGTTAGATCAAACAAGGCAGCAACAAAAGCGACAATTAAAGAAATTTTTGTTCCATAAATGATTCTTTGACCTAAGGGTCTGCCTAAATAATCAGTTCCAGCAAAGAAATACTTATCTTTAGGGATATGATTTTGTTCATATACATTTACCCACTTATCTCCCTGCTTTAATTTTCCATTTAAGCCATTAATTGCGCTCATACCAGGAACTTTTGCTGGCAAGTTTGCATACTGTGGGTGTGACTTTACCAAGGTCTTATTATTAATAAATGGCGTTGAACCAAATGCTATAAGAACCATTAAAATAATGACTACAGCTGAAACAATTGCTGATTTTTTCTTTTTTAATTGTAGCCAAACACTCTGACCAAAGGATAAAGAGGGTCCTGCAATATTTTCATTATCTTGAGCTTCATCTGGAGGTAATTTTTTAAAATCTTCAGGACTTACATTGAATTCTTCGTTCATTCTCTATCCTTCCTTTCCTTGCAATCTAATTCTTGGATCAATTAAGCCGTAGATAATATCAGTAATTAATAAGACTACTACTAAGCCAATTGAATAAATCATTGTTACACCCATGATTGTTGGATAATCGTTAGTTAAAATTGACTTAACGAATTGCTCACCAATACCAGGAATGTTAAAAATATTTTCAATAACCATTGAACCGGTCATCAACGCTACGGTGTAAGGACCAAGCAACGTTACAATTGGAATCATACTATTACGCATTACATGTCCTCGAACAACTTCCATTCGACTCAAACCCTTAGCACGTCCGAGTTCCACATAATCCTGATTCATATTATCGACCATGCTAGTTCTTACAAATCGTTCAGTTTCAGCCATTGGAGCGACCCCTAAAGCAATCGTTGGCAAAACAGATTGTGAAAATGAACCCCAACCAGCAATTGAAAACCAGCCTAATTTTAAAGCAATATAGTATTGCAAGATAACAGCTAAAACAAAGTTAGGTACTGATCTTCCGATAATTGCCAAAACTGTTGAAGTAGAGTCAACCCAAGTACCTTGTTTTACAGCGGCTAAAGTTCCTAACAAAACTCCAAATACGACTCCTACCACCATAGCTTGCAAACCTAATTGCATGGAAACAGCCAACCGTGGCAAGATCAAACTAGTTACTGATTGATTAGCATATTGGAAAGAAGTACCGAAATCGCCCTTGAACATTCCACCCAAATAAATTAAATATTGAACAAAGACGGGCTTATTTAAACCATATTGTTCGTTCATAATTTTAATTTGAGTTGGTGTCATTTTAGCTTCATTTGCATAAGGCGACCCCGGCATAGCTTTCATTAAGAAGAAAGTTGCTGTTGCCACAATAAACAAAGTTAAGATCATATAAAAGACACGTTTTAATATATATTTACTCATATTTAGCCTTTCATTAACTCATACTTTTTAATATTGTATTTAATAAAAAAATCGGAGATTTTATAATCTTCGATTTTTCATTTAACTACTTATTTTGCAACATAAGCATGCTTAAAGTTGTATGATGCACCAGCACCATTGTAAATAACTCCCTTAACTGATGGTTTTACCATCCATGCTTCTTGTTGGTGGAATAATGGACTTACACCTTGTTCTTCAAGTAAGATCTTTTCTGCATCTTCTAAGTCATGATTTCTCTTGTTTACATCACCAGTAGTCTTAGAGTCAGCAAGTAAGCTGTTGTATTTTTCATTGTCCCACTTACCAAAGTTCATTGCGTTATCAGGTGTTAGAAGATCTAAGAAAGTAATTGGGTCTGCGAAGTCACCACTCCATCCAGAGAAGGAAACATCAAAGTTGCCAGATACCATTTTGTCGATTGCAGTCTTCTTAGGAATGTTTTGAACATGAACATTTACATCTTTCAATGTATCTTCTAATTGACTTTGAAGAGTTTCTGTTGCTTTCTTACTTGCATCGTCATCGTAGCCAAGCAAGTTGAAAGTTAAACTAGTCTTTCCAAGTTCCTTAAGGGCTTCTTTATATAATTCACGTGCCTTCTTAGCATCATGTTTCATGTAAGCTTCTGACTTAGGAGTTTCTACGTAGTCAACATAGTCTTTTCCTTTAATGTCGACAATACCTGGTGCAGTTAAAGTCTTAGCTACTTGGTTAGCTCCACCTAATGCATTTGCTAAAGCTGGGCGATCAACAGCCATTGAAATAGCTTGGCGTAACTTAGCATTCTTAAATTCTGGTCTCTTAGCCATATTGTAGCTTAAGTATTGAGTACTTGCTTTCTTTCGAATAGTGTAACCAGTTTGATTCTTTAATTGCTTAGTGCCTTGTGCATCTAAAATAGCTGCATCTAACTTACCGGATTGATATAGGTTGTAAGCAGTAGTAGGTGTCTTCTGAATTGAGTAATCAATACTCTTAAGCTTAACATCCTTCTTGTCCCAGTAAGAATCATTCTTAACTAACTCCCACTTCAAGTTAGAACCAGTCCAGCCTTTTTGAACAAAGGGACCATTATAAACTTGATACTTAGAAGCAGTTCCGTAATTGCTACCAGACTTTTCAACAGTCTTTTGATTTTGAGGGAAGAATAGTGGGAATCCCATTAACAACTTAAAGTATGGAATACGGTGTTCCAATTTAACTTCTAATTTGTAATCTCCTACTGCTTTAATACCTAAAGTACTTGGAGACTTCTTTCCTTTAGTAATTTCGTCAGCATTTTCAATTCCAGAAAATAGAGAAGTATATTGAGAACCAGTCTTTGGATCAACTGTTCTTTGCCAAGAATAAACAAAATCTTTCGCAGTTACAGGATCACCATTTGACCATTTTGCACCTTTACGTAAAGTGAAAGTCCAATTCTTTCCGTCTTTACTTTCAACAGTCTTAGTTGCTAAAGCATTTTCAACTTTTGAATTCTTTCCTAAACGATAAAGACCTTCATAAACATTATTTAATTGATTAAAACTCGTTTCATCTGTGGCTTTAGAAATATCCATAGTTTGAAGTTCAGTTTTTTCCATCCAAGTTAATGCTTGGTCACCTGAAGAGCTATTATCTTTCTTACCACAAGCAGTTAGGGCAACAGCGGCAAGGGCAGCAGTAGAAACAGCCGCAAATATCTTCTTAACTTTCATATTGTCCCCTCCAAAAAATAAAATACATTAAATTAAGATTAACTTTATTAAACACTATTTAAATAAAAAAGTAAAGATATTTTTAGTAAAAAATTAAAATTATATTTATCTAAATTAAATTTTTGTCAGCAAATACTTATATATAAAAAAATACTAATAATTATCAGCTAAGCAGTAATTATTAGTATTCTGTACATAATTTATAATTTAATTAAGCCATTGAATCCCAGCAAGGAACAGGAGTTGCTTCGCCTTCAGCAATTTTCACTAGTTTCTCTGATAGGTATTGCTTCTTAACTACTACCTTAAAGAGGTATTCATCAAACCACTTGTCATCCATTACAAAGTAACCTTTTTCACCAACTTTGGTTCCCCAAGAATTTTCAACTTTCCATTGACGTGGCTGATTATCCACAACATCTACACCAACAAAAGTCATTGCATGAGTAGAGCCACTAGCACCAGTTTCAAGACGCTCTTTCTTACTTAAATTAGTTTCAATATTAAAAATAGTATCTGTTTCATATAAATCAGCAGCTAAAATTCCCTTTTGGCGATCACTTTGCTTACCAACATCACAACCAAACCAGATTGTTTCCCCATCTTTTAGTTGCTTAATTGCGGCTTCCTTAAGGTTTTCAATCTTCGTATTCAAAAATCTAATTGGACTTCCGCCTTCAACATTATCCTCAAATGGAAATGCATAAAGTTTGTCATATTCATGATCTGGCGCATTAAAGAGGACAACATAATCATCCAAATCATCTTCAAAATAATTGTGGAAAAAGTCTAACGGACTAAGATTTTGATCTAACTTGTACTTTCCATCATCATCTTTAAATTCTAAATCAAACTTTTGCACAGGTTGTCCAAAGGCAATCACAGCCATGCGGTAAACTTCACTTAAGAATTCTTGACGTTTTTGTTCAATTTCATCACTTTTGCCTTCTTGTGCTAGTTTACGTAAGATCAAACCATCTTCACGTAATTTCATATTCAAGGCTTGGTTAAATGCTGCTGTATTATTTGCGGTAAAACTCTCATCTTGTGCATAAGTTGGCACCAAACCATACTTTCTAATCAAAGAAATAGCCATATGCCATTGTCCACCATCACTATCTGGTGCTTGCAAGTAAAAATGCACAGTTCGATCATCAACAGGTTTATCCGCAGTTTCTAAGATATGATTGAAGAAAATATTTGCTCTTTCAATTCGATCCCAGAAGAAGAGGTAGCTTTGTGAAAAAGTAAAGTTCTTTGCATGATATTGCTTAGCAAACTTGTGACGTAATACATTTAACGCAGCAAATAGCCAGCAACGACCTGATTGTTTTTGATCAGTCACATTATCAGTGGGGATTTCAATTGAGAAAGTGCGATTTAAATCACGAATTCCTTCACTGTTAAAACTAGCTTTTTGCACACCGTTATTCACAACGGCTAATTCAGCGATTTTATTTTGCTTATTTTGTTGATAATCTTGTTGAAATTTTGCAATTTCATCTAACGTAAGTTCATGTGCCATATTAATTCTTCTTTCATAAATTACAATGTTTTATTTCCATTATAAAAAGGGACAGTCATTTTGACCATCCCTTAATGTATCATCCATCAAAAAAGCTCTGCCGAAAGCAGAGCCACACGCCGACGACGGACTAACAGCTATTAGTCCTTTACACGTCCAGCATTTATTCATTGTACTAGTATTCATATTCTCAATAAGACTAAAGACGTCCTTCAGGCGTCTTTTTTGCTAGTTATTCCTCATAAAGTTGAGTTTAATAAATGACATAATATTCATAGTTTTTGAAGTCATGCGCTTATCTTTTTTTCCTATATTTTAAATTCGCAATCTACATTTTTATAATGCTGAGTAATGCAAAAAAGTCCTAGTTCATGAGGCTTTTTATATAACACAACAATTAATACAAATATCTATTTACTGCTAAATAACTTGAATAATTATAGCTATCACCTGTTGATTTTGAATAATAGTTCTTCATTGGTGTAGGGCCATCACCCCAGTCAACAGTATCTGTAGGTTTAAGGTATTGAGCTGTTACAAACATATGATCATAATCTGCTTCATAAAAATTAATATCGTATTTATGATCAACCCAGTCATACTGCTTTAGGCCATCTTTTACATTGTCGATAGTATCTTGTCTAGTATCAGTATCTTTAATACCACAATACAAAGTATTACTTGTGGAGTGTCCTGATGCATCCATCTCTGCTTGACTACCTTGCTTATACCCTCCATTTAAAAATTGTTGATTTACATAGCTAGCTATCTCATCAGTTGATATAGCATTCACACCTGTTTGACTTTGAGTAGATTGAGTTGGTTGAACTGGTTTAGTTGGAGTTACAGGCTTAGTTGGTGTAACTGGTTTTGAAGGTTGAGCTGGCTTAACCGGTTGGCTAGGCTTTGCAGTGTTTTGGTTATTAGTGCTTGGCTTTGCTGGTGTTGTTGGTACAACTGGTTTGCTTGGAGTTACTGGCTTAGCAGTATTAGTGTGAGTAGCACCATTATTTACAACTGGAGTTGCTGGTTTTGCAGTACTAGTAGTATTGTGGTTTACAACTGGAACTGCTGGTTTAGTAATTTGACTAGTTTGAGTCTTAGCTGGTGTAGCCGTTACATGCACAGCTGGAGCAGACTTCTTAACAGTAGTTTGAACAGATGCTACATACTTAGCTGGAACCCATTGATTTTGTGTACCAATACGATACATTGGTTCGTTATTAATAGTTGCCTTTTCCCAAGCTCTCCAAGTTGAGTTCTTTGGTACGTATTGACTTACGTAAGCACCTTGATTATTTACTAAACGAACTTGACCACGTCCTTGGTAGTTAACACGAACGCTACCTGCGTAATTTTGACGGTTTGAGATAGCATTGTTTGATGGAACCCACGTTCACTCTTTGACCAACCTTGGCATTGTCCCAGTTAGTGTATTTAGCTGGAATCCATTGCTTGTCAGTACCAATACGATACATAAGTTCACCGTTAATCATGGCTTTTTCCCATACTTTGTAGGCTTTACCGTTCTTAACAGTTTGCTTCATGATATTGCCGTCTCGGTCATATAAGTGAACTTCACCTTTTTGGTGATCAACAACAGTTAATACGCCGCGAACTTGAGAAGCATTAGTTGCGCTGGATTGAACAGCCGCATTAGCTTGAGCAGTATTGGCAAAAATACCAACGCCAGAAAGAACTGCTGCTGACATTAATGCGGTTTTAAAAATTGATTTTTTCATAATATTTCTCCTTGTATTAAAAAAATTGATTACTTATTTTGATTCATTATTTATTTTGATATTAGCTAACTTCCTATTTTTAAGACTTAGTTTGAGAAATTAGGAAGTTTTTTTGTACAGTTTTAGATTGCTTTTTATTTACATTACATCGCCACCTTAAAGATTTTAAATATCATAATTTGTTATAAATACTCTGTAAGCTATTAGCTGCGGTTAGTGCTGCCCCAGCTACAGCATAATTACTAGCTTTTATACCTACAGCTGTTCTATCAATACTTACAACAGTCGAATTAATAGACTTCAAATAATTATTACTATCTCTAAGAAGCGCATTATTATCCATAAGTTGTTCATTAATTGTTACTGCTCCTTCAGCAACCGTTGTATTCAAGTTATCTAAATTTTGATTAACTTTATCTAATTTTGAATCCCATCCTCTTTCTAATCAGTCTTAAATTCTCGATTTACAAGCTTTATACCATCCTTATTAGCTCGATCTTGTGGAATATCAATTTTTAGAATTATTTTATTTCCGTTATCATGCGTAATCTTAAGTCCATTTTTTACGTAATTAATTTCATCAATTGCCTTATCAGTCTTATCGTCGCCTATATCCGATCTAATGGATTGATAATCATCGGAATCATAAATCCATTTAGGATTGTCTTGAATATATTTAATTGTCTGGTTGCTAGCCCCATATTTCTTAAATATCGCTACTCTGATCTTAGTGGCAATTTGATCTCGTTCTGAATCAGGAATTATCCAAGATTCGTTATATCCACTCCATGCCACATGTTGAACTCCATCTAAAGGATCAACTTTACTCTGTGAATCCCAAACTCCAATAATACCTAGGAGTAATAAAATTCCCCCGATAACTGAAACTAAGATTTTATGTTTCTTCCAAATTTCTTTAGCTTTAACAACAAATTTATTTTCTTTTAGCTTATCCATATACTTCTTTCTTACACTACTCTCTATTCATCATCGCTACTACTATCATCATCGTCATCATTGCTATCGACACTCTTATTTTGGTTGTCAACAGAATCAGGATTTTGTGCTGCCTTTTCAATTACATCCTTTGGAACAGACAGCTGCTGTTGATTGATATTAGTATAAGAAGCTGTACCCTTGTTTGAACCGGCACTCCATTCATAGTTCATCCCAGTTAATTGTTTTTGCTTATTAAAGGTATAAGTTAAGGTTGCAGACGTGAAGTCTTGATCTCCCCATGGATTCCATTTAATTGCACTTGCTACACAAACAATATATTTTTCCATCAATTCTTTTATTTCTTGGGAATTTCCTTGATAAGTAGCTTTATATCCCTCAGCAGTCTTAGTCACCTTCATTTGATTAATAAGTCCCGTTGGTACATTAGTAATTGGATCAAAGCGATCATATTTATAAGTTTGTCCTGCTTGTGTCCACTTATCGCCTTCCAAGGTATAAACATCTTTATCCGTAGTCCAAATCTCCGAAGACATTCCACCATTAAACTTATAGTGAACAATTCTTGGGCTCTCTTGAATAACACCAGTGTCATATCCCTGAATAGTTGCATAATTAAGACGAATATCAAAGTTTCCTTCATTAAAAGCAGAAACATTCTTCATAAGTTCAGCAGCAGTTGGTAATTTATCGTTTTTCTTTTCAACTGACTTAGTTGAACTTTGACTACTTTCTTCATTAATAGAACTTTGTTTATTCTTTGAACTAGCCTTATTAGATTTACTTTTCTTCTCAATTTTGACAACAGAAGACTTTGCTTTTGAACTAGAACTTGATTGAGTATTGTTATTTTGACAACCAGCAGCTAAAAGTAAACTTACTCCAATTAAAGTAGCTGCCCCATACTTATAAAAATTATTTTTCACTTTCTTCCTCCATACTCCGCTATTAGCATTGACCTTTTTTTGATCTATTTGTTATTCATTTACCACTCCATTAGCTAAAATAATTGAAGACGCAAAAAAGCCAAGCTAAAGCATGACTACATAAGTCAGCCTTAACTTGGCTTTTATTAAATATTGCGCAAGAAAATTAGGATTTAAAGTGTTAAATCCTCTAGAACTGTTGATAGAATAGGCTTCTACCCCCCCCATCTTGAGAAAGGAGAGCTATATTTCTATATTCTTGCATAATATACTTCCTCCAATTTACATCTACATTTTATCACGTTTTTGTTATTTTAAAACCTTTTCTCAGTAAAAGTAATTTAAATATACATAAAAAGCTCTGCACGAAGCAGAGCTAACACTATTGCGTACTTTATTTTCAATAACTAAGCCGTTTCCCAGATTTGAACTGGGGACCTCCTCCTTACCACGGCGGTGCTCTACCTCCTGAGCTAAAACGGCAAACCATTTTAATCCACATCTAATTATAACAAAAAAGACGAGGAGTGCCTCCAGCACTCCTCGTCTTCTCTTTTTAATAACTATTTAATTTTAACTAAAGTGTACTTTCTCTTACCCTTACGGATAATTACGTACTTACCATCGAAATCATCATCTGGTTCAATAATGAAATCAACATCGTTTTGACGTTCGCCATTTACGTAAATAGCACCGTTTTTTACATCTTCACGTGCTTGACGTTTTGATGGTTCAATCTTAGTTTCAACCAAGAATTCTACAATATTTTTAGCTTCATGCGTTGCTTCTACGCTTGGAGCATTCTTCAAAGCTTGTTCGATTTGAGGAACTGACAAGCTCTTAACGTTACCAGAGAATAATGCTTCGGTAATCATTTGAGCTTCCTTTAGACCTTCTTCACCATGAACAAACTTAGTCACTTCCTCTGCCAATCTCTTTTGAGCGGCACGCTTCCAAGGTTCCTTTTCAGTCTTTTCAGCTAAATCTTCAATTTCTTCACGCGATAAGAAAGTAAAGTACTTAAGGTACTTAACAACATCACGATCATCTTGGTTAATCCAAAATTGGTAAAATTCGTAAGGACTCGTCTTTTCAGGATCAAGCCATACAGCACCACCAGCAGATTTACCAAACTTAGTACCATCAGCTTTAAGCATCAATGGAATGGTTAAACCAAATGCTGGACGGTCAGCCCCTTCAAGCTTATGAATCAAATCGATACCAGCAGTAATGTTGCCCCACTGATCACTACCACCAATTTGAAGTTGAACGCCATTATCTTTGTTCAAGTGGTAGAAGTCAATGGCTTGTAAAATTTGGTACGAAAATTCAGTAAATGAAATACCATTTTCAAGTCGGCTTGCAACAACATCCTTATTAATCATATTGTTAACTTGGAAGAACTTACCATAATCACGCAAGAAATCAATTAAGTTAAGTTTACCAAGCCACTCTGCATTATTTTTAATTTCAAAGTTTTCAGTACCAAATAGCTTCTTCATTTGAGCAGTCAATTTCTCTTCATTGTGTTTAACTTGCTCAGCAGTTTGAAGAACACGTTCAGTCTTTCTACCAGACGGATCACCAATAGAACCAGTGCCCCCACCAATTAAAATTACGGGATGATAACCAGCCATTTGGAATCTTTTTAAAATCATAAATGGAATCAAGTGCCCAATATGAAGTGAATCTCCAGTTGGATCAGTTCCGCAGTAAAGAGCTAAATCATCGTGCTCTGCTAAGTATTTACGCAAACCTTCTTCATCAGTTTCTTGATTAATAGCACCGCGCCATTTTAAATCTTCTAAAATGTCAAATTTTGCCATAATTTTTTCTCCTAACAAAAAACGTCCCTAAATTTCTCTCGAAATCTAGGGACGACTAAATTACTTCATTAGCCGTGGTACCACCCACGTTTGCGCTTAACGCGCCTTAAGTTCAGTTGATAAGGAAACTACCCCATCCGTACTTCGCCTGCTTAACCTGCCTAGCTCACACTAACCGCTAGTTCTCTGAACCCTGAATTAAGTAGCTACTCTCATTTACCTACGATAATAAGGGAGAATAACATTTTAGTCAACTATTATTTATAAAATCCTTTAATATCTAGGCTATATCCCTTACCAGCGGACATATCATATTGAATTAACTGATAGTCTTTAAGTAGTTCTTTTTGCTTCTTAGTCAACTTATTTTCAGAAACTTTCTTACCATTTTGGTCAACTAATTCAAAACCATCATCACCACTATAATTAATAGTTATTGCGGGTAACTCTTTATAGATGCGGGTAAGTAAGGCCTGGTATGCCGTGACTTTAGAATTAGTTTGATCTAGTGCCATCGGAATAAATGAACTAGTTGAAATATATTTATCAGGCTTAATCTTACTCTTTGCTCCATGTTCACGAGCATATTTATTTGAATAAATAAAGTAAGTCGTAGCATGAAGTTTTACAGGATATTTAGCTAATTGAGACTGATCAATTATCGCTGGGTAATGATCACCATAAAAGACAAGTGTTATTGGTTTATCAATCTCATCAATTTGCTTAATAAACTTCTTTACTGCTTTATCAGTATATTCCACTCCTTTAGTATAAGAAGCAAAACTGTTCTTTGTATTTTCATCAGCAATCAAAGATCCACTCACATTATCTTGATACTCATTTGATGAATAATAGTCGCCATATGGCATATGGTTCTGCATTGAGATTAGGTTAATAAATTGACCATCTTTTTGACTCTTAATCTGACGTATTCCATTTTGATAAGCAGTTTCATCAGATAAGTATGGGTTAGAGCCAATAGTTTTTTGATCATAAATCTTATATTTAGATCCTAGGTAGGCAAATTTATTAAATCTAAACCGACGATAATTATCAATTCGCCCATAAAACGTCCCATTAAATGGATGAAGAGCACTGCTATACTTAAAGTTCATTCCAATTGTTGGATAGAAATTATAACGAGAAGTTATTTGTGTATATGGCGTGACAGCAGTAGAAAAAGTGCCCATATTAAATCCAGTTAAAGATTCATATTCCATATTTCCTGTTCCACCACCATAGCCAGCACTAAGCATATGGCCAGCAGTGGTTGTTGTCATGAGCTTACGGATATATTTCATAGGATCACGAACACTATTAGAGATTTTAACAGTTGGAAATTCCTTTGGATCTACAAAACTTTCACTAAGATTAAAAACAATTGTTTGATCACTTAATTTGTTTTTTCTTGTTTTATTAATAGTTGTTGATTCACGCTTATACTTTTGAACGACTTGTTTAACTGCGCTTTCTGAATAATTAGCTGGTTTATCCATAATCGGCACTTTAATAAAGTCCAAGAAGGTCAGAATTGAGCCATTAGCTCCTGTACTATCCGGTGGATTTCTAAAGTTAGGATTATTATCAAATCCCTTAGAAATATAATAAATCGGTGAATTTTCATCATTAAACCATAACGGTGTAATCAAGATTAACAAGCTAATGATTACCTTTATCCAGCTTATCTTTTTACGTTTAAGATTAATTGGATACTTTTTTTCTAAAAATATAATTACAACAATTAAAAGTGCAAATCCTACTAAAATATAAATCAGATTTTTAACTCCCATCATGGGAATTAAAGTTTTCCAATTAACAATTTCACTAATTTCAGTTGGGTAAATTGGCTCTTCTCTTAAATTCATCTTAATACCATTACCAATAGCAATTCCCAAACCAAGAATAGTTGGAATGCTTGCTGCTACCCAAAAACGAGTTGTAATTACATAAAATATTTCAAAAATTGCCAATAGAAAAATACTTGATAAAACAACTGTTCCTAATCTATTGGTAAAGATATAGACTAAAGTGACATTTAAATTACTCTTAAAAGTAAAGAAACCAATGATAGTTACAACCATGAAATAAGCAAAAAGACATATTATATGCAGATGTCTTTTAATAAAATTAATGCCTTCTTGTAAAAGATTAAGACTATCTTTTAAATTTCTACCAATAAACTTATTTAAAAATCGTTGAACATACTTATTTGAAAGAACAAAGTTATTAAAAACAAAATTAATAATGAAGCTTGCTACTAATAAAGCCAGGATCAATAAGATCGTAACTTTTTTACTAACAGGAGCTAAAACAAGTTGTAATTTTTCCTTCCACAAAGTCATTCCATACGCAGTTGTTCCAAAAATGATTGCTGGAATCAAAATTGAAATAGTTTGATGTGAAATTTTCGACATCCATCTTCTAAAAAGTAATGCACCTGTAATTACAATTACAAACAATAAGGGAGAGGAAGGACTCATAAGCATGCTTGTATTCCAGGCCATATTCATTTGCGTAAATAAAACTGCTTGTGGTGTTTGAACTGGCATTAAAGCGATCGTTGCATAATAAATCACCGGAAGTAATATGACACTTAAAACAGTTAAGCCCAAGAGACATTTACTACTAATTTTCACTTTACTAATAAGCATTCCCCAAGCAAAGGGTAAAACTAAGTATAAGCCAAAAATACTATAGCTAGTTAAAAGCGAGTTTCCAGCGCTTAAAGTAAAAATTAAAAGTGTAATGGTAGTTAATAACAACACATTCTGCTTAGCATTTAACTTTTCTTGCAATCTAAAGATAAAGGGCTGAAAGAAAAGTGAAATGATAATTCCACTAAATAAAGCCGATGTACTTGTTAAAACTGGGAAAAAGATACCCCATAAATTCCAAGCAGAGAAAAACTGTGGTAAAGAAATAACAAAAACAAGATAGAAAATAATAAGAGTAATTACACCTTCAAGCCAGTTCTTAACTGCTTCCTTAAATGTGTATTCTTTATTACCATAGCTCATCCCATACCAAACCATCACAATAAGTTGAACTAGGCTAATAACAATGCCAATCCGTGTCTTAGTAGAAACTTCAGTTGGATTATAGTTCCAGAATCCCAAAGTTTGAATTAGTACTCCCAGCAACAAACCAATGAGCAAAATCCACTGGATTGTTTTTCTTAACGCTGACTTCATTTGTATATCCCTAACTTTTTCTTGATTGTTACTAATACATCTACGCGTTTTCCATGGCCAGTGAAGAAATCAACAATATCTTTTCGGAATTGGAAGATCATAATTAATGTAGCAATTAAAAATATTAGTCCTTGTCTCCAACCAAAATTAACCCAAGTAAAAATACTGAATCCAAGCATATATACTAATGGTGGAATTGTAAGATTCTTCATAATGATGACTAAAAACAAGCCAATTAATAGTGCAATTAGTCCTGCTCTCCAATCAAAGAACACAATCCATAAAGCAGTTACAGCTACTCCCTTTCCACCTTTAAAGTGATTCCAAAATGGAAAAGAATGGCCTAAAACTACCCCTAAACCGGCAAAAGATAAATCCAAGCGATTACCATGATAAATAAAATAAACAATTAATAAAGCTACTAAAGTCTTTGCTAAGTCTCCAATACAAGTTAAAATGCCCCATTTTTTACCAAAGACTGCTCCCACATTGGCAGTTCCAGGATTTCCTGAGCCATATTTTGTTGGATCTTTATGTAAAAATATTTTTGTAACAATCATAGCAAAAAGGATATTTCCGAGGAAATATCCTATTACTAGTGAAATTAATTCATTCATTAATAAGCACGATCTCCGTTCCATAATTCATCTGTGTAAGGATCATATATGTAGTATACCTGATTAGAACTACCAGTAGTCCAATCAAATTGAGAATTCATTGAATTTTGATAAGTTTCATTATTATCAATATCCATTGAATCTAAGCCAAGATCATTTCGTACAATATTGGAAACTCTTTGCAACTCACGATCAGACATAACCTGATATGAAGCGTCCCCAATCATGGCTCCTACACCATGCATGTAATCACTAGACATATTCTTTGCTGAACTACGGTAGTTCTTTCCAATTTTAACTAATGAATTAAAGGTTAAATTAGTTCTTAAACTAGTAGAAAGAGAACTTAAAATTGAATTTAAATTCTTTAGAGTATTAACTGACATTGCATGATCTAAAACAGACATGATAACTTCACGCTGACGCAACTGTCTACCATAATCTCCTCGAGGATCATCATAACGCATTCTCGAGTAAGCCAATGCTTGACTACCATTTAAATGGACTGTTTTTCCTTTAGTAAAAGTATAGCCATCGTAAGTAAAAGTTAATGGCGGAGTAACTGTAACGCCACCTACACCATCAACAATCTTTTTCATTCCGCCCATATTCATTGAAATATAATATTTAATCGGCACATTAAGAACTTTACTGGTAGTATTCATCGCCATCTTCGCACCACCAATATTATAAGCGGCATTAATTTTATGAACACTAAAGTTTTCAGTTCCAATCATACGTGCCATTGTATCACGCGGAATAGACATTAAAGATAATTTCTTCTTGGCTGGATTAACAGTCATTAAGATCATCGTATCAGAATTACCACGAACTTCTTTTCTGCCAAAGGCTCCTGTATCAGTTCCTAATAAGAGAATGTTGAATGGCTCTTTACCAGAAAAGCTATCTTGTTTTACAGCTGTTTTGGGATCATAAGTTTTATCAAACGCATTTTTAGCCTTAAGATATACTGAACCTGCGTAAACTCCAAATCCTAAAACTATCACTAAAATAACTGTAACAATGATATAGATTGGCTTTTTCTTATTATGTTTTTCCTTGTTCATCTCAACTCTTGAGAGAACCGGTTCTTTGGGCTTTTTATCCATAATATTCTTTCTCAAACTTTCTTAAAACAAGGATATTATAGCAAAATTACACTCTTAAAAGTCTATTATGCCAAATCTTAACTAATTAGTAAAAAAGAGGAAAACTTAAATTGCTTTCCTCTTAATATTTATTCTAAAGTAATTGTAGTTGAGAAGTGAGAACTTTCATTTGGTGCTAAGAGATTATTCCCCTCTTTTTTCATCCAATCTGTCAATTCATCACTCTTGATATCAGGTAAACCAGCAAACGGCCCCATGCATAAAAACTTAGCTTCTGGATCACTCATGGTCCATAGCGCTATATATGGAAAATCTTCCAACGTTAAAGAAATTTTATGTTCTGATTTTGCACTACTTAACTCAACACCAGTTAAACCTGGATTATTAATAATGATCAAACCATTATCAAATTCCGCATACGATAGTGGCAAAGTTCCCTTTTGTGCATTAGGTACTGGAATAACCTTCCCATTTCTAAATGGAATTGGATCAATTTGAAACTGAGTTAATTCTGTCACTTCTGGGCTTAAAGTTAACTCATAGTCTGAAAATTCCAATTCATCTCCAGCTATTGGCACATTAAAGCCTGGGTGAAAACCAAGTCCAAATGGCATCGTTTCTTCTGAATTATTTTTAACTAAAAATTCTATCTTTAATTGATTAGCTTCTAACGTATAGGTAACCATTAAACTAAAATGAAATGGATAAACAGCTAGAGTCTCTTCATTTTCAGTTAAAGTCAGACTTACTCGATCGTCTCCCTTGTCAACTACTGTCCATGGATAATCACGAGCAAAGCCATGTTGCTTCATTTCATATATTTTCCCATTTAAAATATACTTATTGTCATTTGATTTTCCGATTGCCGGAAAAAGAATTGGAGCATGTCTTTCCCATTCGCTCCCATTCCAAATATAGTCGGCATTAGTAGTCTTATCAACTACATGAGTAAGTTGAGCACCGATCTCATTAATTTCAACCTTTAACTGGTTGTTTTCAATTGCTAGCATCCATTGTCCTCCTAAACAATTTCGACCAATCCCATTTTGAAAATATCACGCCATACTCAATATGTCAACTGTAAGCGATAATATATAGTTTATCATTGAATTTATTATTTCTTTATTTGTTATATAACTTGAGAAATTCTTTATAGCACACGATTATATTTAACTTGACTTTTAATTTGGTTCTAATACAATTAAAAGTGTTCTAATACTAAAAATGATTTAAGAATTAGGACAAGTTGATACAAAAAAAGGCATCCCAGACGTGGGATGCTTTTTTTATTCCTTAGAATAATGTAGTTAACATTGCACCGCCAATAATTAAAATTAGGCCTGCAATGGTAAAGATCAAGCCTTTGCGAGTTTTCTTTTCGTGTAAGAAAATCAAGCCACCTAAAGTAGAAATCACTACACAAAGTTGTGAAATAACGAAAGCCATGTTAACTCCGTTATCTTGAACAGAAAGAATATAAGCTAGTGCAGCAATTGCATAAAGAATACCTGCTCCACCACTTTGAACTGTAGATTTTTCTTTCCAAACATGTAAATTCTTAGTAACTAATGTATAAATAAATACGGCTACTAACATACCAAGGGTTTGACCAAAGAAGATTGAAATACTGCTTCCATGTAAAGCCTTTGGAATGGAGCTTGAAGTAATGTATCCAAGCGAAGTAAGTACAAGCAAAATAATAGTACTTACTTGGTTAGACTTGTTTCCTTCGCTTGTTCCGCGATCAGTCAATGAAGTCAAAACAACTCCAACGATCAAAACAAGAATTCCAATAAAACCATATAGCTTAGCTTGTGGACTGCTCCATTCACCAAAAGCGAGCACACCGACAAGAGGCACACCAATTAACTGCAAACCGGTTGAAATTGGCATAGTTTCAGAAACACCAATTTTTTCATAAGAAATATATTGACCAACTTGACCAATTACCCAGCAAGCGCCTCCTAATGCAGAAAGCAGAAATAGGGACCAACTCATTGCTGGATGCATAATTGCCATTACAATTGCTCCAAAAATAAATGAAGCTGCAACAGTACCGACAATCTGATTATAAACTGTACTATTCTTCACACTAGCAATAACTAGAGGCATAAGTCCCCAGCCAATTGCTGGTAAAAACAAATAAACATATTTCATAATTTTGTATCTCTCCTAAACTTTTAAACAATTAATTCTATCAAGGATCGATACAATCTGACAAGAGCTAATTATGAAATCCTTTTCTTTGTCATTAAAATTCGATTACTTCGCCAAACTAAAATTAACAGAATAACCTCACCAATTAAAGGTAGAAAAATAATATTCAAAGACGTTGCACTAGCAAAGACCATATGGAGGACAATTGCTACTAAAACCATAATCCATGAAGTCCATCTTCTAAACCATGGCTGCCAAATACTACCGGCTAAAACAAGATAATATACACACAGTAAAAAGCCTAAAACCAATAGCCAAGTCTGTCCTTGCACGGTAAAGATCTCTGCTCCCATCAAAGCAGCAAAGCCACTAATATAGGCTAAATATGCTAAAACAAGCATCATTACTAATCTGATAATCAATAGTTCCCTATCTTTATATTTCATTACCAGATTATTTTTAAAAATCACCATTCCAATCCAAGTTAAAAGTAGTAAAGCAAGAACTAGACCAATAGTAAATTTCATTGCCATTTGATTAGTCATCAAAAAGATAATAATTAAAATCAATCCTAATTCATAATAGAAATTCAAAGCAAAAATACTACTTTTCAACTCCATTGGTAACCAAAGTAAGACTACAGCAATAATAAAAAAGATGGCACATCTTCCCTTAAGTCCTTGATCAACAGCTGCATAATTAGGCAGATAGACAAAAAGTGCATCTAAAATTCCTAAAATAGATAAAGCAATTTTTATCCATGTATTTTGACTAATTTTTTTCATATAACTTCTCCCTTGTTCAAATTATCCCACTTTTCTATTTTTGAATCTTCAAAAAATTACTTACGAGAAAAAATTTTTTCTGTTAGTATGATCAACGATGCAATTTTTCACTATTTACTTAAGGAAGAATATTTTTTTGAAGAAATACATTAAACATTGCTCTACCACAATTAATGACCGCTTTTCATGTAGGTACAGGTACTATTCAGTGGCTAGTTACTGGTTATATGCTAATTATCTTGGAGCTGAATTTTTTGGATGTTTGTTCCATTCCTAGTAGTTGCACTTATTTTTGCTTTTACTTCATTAAAAAATACTACCAAGATTACTAGACCACACATTGACTACCTTTCAATTATTGAATCAGCTATAGGTTTTGCCAGTTTAGTTGCTAGTGTTAGTCTTGCTTCTGACCTCGGTTTAACTTCACCACTTATTATTGGGCTATTTGTTTGGGCTATTGTCGTACTTGTATTTTATGTTCATCGTCAACTTAATTTGAAAAATCCAGTTTTAAATCTAAAAATCTTTTCAATTACTCAATTTAGAACTGGCGCACTTTTGGTAATGGTCGACTTTGAGATCATTTTATCTACGATGTATCTATTACCACAATTTATTCAAAAAGATCTTTCATTGGCAGTAGCCTTAACAGGAATTATTAATGCAATCACTTCTGCTTTAGCTGGTAGAATTTATGATAGTCAAGGTGCTAAAAGACCAGCAGTTCTAGGTTTTATCATTGCTTTTATTGGGGCTTTAATGTTAGCCTTAGCTACTCCATCTGCTCCCGTTTGGTACATTATTTTGTCTCAAATTATTCTAATGATTGGTTGTCCTTTAACAATGTCACCATCACAAACTTACGCTTTGAATACTATTCAAGGTCCGGCTTCTGCCGACGGCTCAGCTATCATGAACACCTTGCAACAAATCGTTGGTGCCGTTGCAACTGCGATTGCAACTATTTTATTAGCCATGGGTCAAGGAATGAGTAAAAAAGGGGGGTGAGAGCTGTGCGTTTTACTAACGGTGCTCACTACGGCTTCTACTTTAATCTTAATCGTTATCGACTTTTTATTAAGTCTTACAATTAAAGAAGATGGAAACAATTAATCCTCATTTAAAAATTTTAGCCATATAAAAATACCGAGATTCGTAATTGAATCTCGGTATTTTTTGATCTATTTTATTTTTTCTCTTTAATAATATAGATTGGCCGATTCTTTACTTGAATATATACTCGGCCGATATACTTACCTAAAATACCAATGCAGAGTAATTGTAAACCACCAAGCAGAAGAATTACGCATACCATCGAAGCCCAACCAAAAATACTTGAGCCTGGGTAAAGTATTCTGCGTATAATCACAACTATTAAGCCAATAATTGATAAAACAAACGATCCTGTACCAATCCAAACCGCTAAGTTAAGCGGAGCTTGTGAAAAGTCTGCAATCCCATCCATTGCATATTTAAATAACTTCCAAGTATTCCAATCACTTTCACCAGCTACACGTTCAACATTGTGGTAATCTAAATATTTGGTCTTAAAACCAACCCAAGAGAAAATTCCTTTTGAAAATCGGTTGTATTCAGGCATATCTAAAACAGCATTTACCATTTGACGAGTCATCATCCGATAGTCACGAGCGCCAGGAACGATTTCTGTATCGGAGATCTTATTAACTACCTTATAGAACATATCACTCAGGAACGACTTAAATTTAGCTTCTCCTGTACGATCTACACGACGTGTTCCGATACAGTCATATTCGCCTGTCTTAATCAAATCATACATTTGTGGTAAAAACTTAGGTGGATCTTGTAAATCAACATCCATTACAACTATGTAATCTCCAGTAGCTGCTTGAAGACCAGCATAAAGAGCAGATTCCTTACCAAAATTTCTTGAAAAAGAAACGAAGTGAACATGCTCTGGATCCTTCTTGCGTAGTTCTTTAATTTCTTTTAGAGTATTATCCTTTGATCCATCGTTAATGAACCAATATTCTGGTTCCAAGTCTGGAATTGTATCCATTACTTTATTCACTGCTGGATAAAAAAGTGGTACAGATTCCTCTTCGTTATAACAAGGAACTATAATTGATAATTTTTTCATACTTTAACAGGCTTTCTTCTTACTTTCTAACGTCTACTTTTGATTTAGTAGTTTTTATTTTTCTAAATGTTAGTAATTTATTAATTACAAATTGAATCAAGATAGCGATAAATGTAGAGACTGCCTTTACAATCAATTGATTATAACCAAGCTTAGTTACAAAAATAAATAGGCAGACTGTTGTAAATAAAGTTGTAATCTGTCCAACTAAATAGTAAGAAATAAATCTTACAAGCAATTTATCGTGAACCTTAAAGTTAAGAAAACTATTCCAGAAAAAGTTGTTGATTAACCCACAAGATGATGAAATAAAATTAGCTACTTCGACTTGCATCTTAAAGTGAGTCAGAATGGCAAAAATTCCAAAATCAACCCCTAATCCTAATACACCAATTAATACATAAATTATTAGCTGTCGCAAGTCTTCATTATGAAGTATTCTTTTAAAAATACCCACGGCTTCTTTTCCCTTCTTTAATCAATCATCACTTATTTTAAACTAATTTTTTTAAAAATACTTTCTTTTTGACAAATTATTAATAATTTAATACAATATACTTACTTTAAGTTAGCTCAAATTCGTTAATACTTATTTTTATATTTTAATTGTCTTATTTTATATTCGAAAGGAAAGATATATGGCAAAAAAATCAAAAATTGTTAAGGCTGCTAAGCAGCGTGAATTAATCAAAAAATACTATGAATTAAAAGAAGCTGGCAACGTAGAAGCATTAGCTAAATTACCGCTTGATGCTCATCCGACCCATTACCACAACCGTGATTTACATGATGGTAGACCACATGGTTATATGCGTAAGTTCGGAATGTCACGCTTACGCTTCAAAGAATTAGCACACAAGGGACAACTTCCTGGAGTGCGCAAGGCTAGTTGGTAAAATTATAAAACTAGACCTTAGTTAAATCAAAACTTAAATATACAAACATAATTAGTCACACTTAAAGACCTTCCCCTTGGAAGGTCTTTTTTGATTTACAAAAAAAAGCTCTGACTTTCGTCAGAGCTTTAATACTTAATAACTAGAAATTAGTCGTCAAGCTTTTCTTTGTTAACAACATCTAACTTATCGTCAAATGTGTAAACAACTGGTTCACCAGTCTTCATTTCTAAGTCCATGATGTCATCATCAGAGATGTTTTCAATGTACTTAGTTAAAGCACGAAGTGAGTTACCGTGTGCAGCAATAATAACGTTCTTGCCGTCAAGTAAATCTGGAGCAATGTGATCTTCCCAGAATGGCATTACACGGTCTAAAGTAACGTGTAAGTTTTCTGCCTTAGGAACGATATGTGGATCCAAGTTTGCGTAACGACGGTCATGTGCTTGACTAAATTCGTTATCATCATCAATAGCTGGTGGTAAAACATCGTATGAACGACGCCAAATGTGAACTTGTTCGTCACCGTATTTTTCAGCAGTGGCCTTCTTGTTTAAACCTTGAAGAGCACCGTAATGACGTTCGTTTAATCTCCAAGTCTTAGTTTCTGGAATCCAAAGTTGGTCACTTTCTTCAAGTGCGTAGTGCAAAGTCTTGATAGCACGAGTTAATAATGAAGTGTAAGCTTGATCAAATTCAAGACCGTGTTCCTTAATTAAACGACCAGCCTTCTTAGCTTCTTCAACACCTTTTTCTGAAAGGTTTACATCAACCCAACCAGTAAATTGGTTAGAAAGGTTCCATTCACTTTGACCGTGACGAATTAAAACTAATTTCGACATGAACTGTATCTCCTTTAAAATTCAATGTTTCATTAACTATTTTACACGCTTATTCAGAATTTTCATAGGAAATCCCACAAATTTCCCTTATTCTTAGCGAATTTGTTCAAAGGTAGTCGCTTTCTTATCAACGCCTTGTCCAGCATTAGCAATTTGATAAGTAAAGCTTCTTGAGTGCATCTTTTTACCCTAGGCTAACATACCATTATATTGCCATAATGAGACTTTATTATCTTGAAGCTTAGAGATCGTTAACTTGTTTCCTTGAGCTTTATAATTCCACTTACCAGATTTAGCATTTTCTTTATAAATTTTTTGGAAATCACTTGCACTATTGCTTGTTTTAAGAGCTGTGTCTTTATCTGGAGTAACAATTACTTGATCTCCATTATCAGCAAAAGTCATGTAGGCATTTTGATTATCAGAAACTGAAGTATATTCATAGACGTGACCAGGCAAATGTTTAGCGATTGAATGACTAGCACAGTAATAGCCGCCACCTACAATAACCACTAATACAGCTGTCATAAACGTAGCAGTCATTTGTTTTTACTTAATTTCATAAGATATCCTCCATATCTACCTTAAAGCTATGAATACCGCTTTCATTTTGCCGCTACAAAAATATATACGCAATTTCCAAACACCAAAGTAATAATTATTTATTAATGTTAAAATAACATTGAATATATTAAGATTTAAAGAATTGGAAGTACACATATGAAAGACATCAAATTACAAGGTGGTCACTTATCCTTAGATCAATTAAACGCTATCTTTAGAACAATTCCGCAAGAAATGGATGTTTTAGATGAAAATGATCGCGTTGTTTGGTCGTCAATGAATAAGCATCGGCTTTTCAAACGAACTGAAAAAGATATTGGTAAAACTGTTTTTGAAGTGCATCCCGGCCACAGTCAAAAGCATGTTAAGGAAGTTCTAAATCAAATGCATACTGGGAGTCGTAGCACCATTTCAATCATGATTACCAAAGACAATCAACCAGTTAATATTTCTTTTTATAGTCTTTATAATGAAGCTGGAAAATACATAGGCTGTATTGAAGTGACGCAGCCAGTAAGTAATCTACAGATCAGAGGAAGTAAATTACGTAATATTTTAAATGTCCTTAAAAAGCACTAAAGTTAAGTTCTTAGAATACTTTTTTGCACTTAAAATAGAGTAAAATAAACATTGTATACTTTTACTGGGGGAATAAATTTTATGAAGAAAAAATTTAGCTTTTTATTGCTACTAGGAATAGTGCTTATTTCTTTAACTACAGCTTGTTCAAAAAAGAATTCCAAGCCAAAAAACAATCCAGAACCTTCTGCAAGCTCACTTATTAATGCTAACTTCAAAACTAGTTTCGCAAACGGTCACTTCACACAATCTCTTAATTCGGATGAAATGAATCAAAAATCAAAATCAGAAGGTCTTTTTAAGGATAAGGGCGACGTAACTAACCTTACTTATACTTTAACTCAAAAGAAAAAGTCTCAAACTGAACAAATGTGGCTTACGAAAAAAGATATGTATCTTCTATTAGAACAAAATAAAGGTCACTGGATTAAAAATTCAATCAATGCTGATACCTTTGATTCTGACCAAGTAAAAGAAAGATTTGATCCAGCAACCTTTAAGTCTATCAATAAGGCTTTTGCTAATAAAGCAACTGTTCAAAAAAAGAACGGCAACTATGTAGTTAGCTTTGATGGTACTGATACTAAACTTTGGAATGCTGTTAACCCACTAGTTATTGATGCTATGAACACACCTGGCTCTCAAAACATGCAAGTAGCTCGTCTTGTAAAATCAGCTCAACTGCAAAATCTTAATGTTACTTATCTTATCGATCCAACTACTAAGAAAGTTGAATCAATGACTTTTAAAGCACGATATACTGCTGGTGGAAAATATAACTTCACTTGGAACCTAACTTATGATCAACTAGGTCAGCACAGTGACTTGGCAGTTCCAGATAACATTCAAAAAGATGCAATTAGTGCTGAAGATATTAAGAAAGCCCAAGAAGAACAACAGCAAAATCAAAAATAATCATTTTAGAAAGATAAACTATGGCGAAAAATAAAACAAAAAACAAAAGAATTATTTTTCCTAACAATCAAGGCGGCAAAATTGCCGCTTTAATTTTAGGCATTATTATTTTAATAATCGTAATTTGGGGTTCAGTTATAGCATTTAAGAAACCTAGCACCAAAGATGCCTTAACTGATGCAGCTAATACAAAAATTGAAACTGCACGCGTTGACGTTAAAACTACTAATTCAAAAGCAAAGCTGTACTCAAATTATGTTGTCGGCCCTAATAATACTATCCATATTACAATGAAAAGCATTCCTAAATCTGATACTAATTCTGAATTATGGGCCAACAATAAATATGTATATCATCGTGACGGCACCAAACAATGGAATTACATTAAGCAAAATGCAATCTTCAGCGAGGTTTATTCAGGCTATAAAAAATTATACACCGCTCATGATTTTAGCCAATTTTCTGATGATGCCTTCAAAGCAATGACGATTAAAGCTAACGGTTTTAACGGATATCTCATTTCTTATAATGGTGATAATCGCGATGTTATTAGAGGTATGCAAAATACTACTACAGTTGCCCCAACAAGCAACCCTCAATTAACTAATGTTAAGAGTATCAAATTGCGTATCAATGTTAACCGTAAAAAAGAGTTAACTGAAATGTACTATAAAGTTACTTATCATAGCAAAAAAGAGGGTACACTCACACTTCATCTTTACGATATCAATCAAGTTAATAAATTAAAGGTTCCATCTTCTGTTACTAAAAATGCTAAAAAATTAGATTTTAAGCTTAAATAAAGGAGTTTTTTATTGTGAAATTAGGTATTATTGGATCAGGAAAAATTGTTCATGATTTTTTATCAATAGCTAATCAAATCTCCCATCTTGAACTTACTGCTCTTTCAACTACTAAAAGAAGCCATCAAATCGGGCTTGAATTACAAAAACAATATCATATTTCAAATTTATATGATGACAACAACAATTTATTTAATGACTCTAATGTCGACACAGTGTATGTTGCCGTTCCAAACAGTTTACATTTTTCTATTGCTAAAGCAGCGCTTGAAGCTGGTAAAAATGTTATTTGTGAAAAGCCCTTTGTAGCCACAATTGATGAAGCACGTGAACTAAAGAAAATTGCTGATAAAAATCAACTCATTATTGTTGAAGCAATAACTAACATTTATCTTGAAAATTTTAAATTTATTGAAGATAACTTAACTAAGATTGCACCAATTCATGTTGTTAACTTAAACTATACTCAGTATTCAAGTCGCTACGACGCATTCTTAGAGGGTGATATTCAGCCTGCCTTTGATCCTAAAAAAGACGGCGGTGCATTAATGGATTTGGGCATCTATAACCTTCATATCATCATTAAACTTTTTGGAAAACCAAATTCAGTTAAATACTTCCCTACTATTCAGAAAAATATCGATACTTCCGGCATCTTACACTTAAGCTACTCTGATAAACAAGCAAGCTCAATCGCGGCCAAAGACAGTTTTTCACCTAACGTCAGCACAATAGAAGGTGAAAAAGGCGCACTTATCATTTATGGTCATCCTAACGAAATGCCTAAGGTTGGAATCCAGTTGCGAGGAAAAGATCTTGAAGTTATTAATCATAATAAGTATTCTCATCGAATGATCGCGGAATTTATTGAATTTACCAAAATTATTGATCAGCATAATTTTATGGCAGCAGATAAAGCTTTTACTCATAGTCTTAATACTTTAGCTGTTTTACAGGAGGCTAAAAGTCAACACTAACAAAAATGGGACAGGAAAAATTCTTGCCCCATTTTTTAATATCTAATTTCTTCTACCCAATTCTTCACGAATTCGTTCAGCGTCTTCACCTTTAGCTGTGAAAATTAAATGGTCACCTACTTCAATAATTGTATTTCCATGCGGCACTAACCATTTACTGTTTCTCCAAATTCGGCTAACCGTCATTTGCTCAATAAAGTCAAGGTTCATTAATTTCTGACCAGCGTATTTATGATTTCTAACCGTTACTTCGAACAATCCATTCTTAGTATCAGTCAGAATTCTTAAAATTGAAGGTGATTCAATTAATGCACGCAAAACCGAAGTTTGAACATTGAAGACATTATATATTTCAATATTTTCACTCTTTAAGTTCTTAATTATTTCAGGTTTTGGTTTCTCTTGGCTAGCGATTACACGTTGAACACCATGTTCTTTGGCCAATTGGGCAATCTTACGATTTAAATCATCTTCAATAAATCCAGCAACCAAAATATCACAATTAAAGATTCCAGCCTTATCCAAAGCTTCTTCACTTAGTCCATTAATCAACTTTAAGTTTTCCACCTTGCTCTTATAGGTATCATAATTTTCTTTTTTATGAGTTACTAATAAAACATCATACCAATTATCATGCAGTTCTTGAGCAACTGGAACTGTCATAACATTTGTTCCCATCATAACAACTCGCTGTTTAATTTTATCCTCCTTAGTCAATTTGAAGATTGAATTAAACAAGATAGGTCCTAAAACACATGCTACAACTGCTGCCAAAATAAAGGCATCTGATTGCGTTTCAGTAATTGCATTTAGTTTACGAGCAACTTCCAACGTAGGAAGCACAATCGTAATTGTAGTCATAATTAAAAAGGTACCTGCAATACTATTACGCTTGTTGAAATTTCGTACATAAACTAAAAAAATTGGCAATTTTGCTAAAAGTAAAAATAATACTAAGACAGGAATCAGCATTAAGGCATTTGGATTGGTCAATAATGTTTTAAGATCTAGCTTCACCCCAGTTGTAATGAAAAATATTGGAATGAAAAAGCCATATCCAATAGATGTTAACTTATCCATTGTAGCTTCACTTGGTTCTAACAATTTCATTACCATTCCTGCTAGAAAGGCACCTAAAATGTTTTCTGCTCCTACTCTTTCTGCAACTGTTACCAGAGTAAAAATCAAGAAAAATGCCAATCTAATATCAAGTTGCGTAGTTGATTTAGAAATTTTATTAAACCAATGATATGGCTGCTTAAATCGTTTCAGTAAAATAATAGCAACTAAAAATAGCAAGATAATCAGCCATAAACGTCCTGCATTCCCACCATTAATAGATGCATAGATTGTTAATAGTAATAAAGGAATAACTTCTCCTAGCACGGCTGTAAGTAAAATAGTCTGTCCAATTGGACGCGATAAGATTTCTTTTTCTTTTAACGTAGCAATAACTACTCCTAAAGCCACTGTCATAAAGATAATCATTGCTAGCATCTCATCACTGAATAATCCCATAAATTTAAGAATTTCAGCTAAGGCAAATGCTGTAATCGTTATAGTAACAAAAGATATTATAGCTATTCGTGCTGGATTTACTTTACTTTGTTTTGAATCAGGCAAGTCTTTCTTTTTAAATAGGTCAAAATTTATTTCCATTCCTGACAAGAACATCAATAAAATCACACCTAGATTAGACAAGAGCGAGACGCTACTAGTAATCTTAATGGTATTTAAAAGACTTTTTCCTAAGATTATTCCAGTCACAATTTCAGCAACAGCAGTCGGAATAGCATTAATTTTAAACCTAGCCATTAAGATTGGAATGACCAGTGCAGCTAAACTGACAATCAAAAGAGACAAATCCACTTTTCTTTTCTCCTCACAGTAAAATTACTGTCATTATACTAAAATAAGTCGGTCTTTGTGAACCGACTTATTTTTACTCTGCTTCTTCAAAAGTAATTCTTCTTGCAATAACCTGTTTTTGAAGTGCTGGTGTTGTTGTAAAGTCAGTTAACCATTTACTTTGGGCTGTATCACTACCAGCAGCAATTGCATCTGATAAATTTCTAACAGGTGTATAGCCTTTAAGCATTCCAGCAAGGAAAGTACCAAGCAGTGCATCCCCACTACCTGTACTATCAACTTCTTCAATTTCAGGTGCATGTGCCATTAAAGCATCCATCATGTTAACAATTGCAGCGCCATTGGCACCTAAAGATATGAGAACATGTTGAGCACCCTTTACAACTAAGTTGTGTGCCATATCAATTAATTCTTTTGTAGTTACTTTTTCATTATCTTTTTCAAACCAATGCTTCAATTCAGTTTCATTTGGTTTAATTAACAATGGATTCATTGGTAAGATATCAAGTACATTTTCGTAAGGAACATCAACAACTAAACCTGCTGCTCGCTTATCAGCAACTCTAGCTAAATCAGTTAAATAAACTGGATCAATTCCCTTGGCAAAACTTCCCGCAATGACTAAGATATCACCAGCTTTTAATACCTTTAAATAATCTAATAATTTTTGCTGATTCTTAGCGGTAATTTTAATTCCACGTTTTTGCTCAATAAATTGATTCTCAATCTCAGCTTTATCAAGTTCTTCTGCAACTTGTTCTACATTTTTATGATTTACGATGCCAGTTGCAATTGATTCAATACCTAATTTTTTTAAAATAAGTGAAATATTGATTCCTTTGCCTACTACACTTTCACTAGGATCTAAAGTTACTGTATAAATCAAAATTATACTCCTCCATGCTTTTTTCATAGATTATTATAAGACAAAAAAGACATGATTCCTAATTCAGAAATCATGTCTTTTCATTTAGTCAAAATATCTTAAGAGACTATCTGTAAGTTCCCCATACTTGGTTATTTAAACGACCTACTAAATAGCCGTATTGACCATTTGCTCTTGGTTGTCTTAACCATACATAGTTACCAGAACGGTAGTACGCATCGTACTTAATTACAGTATTAATTGGTAAAGTCTCAATAATTGGGCTCTTAGTGCTTGCACCAGTTCTTAGGTTAATTGCTCCACCAGTAATGAAAGTGCCATTTTGTTTAGTCCAAGTAGCGTTATTATTAGTTGCTACTTGCTTTTGAGTATTTTGTTGAACAGGTTTATTAACGTTAGTATTTGCAGGTTTACTTGCTTCTGTGGAACCTTCTTTGAATGTTCCCCAAGCATTACCGTTGTTTCGTCCTACTAAATAAC
>CANOGU010000007.1 GCA_947565635.1 uncultured Lactobacillus sp. | reverse complement strand
CAGTTGAAGACGTATTTACTATCACTGGTCGTGGTACTGTTGCTTCTGGTCGTATCGACCGTGGTACTGTTAAGGTCGGCGATGAAGTTGAAATCGTTGGTTTAACTGACAAGATTGAAAAGTCAACTGTTACTGGTTTGGAAATGTTCCACAAGACTCTTGACCTTGGTGAAGCCGGCGATAACGTTGGTGTATTGCTTCGTGGTATCGACCGTGATCAAGTTGAACGTGGTCAAGTTTTAGCTGCACCTGGTTCAATTCAAACCCACAAGAACTTCAAGGGTCAAGTTTATATCTTGAACAAAGATGAAGGTGGTCGTCACACTCCATTCTTCTCAGATTACCGTCCACAATTCTACTTCCACACTACTGACGTAACTGGTAAGATTGAATTGCCAGAAGGTACTGAAATGGTTATGCCTGGTGATAACGTTGAATTCACTGTTGAATTGATCAAGCCAGTTGCCATTGAAAAGGGTACTAAGTTTACTATCCGTGAAGGTGGTAAGACTGTTGGTGCTGGTCAAGTTACTGAAATCCTTGACTAATTCCAAACTTTCTTAAAAAAGATGTATCTTAGGATACATCTTTTTTTTTATACAAAAATTAACAAATTTCTCTCTGGATTTGTGTTTTAGCAAGGTTTAGGGTAAGATAGTTAAGTGTGCAATAGCAAACCCAAATTTGACATCGGAGGTATTTAATTAATGTCTGTAAAATGGGAAAAGACCGGTAAAACATCCGGTGAATTAACTTTTGAAATCTCACAAGAAGAAGTAAAAAAGGGCTTAGATCAAGCTTTCAAACGTGTTAAGAAGAACTTACGTGTACCTGGTTTCCGTAAAGGTCACGTTTCTCGTGTTGTTTTTGATCAATTTTACGGTGAAGAAGCTCTTTACGAAGATGCTTTAAACATCGTTTTACCAGAAGCTTACACTGCTGCTGTTAAAGAAGCTGGTATTGACCCAGTTGGCCAACCACAAATTACTCCAGTTTCAATGGATAAGAACAAGCCTTGGGTAATGAAGGCTACTGTTTCTGTTAAGCCAGAAGTTAAGTTAGGTGACTACAAGGGTATTGAAGTTCCTAAGCAAAACACTCGCGTTTTAGTTAAGGACGTAGATGCAGAATTAAACAAGCGTCGTGAACAAAATGCTGAATTAGTATTGAAAGACGGTAAGGCTGCTAAAGGCGATACTGTTACTATCGACTACACTGGTACTATTGATGGTAAGCCATTTGATGGTGGTAGTGCACAAAACTACTCATTAGAATTAGGTTCTGGTACTTTCATTCCTGGTTTTGAAGATCAACTTATTGGTCACAAAGCTGGCGATGATGTAGATGTTGTTGTAACCTTCCCAGAAGATTACGGTGCAAAAGACTTAGCTGGTAAAGAAGCACACTTTGCTACTAAGATTCATGAAGTGAAATCTAAAGAATTACCTAAGTTAGATGACGAGTTTGCTAAAGATGTTGATGATTCAGTAGAATCACTTGATGAATTAAAAGATAAGATCAAGAAAGACTTGAAGAAGCACAAGGAAGATGACGCAAAAGACGCTATCCAAGATGCTGCAATCAAGGGTGCAGTTGAAAATGCAACCATTGATGAAGTTCCTCAAGCAATGATCGACGAAGATGTTCAAAATCAATTGAACCAATACTTAGGCAACATGCAACGTCAAGGTATTGACCCACAAACTTACTTCAAGTTAACTGGTACTACTGAAGCTCAATTGCGTGAACAATTAGCTAAGGGTGCTGCAGAACGTGTTAAGACTAACCTTGTTTTGGAAGCAATCGTTGCTAAAGAAAAACTTGACGCAACTGCTGATGAAATTAAGCAAGAAATCAAAGACTTAGCACACGACTACAACATGGACGAAAAAGTTGTTCGTCGTAGCTTGAGTGATGATATGCTTAAGCATGATATTGCTATTAGAAAAGCTATTGATTTAGTAGCTGACAAGGCAAAGCAAGTTGCTAAGAAAGCTACTAAGAAATCAACTGCTAAGAAGTCAACCAAAGAAGACGACAAAAAGGCTGATAAATAATAGTTGATAACTAGTTTAAGAAAAGGGCGGCTATGACAGTCGCTTTTTTCTTTACTATTAATTAATAAGACAATTTTCTTTACTCTGTTAAAGTGAACTGCTAAGCTTATTTTGACATAAAGTAAGTGAAAAGGAGGATGGCTGATGGCTAACGAAATTACTGAGCAAGAAGAAGTAAAATGTTCTTTTTGCGGTAAACCACAGTCACAAGTTAAAAAAATTGTGGCTGGAAATGGAGTCTACATTTGTAATGAATGTATCGATCTTTCCAAGAAAATTATTGATGATGAATTAAAAGCAGATTCCATTAAAGAAACTAAAGATTTACCTAAGCCAATGGAAATTAAAAAGCAATTGGATGAGTACGTAATTGGCCAAGATCGTGCCAAGAAGGTGCTTTCCGTTGCTGTTTACAACCACTACAAACGTATCAGTCAAATGGATATTGATAGCACTGGAACTGAGTTGCAAAAATCAAACATTGCTTTGATTGGACCAACTGGTTCTGGTAAAACTTATTTAGCCCAAACTTTGGCTAAGATTTTGAATGTTCCATTTGCTATTGCGGACGCTACTACTTTGACCGAAGCCGGCTATGTTGGTGAAGATGTAGAAAATATTTTGCTCAAATTGTTGCAAAATGCCGACTATGATATAGAGCGTGCCCAACGCGGAATCATCTACATTGACGAAATTGATAAGATTTCTAAAAAAGCAGAAAATGTTTCAATTACTCGTGATGTTTCCGGTGAAGGTGTACAACAGTCCTTACTTAAGATCTTAGAAGGAACTATTGCTTCTGTTCCTCCTCAAGGCGGACGTAAACACCCGCAACAACAAATGATTAAGATTGATACTACTAATATCTTATTCATTGTCGGTGGTGCTTTTGATGGTATTGAAAATATTGTTAAAAACCGTCTTGGTAAGAAAACAATTGGTTTTGGCGCAGAAAATGGTCTTAACCAAGTAGATGCAGATGACTGGCAAAAGAATCTTACAACTGGAGATTTAGTTAAATTCGGTTTAATTCCTGAATTTATTGGACGTATTCCAATTATTGCTACTCTTGATAAGTTGAGTACTGAGGACTTAATTAGAATTTTAACTGAACCAAAGAATGCTTTAGTAAAACAATACAAGAAATTATTGTCACTTGACGATGTGGACCTTGAATTTACTGATGGAGCCCTACAAGCCATTGCAGATATGGCTATTAGTCGTCATATGGGTGCACGTGGTTTACGTTCTATTGTTGAAAATTCATTAATGGATGTAATGTACCGT
Organism: uncultured Lactobacillus sp.; assembly: GCA_947565635.1. Classification (GTDB taxonomy): domain Bacteria; phylum Bacillota; class Bacilli; order Lactobacillales; family Lactobacillaceae; genus Lactobacillus. The sequence goes on along the minus strand of CANOGU010000007.1, from coordinate 77,322 downwards.
ACACCAAGTGATGATAACATCCAAGAAGTCCAAATTACTAAGGATGTTATTACTAAGCATGCAGAGCCTAAGATTACATATAAAGAGGATAAAGCTGAAAAGACGAGTGAGGCGACTAAATAATGAAAGTCGTAGATGCTGAATTTGTCATTAGTGCTGTTTCTGAAAAACAGTATCCAAAAGATGATTTACCAGAATTTGCCTTGGCTGGCCGTTCCAATGTTGGTAAATCTAGTTTGATTAATACAATTGTTAATCGCCGTAAACTAGCCCGTACATCCCAACAACCCGGTAAGACTCAAACTCTTAATTTTTATAAGGTTAATAATGAGTTGTATTTGGTTGATGTACCAGGTTATGGCTATGCAAAAGTTTCTAAAAAGCAAAGAGCTGCTTTTGGTGAAATGATTCAAGATTATCTTGAAACGCGTGCTGATTTAAAGGGACTAATTCTTTTAGTTGATGCACGTCACAATCCAACTGCTGATGATATCAATATGTTTAATTATGCTCTCTATCTCGATATTCCAATCTTGGTGGTAGCAACGAAGATGGATAAGTTGAAAAAGATGGAAGCAAGTCAGATTAAGCAAAAAATCGGCAAGAGTTTGGATCTGTCACAAGAAAATGTATCTTTTTTACCATTCTCTAGTGTTTCTAAATTAAATGTAGATAAATTCTGGGATTGGGTCGAAGATAAGATGTAATTTAAAGAAATTGCATAATTTGCTGATTAAATTCACCTATCTTTGATATAATTAGATATGTTGAAAATATTGAACTAATAATGTTTCAACAACCTTTGAAAAAGAAGAATACCGGTTGGAGCTGACAAGCTCTAGTCGGTATTTTTTCTTGCCTAAATAAATGTATTAGCTTTAGAATTAAAATATACACTTTAAAGAAATAAGGGAAAGAAATGACTAAAAAAATCTTATTTATTTGTCATGGTAATATTTGTCGTTCACCTATGGCTGAATTTATTACTAAAAAGATTGTTAAAGATCTAGGTAAAGAAAATGAATATGAAATTGCGTCTGCTGCTACAACCGAAGATGCAATTATTAGTGGGATCGGCCATGATATCGATGTGCGTTCTCAAAGAGTAATGAATGAGCATGGAATTCCTTTTAACCATCGTCAGGCCAGAAAAATGGTTAAGAGCGACTATGAGAAATATGACTACATTATCGGGATGGATGAAGAAAACTTCTTTGATATGAATCATATTTCAGCAGGAGATCCCGAAAGAAAAGAATATAAACTTTTATCTTTTGCTGGCTCTATGATGGATGTTGATGATCCTTGGTATACTGGTGACTTTGAAGCAGCTTATCAAGATATTTATCGAGGCTGTGAAGCTCTTATTAAGAAAATCGAGATGTCTGATAAGTAATGCAAGTTTTACCAATTTTCCTGGTTATTTTAGCGATAGTAGTATCAGGATATATCTTTACTTCTAAACATCGGTTTTATTTTCTGAAAGCAATTATTCTGTTTTTAGTATTATTACTGCTAAGTACAATTAATTTCTCGATCTTCTTTGGATTTGCGGCTCTCTTTATTGATCGGATTCATGATATGGAACTGGGAAATCTTTTCTTGCTCCTAGCAGCCTTGGTAATTTTATCAGGTCTTCTACTATATGAAGGCTTAAAGAGATTTAATAAATATCATCCAATTTCAGAAATAACTCTAACTTTAATTGAATATTGTATTCAATGGGCATTGATTTATGTTACAGTTTATCAATCGATCTTCAATAACATTGCTAAGATTCATACAATTACTAAAATGATAAAAACAGTTCGTATCCTCAATCCAGATTTACTAGTAGTAATCATTTTGCCATCGTTTATTTCAATTTGGATTGCGGTTGTTTTATTGAAGAAATATCAACATGATTTATAAAAGATAGTCTTATAGTAAGACTATCTTTTTATTATATTAAGACTAAATTTTTGTCATTCTGCCTTTAAGCTCATACAATAAAAAGTGAAAGCGGATTATATATGAAAGAAGGCTTTAATTATGACAGTTCCAACATTTGATCGTGAAAAAGAAGCTATTATGAAAGACGTTCGTGAAATGATTCACCGTAATCGTGACAATGGCTTTATTTTAGAAGAATTACAAAATAAATACGGTAAAGACTTTTCTGATGATGATTTGAAGGCTTTGATTAAAGAAGCTACTAAATAACCGGAAAGTAGGCATACTATGAGAATGAGTTTTTGGATGGATTATGCATCTCCATTTTGTTATATTGCTTTTCATAAGTTAACTGAGGCAGTTGAGGCAGTAGGAATTGATCAAAATAAGTTAGATTATAACTTTCGCGCTTTTCAAATTGATCCAACTGCTACTGAAAATCCAACGCAAACGCGCGGAGAGAAGTTGATGCAAAAAGATGGTTTAACCCAAAAGCAACTTCATGAAAGATTTCAAAATATTACTGAACAAGCTAAAGATGCTGGTTTAACAATTAATTATGCAAATACACTTCCAGTCAATACGATGAAGGCATTGCGTTTAACTAAATGGGCTAATGATACACAGAGTAATCAAAAGACAGCAAAGTTAATTAACGCAATCTTTAAAGCTTATTTTGTTGAAAATCAAAATATTGCTGATAATGACGTCTTAATAAAATTAGCAAAAGACGCTGGATTGGATGACTCATCTGCCAAAAAGATTCTTACAAGTGAAGAATATAAGGACGTAGTTATCGAAGATGAAAATGACTTAGCCAATCGAAATGCGGATGCAGTACCATACTTTGAAATTGGCCATTATCATGATGAAGGTGTGCCTACTAAAGAAGCTCTAATTGAAGCAATCAACAATTTAATATATCAGAAGGCAAACTAGCCTCTATTACTAAATTTCTTCTATTCAAAGTGTAATTTCGCCTAAAAAGTGAAATTACACCTTTTTTATTCAAGATTAAAAAGGTTCTAAAGTTGAAATTTAATGGTAGGATAAGAATGGAAGAAAAGGAGAATATTATATGAAGAAAATATTATTAATGAGTGTGATTGCTCTCAGCTTAGTAGGAGCAAGCGGCTGTTCAAATAACTCTAATTCAACTAATAATAGTAGCGCTAAGAGTTCAAAGACTACTCAAAAGAAGCACTGGGATAAGAAAAAAGATCAAAAACTAGCTAAGGAAATGGATAAGTACGGTAAAAAGAAGAGCCAAACCTATACTAAATATGATGGTAAAAACAAGCTTTCTACTTCAGCAAATCGTGTTTATCCAGATGCCTTTAAGAAAGATACTTTTAAGTTAAATGGTAAAAAGATAAGCATTGGCTGGAGTCCACAAGGTGAACATCATTATGATTATGACGTCTTGGCTATCTATAATCATGACTTAACTAAAGACGGACAACATAAGACTTTTCTCTTTTGCTGGCACAAGCAAAAACCAATTGTTTTGGTAGATGAGTCTGGTAAGGGAAACGTTGTTAACTTACATGTCAGTCAAGACAAGTCATTAAATGGTAGCTTTTCAAACATTATGTATGGTGAAAATATCTAGCTTAAGGTCTGCTTCTTTGCAGACTTTTTGTTTCTAAAAATAAATATCCGTATAATAGATGAAAAGTGAGATGATTGGAATAGGTAGGGTATAAAAATGTTAAGTAATAAAATGAAAGAACTGCTTGATAAGGTGTATGAAACACCAAATACAATAGACCTGGCAGTTGTAGTACAGACACCAGACTTTGAAGAAACTTTTATTAGTGATAATTTACGCCGCTCTTATCAACCAGCGCGAGCTGAGGGTCTTGTTTTTAGGTTAATTGGGACTTTTGTTCAAAGACTTGATCTAGACTATTATGAATTCATTGATGTATTAAAGGGCGATTTAGAAAGTGACTTATTTAATGTGCATGCTATGAGAAAGCTCAAACGCCCTAGTCAAGAGATTACTGATGATAAGCTTAAGCAACTAGAAACCCGAGTAGAAGATATCATTGATTTAGCTGAAGAACTAGCTAGTGAAAAAGAGATTGGTGACTATGTCTTGGTCGTTAATTATACTGACCAGTTAGGAGATGTTTTCTTCCATGATACTAGCGATCAAAATATGTCGACTTATCATGATATTCAAGTGATGCTCATGGAATATGCAAACCGCAATATTCTTAATCCTTTAGCTCTAATAAAAGATTTAGAAAACAAGCGTCCTAATGAAGCTAAATTACTCAATAAAGCTGCTTTTGAAGATCGAAATATTGATGGCTTCAATATAGAAGACTTTTGGCAAATATATCGAGCTCCTTATCAGGGTGGCCAATTTGATTTAGAAAATCCTGAAGGTTATCGCTTTGAAAAAGAACTAATTAAATATAGTAGAAACTTGCAAAATTTAGATTTGACATATTTTCTTTTACTTGTGAGAACAGATCGCTATGTTTATGTATTAACCCCATCCTTTAAGACAGAAGATGATCTAGTAGAAGCCTTAGCTGGATATTTAACTAGTCTAGAAGTGAATATGGACTTTACGGATGAAAAGTTTAAAGAGATCAGCGACATGATGCTCGAGAGAAAGTCTTATCTTGATTTGGCTCATGGAAAAGATTCTGCGTATGCAATTGACTTACCAGTGAAACGAGAGGTGACTGATGGTCAAGAAATTCGAAAAGAAATTAATGACATTTTCAGTGAGCTAGTAACTTATCAAAATATAGATACAGTCCGTGATTTTTACATGTTTGCAAATATTAAAGACAATAATTTCACTGGTGGGATGATGAAAGACAATAATTTAACGAGTTACTTACTAAACTTCGTTGAATTATTAGCTTACCTTACTCATATGTATCCAAATCTAGCACCAAAGAAAATAATTGACTTAGTTGCAACTAAAGAAGACTTAAAACGTAAGCGAAAATAGTTGCTTTATACGGATAAAGTTTCTATTGTAGAGGTGAGAGTGTAATAAGAGAAAGAAGAGTTGAAAAATGAAAATTTCAATTTGGGGCGATTATGCATGTCCTTACTGCTATATTGGTGAAACTAACTTACAAAAGGCAATTGAAGAGTTAGGTGTTCAAGATAAGATTGAATATGACTTGAATGCTTTTCAAATTGATTTAGATGCACCTAAGTCAACTAAGCAAACTAATGCAGTCCTTCTAGCTTATGAAAAGGCTATTCCGTTAGCTAAAGCAAACGCAGCCTATGATCATGCTAAGGCAATGGGTAAGGCAGTTGGTTTAACAATTAATGAAGCAACTGCTTATAATACAAATACCATGGATGCTCACCGGATGGTTCAATGGGCTAAGGCAACTTATCACGATTCTAAGCTAATTGAAAATCTAGCTGATGATTTATTCTATGCTTACTTTACTGAAAATAAGGAATTAGGAGACCATAAAGTATTATTAGACGTTGCAAAGAAGAATAAGCTAGATACCGCAGAAGTTAAGAAGATATTAGATTCAAATGCATATCAAGATGTAGTTATGCAAGAAGAAGCTGACTTAGAAAGTCGCGGAGTTGAATCTGTACCATACTTTTTAATTAATGGTCAGCAATTTGATGGTGTTCAAGATGTTTCAACCTTCAAAACTGTCATTGGAGCAGGCTTTGGGATGAAGCCAGATGAATTTTTAAACTTCTAAAAAAGTTATTTAATTAGGTCCTACACTTTTATAGGTGTAGGACCTTTTTTATATAGTGATTTTTTGGTATTATTATATTATTGAATAAAAAACGTTATTTAATAGAAAAAGGAGATGACAATGAATAATAAACTAAATCTTTTTAACATTGGTTTACCAACTAGTGAAGACTTAAATACTTGGTCTAAAGACTGCATTAAGCAAAGGTTAGATCACAATATCAGTGGCAATCTTATTCCCTTTGTGTCAGAAGCACCAGATTATGAACTAAATGAGAATATGGTCGCCTTGTATGACTTCCACACTAACCCCATTAAGGGTAGATACCAGTCAGTAATTTTTGATAAAAAAGCTGGTATTATTTTATGCCAAAAAAATAGCCGCCAGCTGATTAACCATCTTTTAAAGCACAAGCTGATTTTAGGAGCAGTTTTACAAAAGAAACTACAAAAAGAACTGGGCTTTTACTACCGTCATACAGTTTCTTTAGGTGAAATTGCCTACTTTTCACTTCGAGCCCATTCAGAAAAGCATACTTCTTGGATTGGCTTGCATCATATGCAGACGGTACAACAAGAAAATGGTCGCGTTACTTTTTCCTATCAAGAGAATGGTTATAGTTATAACTTTGAGTTTGAAGACTGTGCACCGAACATGTATAAGCGACTGGGAGAAGCCATTACCCATAATCATGTTTTAGGACAAATGCTAGTAGGCTACGCTAAGTCGCATGGTTTTCATCTGAACTTATGTAAGTGCAGAAAGAATAGTCTAGTAGCTAACCAAGAATACTTTTACTTAACTAAGATTCAAAATGCCTTAAATTTAACTGAACTTGCTGAAGAAGCAATTGAAGAATTTCATCGTAATTATGGTCGACACTGTGCTGACTTCTTTGATATCAAAGATTGGCAGATAAATGACCATAATTTGATTTATCGATTATCTAGAAGAATAAAATCAATCCTGTAGCACGCTTAAAAAAGCGTGCTTTTTCTTTACAAGAAATATGGTGTGTTAGAGAGGGAAGAGACAGGAAAGAAAGAAGTGAATGAAAGATGAAAAGTTAGAATTTACAAGGATTATGACTATCCAGTTCTTGGATTTTAGAAAAATTGCGTTCCTGATAATCTAATATCTGCACAAGCGCTTGTGACATTACTTAAAGGAATGGTCACATGATTAAAGAAGAGAATTTTATTAAAGCCTGGGAAAATCGGCGGTTGGTTTGCGGAGCAATTAAGGCTGCTGGCGTGAGGAAAGATTATCAAGAGTATGCGGACTTGGTCCAGGATGGAGTTTTGATTTATGCGGGGATGCTTGAGAAGAGTCCGGGTCAAGATATTGATCGGCTGGCTTTTAAGAAGATTCTTTGGCATACGTTAGATGAGTTAAGAAAGATTCAGCGCCGCGAAGAAAGAAGCGAAGAGATAAATAACGAGCTTGAATTAAAGAAGGAAAAAATTGAATGGGATAACTTAATAATTTTGAAAGATAAAGTCAAGGAATTAAATGGAATTGAAAAACTAGTGTTTTTTGAACATTTGCTCGCACAAAAAGAAATTACAAATTTGGTTGAGGTGGCGGGATGTTCAAGGCGAACTCTGCAGAGAGTAAAGAATAATTTGCTGGTTAAATTGAAAAACGCTTTGAAAAATTAAATAAAAAACGCAGCAAATTAAATAACGAAAATTGTATTTTTGCCGAAGTTAGGTTGATTTCTGGGGGGGTGCCAGTATACTTATCAACGTGAAGGTGGTTAGAGCGCTATTTAGAGCATGTTCTGATTCAATAAATGTGTTTTTTTATGCTAATTGTGAATTTTCTATGAATTTTCATATATTTTTTGTATAATGATTTTTAGTGTTACTAAAAAGCAAAAAATAAAAGAGGAATAAAATGGATCATAAGAATAGTGATAATGAATTAAGACATCGCTCACATCATCACCGTCATCATCGACGTAAAAAGTTTTGGCGTATCTTTTGGATTGTATTAGGTGTCTTCCTAGCAGTAGACATCATTGCGGTTATTATCGCTTGGCACAATATCCACGTTGCCACTAACAATATGTATAATCCGATGAGTAATGAAATTAGTGATCGGAAGGTTAGCGACACACTGAAAGATAAGAAGCCAATGAGCCTGCTTTTATTGGGAACAGATACAGGTGAATTTGGACGTTCTTACAAGGGGAGAACAGATACCATTATGATGATGGTCATCAATCCTAAAACCAATAAGACAACAGTTGTCAGCTTGCCTCGAGATATGAAAGTTAACTTACCGGATTATCCAGACTATTCACCAGCTAAGATTAACGCAGCTTATACTTATGGTGGTGTAGATGAAACTGTTAAAACGATCAAGAAGTACTTCAACGTTCCAACTGATGCTTACGTAATGGTAAACATGGGAGGATTAGAGAAGGCAATTGATCAAGTTGGGGGAGTGACAGTTAAGTCGCCATTAACATTTGATTATGAAGGTTATCACTTCACTAAGGGCGTAACTTATCACATGAATGGGAAGAAGGCTTTGGCATTCAGTAGAATGCGGTATGATGACCCTAAAGGAGATTATGGGCGTCAAGAGAGACAAAGACTTGTAATTATGGCATTATTAAAGAGTTCCATTTCTTACAAGACAGTCGTAAACCAAGAATTCTTAAATTCAATCTCTAAGCAAACTATGACTAACTTAAGTTTTGATAATATGGTTGCTTTAGCTCAGAATTATCGCCATGCAACTGATAATGTCACAACTGATCATGCTCAAGGGCAAGGCGATTGGGAAAATGGGGTTGCTTATGAGTCAGTTAGTCAAGCAGAATGTCAAAGAATTAGTAATAAGTTACGTGCTGCCTTAGGGCTTAAGCCGGAAACCTTAAAGACAGGAGAATAGGAAAAAGTGGAAAACAGTACAAAAACTGAAAATACAATCGATTTACGTAGATTATGGATGCTTCTTCGAGCACATATTTGGGCAATTATTGCATGGGCAGTTGGCTTAGGAGCAGTTGGCTTTGTTCTAGCTGCTTTTGTAGTTGAACCAAAGTATACCTCAACTACTCAAATTTTGGTTAATCAGAAAAGAAATATGACTGATGCTGGCCAAGCATTCAATGCTCAACAAGCCGATGTACAGGTAATTAATACTTATAAGGACATTGTTACTAGTCCAGTTATCTTAAAAGATGCTTCTAAATGGATTAAAAATCCAACTGAAGTCGTAAAGCCAGCTAAAAAGGCTAAGTATAAGACTTTAGCTGATGGTACTAAAAAACTTGTTAGTCCAGCTGAGCCAGCTGTTGTAAGAAGAGCGGGCCGTGGCTACAACGTGAGCGCTAAAGAAATGCAAAAGGCAGTTTCTGTAACTACGCAACAACAATCACAAGTTTTTACAATTAGTGCTAAGAGTAATGATCCAGAAAAAGCTCAAGCAATCGCAAATGCAGTTGCTCAAACATTTAAGAGCAAAATCAAGAGCATTATGAATGTTAACAATGTGACAATTGTCTCGCCTGCTTCTCGTGGTACTAAAACATTCCCTAAGACTTCATTATTTACTTTAGCTGGTATCATACTTGGATTAATTATCAGTATTGCGTTGATTGTTTTACGTGATTCATTTAATACTACGGTCAGAGATGATGATTACTTGACTAAAGAATTAGGTTTAACCAATTTAGGTCATATATCTCACTTCCACTTGTCTAATAAATTTAGTATTAATGACAATGATAGTAATTCTGGTAAAAAGAAACGTGTATAGGAGAGTATAAATGGGATTGTTTAATAGACGTAAAAAACGTGGTACAGATGAAACTATGCAGTATGGTGCTAAGTTAATTACTGTAGCAAAACCGCAAAATCCAGTGAGTGAACAGTTTAGAACCGTTAAGACTAATATTGACTTTACAAGTGTTGATCATCAAATTAAGGCGTTAGCCTTTACATCAGCTAATATTAGTGAAGGAAAGTCAACTGTGACAGTTAACGTGGCTGTCACAATGGCTCAAGCTGGTAAAAAAGTATTGTTGATTGATGCGGACTTGCACAGACCAACATTGCATCAAACATTTGATCTTCCAAATCGAGTAGGCTTGACTACAATTTTAACTTCACATTCTAATGAAGTTGATATGGCCAACATTGTTAAGGAAGATATTATTCCTAACCTTTCAGTAATGCCTGCTGGACCTATTCCACCTAACCCAGCTCAATTATTGGGTTCTAATAGAATGCGTGCTTTTTTAAACATGGTTAAAGAGCACTATGATTTAGTAATCTTAGATTTAGCTCCCGTTTTAGAAGTTTCAGATACCCAAATTTTAGCTGGTGAAATGGATGGAGTAGTTCTAGTCGTACGTCAAGGCATTACCCAAAAAGCTGGTGTTGAACGAGCTATTGAAATGCTTAACTTAACTAAGACGCATGTTTTAGGCTATGTAATGAATGATGTGAAAACTGGCCCAGATGGTTATGGTTATGGCTATGGTTATGGCTATGGTTATGGTCAAGAAAAAGATACAGAAGCGAAGTAATAAAGAATGGTATTAGTTGATATTCACTCACATATATTGCCAGGAATTGATGATGGTTCTCCTGATTTAGAATCTTCATTAGGTCTAGCGGAAGCTGCAGTAGCGGATGGAATTACCCATGCATTAATGACACCACATACTCTAAATGGAAAATATTTAAATCATAAAAAAGATATCATTAAGGAGACAGCGAAGTTTCAGGAAGAATTAAAAAATCATAATATTCCTTTGACTGTCTTTCCAAGTCAAGAAGTTCGTCTAAATGGTAATTTACCGCAAGCTTTAGATGATGATGATATTTTATTCTGTGATGAAGACGGCAGATATATGTTATTAGAATTTCCAAGTGAAGATGTACCAACTTATGCTAAAGATATGACTTTTAAATTATTGGGACGGGGAATAACACCAATAATTGTTCATCCAGAAAGAAATTCTGGTATCTTGGCTCATCCAGAAAAATTACAAGAGTTTATTGAGCAAGGCTGTTTAACGCAAATAACCGCTAGTTCGTATGTGGGAGTATTTGGTAAAGAGATCGAAAGGTTAGCGGATAGATTTGTAGAAGCTGGACAAGTAGCTACTTTTGCTTCAGATGCACATACGTTGCCAAAACGTGAAAGTCGAATGCATGACGCTTACGAGAAGTTAGAAAAGACACAAGGATTGGATGTTGCTAATAGCTTTAAGCAGAATGCAAGAAACATTATCAATTCTGATAATGTTAATTTAAATTGGAAACCTTTAAAGAAAAAGAAACGTTTTTGGATATTTTAATTTTTATATTGGGGGATAGAGTTTTAAATGATGGCACAAGAGGTTAAAAAGGTAGAACTAGATCCGTCAAAAGTTAATGGACGTTTAGTATATCATACTGTAAAACGTGGATTTGATATCTTAGCTAGCGGAGTCGCTTTGGTTTTATTATCATCACTATTTGGAATTTTGACTGTAAAAATAAAAAAAGAAGATGGTGGTCCGGCATTTTATTCACAAACAAGAATTGGAAAAAATGGAAAACCATTTAAAATGTGGAAGTTCCGTTCGATGATTGTGAATGCCGATAAAATGGTAAAACAGTTAGAAGAACAAAATGAAATTGACGGGGCAATGTTTAAGATTAAAGATGATCCTCGTGTAACTAAAATTGGTCATGTAATTAGAAAATATAGTCTTGATGAATTACCTCAGCTTTGGAACGTGTTAAAAGGTGATATGTCTTTAGTAGGTCCACGTCCACCTCTACCAATGGAAGTGGCTGATTATACTGACTATGATAAATTGCGTTTAACTGTTACACCAGGTTGTACAGGACTTTGGCAGGTAACAAAACGTAATGATGCAGACTTTGATGAAATGGTAGAATTAGACCTTGAATATATCAATAAGAGTAGTTTGTGGTTTGATTTTAAGATTTTATTAAAGACTGTTGGTGTTGTTATTCATCCGAATAGTGCGTATTAAGGAGAGAAAGAAAAAAGTATGAAAGTTTGTTTAGTTGGTTCTAGCGGTGGTCACTTAACTCATCTTTATATGTTAAAGCCATTTTGGCAAAATAAGGATAGATTCTGGGTTACTTTTGATAAAGAAGATGCAAGAAGTAAGCTGAAATCTGAAAAGATGTATGGATGTTACTATCCCACTAACCGTAATCTAAAAAACTTGATTCGTAATACTTTTTTAGCAATTAAAGTGCTCCGTAAAGAACGTCCTGATGTAATTATTTCTAGTGGGGCTGCAGTAGCAGTTCCATTTTTTTATATCGGAAAATTAATGGGTGCTAAGACTGTTTACATTGAAGTATTTGATCGCTATGATAAACCTACAATTACTGGTAAATTGGTATATCCAATAACAGATAAGTTTATCGTTGAATGGGAAGAAATGAAGAAAGTTTATCCTAAGGCAATTAATTTAGGAAGTATTTTTTAGGGTGATAAGATGATTTTTGTTACTGTAGGTACTCATGAGCAGCCTTTTAACCGTTTGGTGAAAAAAATAGATGATTTGGTTGCTGAAGGTACAATTAAGGAAAAAGTGGTTATTCAGACTGGTTTTAGTACATATAAACCAGTACATTGCGAAGGCCACAAAATGATGTCTTTTGAAGAAATGCAAAATACTTTGAAAGATGCGCGTATTGTTATTACGCATGGTGGACCTTCAAGTTTTATTGAAGCATTACAATTTGGAAAAGTTCCAATTGTGGTTCCTAGACAAGAAAAATATCATGAGCATGTTAACAATCACCAAGTTGACTTCACCGAATTAATTGAAAAAAGAATGAATAATATAATTCCTGTTTATGATGTAAATAAACTTGCTGAAACAATTAAAAACTATGATGAAATTGTCAAAACAAAAAATGTTGGCGAAAGTAGTAATAATAGCAAATTTAATCAAAGCTTGGAACATATTATTAATGAATTAGTGGGGAAGTAAATGACTATACCAAAAGTAATACATTATTGTTGGTTTGGAAATAATCCAAAACCTAAAGTAATTCAAGATTGTATAGAATCTTGGAAAAAATATTGTCCCGATTACGAGATAAAAGAATGGAACGAATCAAATTATGATGTAAATAAAACTAAGTATACTCAGTTAGCTTATAAAAGTAAAAAGTATGCTTTCTTATCCGATTATGTTCGTTTAGATGTCCTTTATAATGAGGGTGGTGTCTATATGGATACCGATGTGAAATTGATTAAGTCAATTGATGATCTTGTTAAAAAGGGTAATTTCATGTCTTTTGAAAAAGTAGGTCGGGTTAATACAGGTGTGGGATTTGCTAGTGAAAAAGGCACATCTATCCTTAAAGAAAATTTAGATTATTATAATACACATACATTTGTGGATAAAAATAATAATTTTGATCCTGAAATTTGTGTAAAAATAACTACACAATTGTTGGAAAAACATGGACTAGATTATAAGCATAATGAACAGCAAGAAGTAGAGAATTTTACTATTTACCCATCAGATTATTTCTCTCCTAAAAAAATGGGAACAGAAAAAATTACAATTACTTCAAATACTTACGGTATACATTTGTATGCTTCTAGTTGGTATAAAGGATCAAAATTGTCCAAAAAAATTAAGTATCATCTAATTCCGCTTAAAGAATTTGTGAAATATAAAATTTTGAAAAGAAAATTATATGAATAAGGTAGCATATAAAGAACAAATATCTATTATTACCCCTGTTTTTAATAGATTAAAAGAATTAACTAGACTATATAAATCGTTACGCACGCAAAATAATAATAATTTTATATGGATTATTGTAGATGATGGTTCTGAGAAAACTATTAATGAGATTGTAGATATTTGGAAAAAAGAATCAAAATTTAAGATTGATTTGATCGTCCAGTCTAATCAAGGAAAAATGCATGCCTATAAAAATGCAATGAAACGTTTGAATACACCATGGTCGTTAGTCGTAGATAGTGATGATACTGTATCAGAAGAAATGATAGATATTTTATATAAAACAATATTATCTATTAATTCTAATAATGATTGTGGTGTAGTTTTCCCAAAAAAATTAGGTGCTGATTCGAATGGAACATCTCTTTGGAAACAATTACCAAATAAAGTTAATATTATAGATTTGAGATATCAATATAATATTCCCGAATCTACTATTTTTATAAAAACTAATGAATTAAAAAAGGCATTTAACTCCTTACAATTACCTGATGAAAAATTTATTAGTGAAGAAATACTTTACAATAAATTAATGGAACAAGGTAAATTTGTTGTAAGAGATGAACTATTTTATTTTGGTGATTATCAAGAGGATGGACTAACAAAACATCTTTTTGAATTATGGTTAAAAAATCCTAAAAGTACCATTATGTTGTTGAATTCAAGATATCGCGCAATGAATTCATTTCCTTGGAAAAAGCGATTGATAGGTCAATGGAAAACAAATATTAATTTAACTGCTTTTGCACTTGCAACTAACAGATCAATTAAAAGTGTTTCACCGGATTTAATAGAAAGTATTTTTTTATTTTTACCAGCGTTGGTTTTGAAGGAAAAGAGATTCAAAATTGAATAACTATGAGATTAGTTTGATAATCCCAGTTCATAATTCATCTAACTTTGTTGATACAATCTACAATAATATTTCTTCGCAAATATACACAAATTTCGAAGTACTTATAATAGATGATCATTCGCGGGATAATACGAAAGAAGAATTAAAAGAGAAATTTAAAAATGCAAAATTTAAATATAGAATTTTATCGTCAAATGGTAATGGAGTTTCTGCAGCAAGAAATATGGGAATAGAAAAATCTCAAGGAAGATACGTTGCTTTTATAGATGATGATGATGAAATTGTTCCCGATTATTTAGAAATTTTGCATAATCATGTAGCTAATGATAATATTCCGATTGCACTAGGTAATTATAGTGAAATTACACAAGATAAAGAAACACCTTTTAAATTTAAAAATGCTGGTATTTTTGATAATGAATGGGTTATAAATAAATTAATACCACAAACCATATTTCCGTTAGAAGGAGAACAATCTATTTGGTTACCGGTATGGCGTACCATAATCAAACGAGATATTATTATAAGTAATAATATAAAATTTGATGAGAAGATATCACAAGCAGAAGATTTCTTATTTATGATTGAGCTTTTATTAAAAGCTGAACGTATATCAATAATTTCAGGGAAATCTATATATTTTTATAATAGAAGACAATCATCTGCTATGAATAAATATATTGAAAATGATATTGAAAAACAAAAATATTTCCATAAGCGATTTTATGAATTGTTAAATAAGAATGATCTATATAATTTATATAGAAAGCGTTATTTAAGTAATCGTGTAAAAATGTACTCTACGTTAATTTCTAATGCTACTCGTGCATCAAATAAAAAAGTTGGAATACAAGAAATTAAGAAAAGTAGAGAATTATTTTTAAAAGATGATTATGTAAATTCTACTTCACTAAAATCTCTCTATAATTCTAAGTCCATTCAATTTGCTATCTATTTATTACGGCATAATAAAGTTGTTTTATTATATTCTATTTACAGACTTAAGGAAAAAAAGAGATTAAATCAATTTAACTAAATTAAATAGGAGAAGAAAAAGAGTGAATCCAGATATTACTGTTATAGTTCCAATTTATAATGTTGAAAAATATATTAGAAAGTGCTTAGACAGTCTGAAAAGACAGACATACAAGAACTTTGAAGTTTGGGCAATAGATGATGGCTCTCCTGATAATTCTAAAAAGATTGTTCAAGAATATGCTGATAAAGATCCAAGATTTAAATCTATTTTAAAAGAAAATGGTGGCTATGGGTCAGTTTTAGAATATGGAATTAAGAATACAAAAACAAAATATTTTTTAGTTTGTGATCCTGATGATTGGCTAACAGATGATGCATTGGAAAAATTACATAATTTTGCAGAAAATAGTAATTTAGATGTAACTGTTGGTGATAAATATAATATTTATTCAGAAGATAATAAAAAAGTATACATTCCTAGTTTTAAAAAAGAGTTAAATGTAAAACCACGTGTTGCATATGATACGGCTGAAAAAAAGGATAGATTTATTTTTAGTGAAGTATCACCACATGCAAAATTATTTAAAACATCAATTGCAAAAAATATAGATTTTCCTCATAAGATTAGCTATACGGACACTATTTTGTATGTGTTGTCGATTGCTAATGCAAAGAGAGTAGGATATCTGGATGAAGCTCTTGCATACTACTTGATAGATCGTCCTGGTAATACTATGACAGCAAAGACTGAAGCTAAAATTAGGGATACCATTAAAATATGGCATTCCATTTATAATCAGTTGATAAATGGATTTGAGCTAAATCAAATTGAAACATATATATATTTCTTATATTATGAAATGAAAATAATACTTATTACAGAATCTCAGCTACCTTCTATGAGTAAGTATCATACTGAGATTTTAAAAATTATGAGAATAATGCAAAGATATAATAAGATATTAGCTAAATATGTGAATAATAAGGTTGTCCCATATAATACAAATTCTATGACTGGACGCTTAATATTCAAAGGATTTATGAATAAAGCAACATATAAATGGGTAGAGAGATTATATGTTAAATTAGAGAGGAAACGTGAAGCTTAAAATGACCAATTATTTAATTGTAGGATCAGGACTTTTCGGAGCAGTATTTGCTCATGAAGTAGCAAAACGAGGCAATAAAGTTACTGTAATTGAAAAAAGAAATCATTTAGCCGGCAATATTTATACTAAAGAAGTTGATGGAATTCAAGTTCATCAATATGGTGCACATATTTTTCATACATCAGACAAAAAAGTATGGGAC
This sequence comes from uncultured Lactobacillus sp., assembly GCA_947565635.1. Taxonomy (GTDB): domain Bacteria; phylum Bacillota; class Bacilli; order Lactobacillales; family Lactobacillaceae; genus Lactobacillus. The sequence goes on along the minus strand of CANOGU010000007.1, from coordinate 60,779 downwards.
TATGTACAACAATTTGCTGAATTTAATCGTTACACTAATAGTCCTATAGCGAATTACTATGGTAAAATGTACAATTTGCCATTTAATATGAATACATTTAGTGAAATGTGGGGAGTAAGAACTCCACAAGAAGCTATGGACAAGATTAATGAACAACGTCAAGAAATGGCAGGAAAAGATCCACAAAATCTTGAAGAACAAGCAATTTCTTTAATTGGACGTGATATTTACGAAAAACTGATTAAGGGATATACAGAAAAGCAATGGGGTAGAAAAGCTACAGAATTGCCAGCATTTATTATTAAAAGACTTCCAGTTCGTTTAACTTATGATAACAATTACTTTAATGATGATTATCAAGGAATTCCTAAGGGTGGTTATACTCAAATAGTAGAAAAAATGCTTGATAATGAGAACATTGAAGTTAAGTTAAATACTGATTTCTTTGATAAAAAGGATGAGTATTTAAAGAATTTTGATAAAATTGTCTACACAGGCATGATTGATAAGTTCTTTGATTATAAGTTAGGCGAACTTGAATATCGTTCTCTTCGTTTTGAGACTGAAGAAAAAGATGTAGATAATTATCAAGGTAATGCAGTAATTAATTATACGGATGCAGAAACTCCATATACACGTGTAATTGAGCACAAACATTTCGAATTTGGTAAAGGCGATAAGGGTAAGACTATCGTTACTCGTGAATATCCTGCTAATTGGAAACGTGGAGATGAGCCATACTATCCAGTTAATAATGAAAGAAACAATAATTTATATAAACAATACAAGGGTCTGGCTGAAAAACAAAATAAAGTAATTTTTGGCGGTAGATTAGGACAATACAAATACTATAATATGGATCAGGTAATTGCTGAGGCATTACGTATGAGTAACAGTGTAGAATAATGAATATGGATTTAAAAAAGAAAGAATTAACAAATTTTTTTTGTATAGTTTATTTTATTTGGGGCTTATTTCAACAAATTCAAAATACTGTTAACATAAAATTTAAATTTGAAGAAAGTATAGGACAGATTCTAAATGTTTTTCTTTTAGTAAGTATGTTTTTTTTACTATTATTAGTAATGAAAAATCAAAACTTTGAGGTTAGGATTTGGAATATTATATCTCTGATTTTGTTTTTTGGGCTAATTATTTATTTAAGTAAAAATCAAAATTTCACTTTTATTGCTACGTATGCATTAATTTTGATGGCAGGAAATTTTTATTTTGAAGATATTTTAAAAACTTTCCTTATATTTACCGCCATTATACTGATTTCAACTATATTTTTGTTTAAACTGGGACGTATTCCAAATGCTATAGTCGTAGGTCAGTACCTTAGGGTAAGGTCAAGCCTAGGCTTTGGATATTATACATATTCGGCACAGTTGTTATTTTATTTCACATTAGCATACTTAGTTTTTAGAAAACAAAAAATTACGTATGTAGAGCTAATAATTTTAGAAGCCGCAAACTATTTTATTTACTATAGTACTAATACAAGAAACCCATATATTTTATCGACACTTTTTATTTTGTTTGTATTAGTAGATAAGATTTTTAAGTTTAAATTAGATATTTTAAGATTTAAATTGGTAAAATTTATTATATTATTTGCTTTTCCAATATGCTTTATTGTATTAAATGTTTTAATGTTCTGGATTCCTAAATCTTTATTTTATACTTTAAATGAGGCGTTATCGGGTCGATTGGCATTAAATATCTCAGGACTACAAATGTGGGGAGTAAAACTACTTGGACAAAAAATTGATTTTGAAGCGATTAATGTAAATGGAATGGCTACTCAGTATTACAATTTTGTTGATAGTTCATATTTTCAAACATTACTGGTAAGTGGATGTCTATTTTTTATCATAATTATGATATTGCTAATTTATATATGTAATAAATCTATAAAAGAGCATGAACAATATTTAGGAATAGCTTTATTTTTAATTGCCATTCACTCTATGTTTGATCCCCAATTATTATTACCATGGTACTCCCCATTTTGTTTGTTATTAGGACAGTTTTTTGCTGTACACGATTCTTCAATATTTGAAAAAACAATAAAAGAATAGGTTGATAGAATGAAAGTAATAAAAAACTATTTATATAATGTTGGGTATCAAGTATTGGCAATTATCGTTCCACTTATTACATCTGCCTATGTCAGTAGAGTTTTGCGGCCAGAGGGTGTAGGAGCGAATTCATTTACTAATTCTATAATCCAATATTTTATTCTATTTGCTAATATGGGTATTGGGTATTATGGAAATCGACAAATTGCGTATGTTCGTGAAAAGAAAAGTCAAATGACTAAGACCTTTTGGGAAATTCAAATTGTAAAAACAATCATGACTCTTTACGCATTCGTTGCATTTGAAATTTTTATGATTTTTTACAGTAAGCAACCCGAATATATGTGGGCTCAATCACTAAACTTAGTAGCAGTAGCTTTTGATATATCATGGTTTTATGAAGGCATTGAAGATTTTAAGGTAACTGTTTTAAAGAATTCATTGGTAAAAATTTTATCAATGATTGCAATTTTTATGTTTATCAAAGGACCAAATGATGTCACTTTGTACATAATAGTTCTAGCTTTGTCAACGTTAATTGGAAATCTAACTTTATGGCCTAACATTGTACGTGATTTAGATAGAATAAATATTAAACTCTTAAATCCGTGGCAACACTTTTTCCCTATGGCTGAATTGTTTATTCCTCAAATTGCAACTCAAGTATATGTCCAACTTAATAAAACTATGTTGGGAGTCATGATAAGTGAAACGTCTTCAGGATACTATCAGTATTCTGATAATTTAGTAAAGCTTATTCTTGCATTAGTAACTGCTACGGGAACAGTTATGTTACCCCATGTTGCTAATGCGGTTTCACATGGCAATATGAATAAAGTTAACAAAATGCTTTATAAGTCATTTGATTTTGTATCGGCTGTCTCTTATCCTATGATGTTTGGATTAGCAGCTATTTCATTAACTTTGGCAACGAAATATTACGGTCCTGGTTATGGTCCTGTGGGTCCTGCTATGATGATAGAATCAATTGTTATTTTAATAATTGCATGGAGTAATGTATTAGGAGTACAGTACTTGCTGCCTATGCATAAGCAAAGAGCATTTACTATTTCTGTAACTCTAGGAGCGTTTATTAATTTGGCGTTAAATATTCCTCTTATTAAAATATGGGGATTAAATGGTGCTATGTGGTCTACAGTTTTATCCGAACTTGCTGTAACTCTATATCAACTATGGGCAGTTAAAGATATGTTGAGTATTAGAAGCTTGTTTTCAAGTACGTGGAAGTACTTTTTATCTGGATTGTGTATGTTTATTGTAGTATTTTGGATGAATACGCATTTAAAAGATACATGGCTTATGTTAGGTGTAGAAGTTTTAATAGGAATAGTTGTGTATGCTGTATTTATAGTAGTTTTGAAAGCTAAAATCATTGATCAACTAAAAGATCTAGTAGGAAATAAGTTGAATAGATAAGTGAGATCGTAAATTGAGTAATAGAAAACATAGAAATTATGGTTTAGATTTAGTAAAAATCCTAGCATGTATTTTAGTATTGTGTCTTCATTCTTTAGTTCCAACAAGTCCAGTAGTTAAAAATAGTTTACTTAATTTAAGTGTTTATTATGCTGGGGCAATTGCAATTCCTATATTTTTTATGGCAAGCAGTTATTTTGTTTTAAATAAAAGAATGATGTCATATTCTTATGTTATGAGAAGAGTGGGAGAAATTCTTTTTATAATAATTGGTTGGGTATTAATATATAGTATAGTTCATTTATGTATAAAACATAATTTTATTTTTCTTGAAGAACTGAAGGGGACTGCTTTTGTAGGAATTCCAAATCAGCATTTTTATCACTTTTGGTTCTTTTGGGCACTTATTATTATGCTGTTGTTATCCCCATTATTATGGTATCTTTTGCAAAAAAGTTTTGTAGGATATTTAATTTTGACAAGTATAGTTACTTTGATTTGTATAGGTATTGATATTTCGATGCATTTTGGCAACAGTTCTAATATTCGGAACATACCACAGATTTTTAGACTATATTTATATATTGAATACTATCTTTTAGGTGGCTTAATTGGAAATACTAATTTTGAGAAAATAAAAAATTTTTGCAAGCAACATTTTGTAATGACATGCATTGTAGCTAGTTTTTTATATGTTGGAGTGATTGCATATTCAATTTGGAATAGAAATATAATTCATTGGTTTTATGCTGAGGCAAATTATGGAAATGCTCTGATTATATTTACTTCAGTATTGATACTTATAATTTTTTCTATTTCTTCTCCACCTAATAAAAGTACAATTGAATTTATTATTCCTGCAACAATGGGAATATATATGCTTCATCCATTTTTTATTGGTAAATTAATGAAGATTCATATTTTATATAATTATCCTATTTTTATGATTCCCGTTTTGTTCATTCTATGTTTGATAATTGTAGAAATTGCTCTACGTATTCCAATTATTAATCGTTTCTTTAAATTATAAAAAATAAAAGCAAAAAAACACTGTGTAGTTAATCACTACACAGTGTTTTTTCGAGGAGTTGGAAAGCTTATAAATTTAGTTATTTTCTCCCCGCATATAGTATTTTATCATGAGTTTTGAAAGTAAGCGTCAAATAACCGAGTGTCTCGATCCAACTTTCACTTTCAGCTATGATTAATTTATCAATTCAATGGGGGGAATCATATGCTCGAAAAGCAACAGCAAATTGTGGCACTCAATCATCCAATCAGACCGAAGAAGACTCGGCCACTACGCAATAATCTCTTGCTCAGTTTGAAAAAGAACGATCTGGAACTGAACTTCTATAGCAGTTTAGATCCTGAAATAATGAATAAACTCTTAGAGAAAGTCTTATCATGATCAATCTTTATACACTGGCTCAGGTTTATATCGTTTGTGGCAAGACCGATCTGCGCAAAGGAATTGATGGACTAGCAACACTAGTCAAAGAACAGTTTGAACTGGATCCGTTCAGTGGAAAAGTCTTCCTCTTTTGTGGTGGACGCAAAGATCGTTTCAAGGCTCTTTATTGGGACGGTCAAGGATTTTGGCTGCTCTATAAAAGATTTGAAAACGGGAAGATGAACTGGCCGCGAAACCAAAATGAAGTTCAAGCTTTATCTTCTAAACAAGTCGACTGGCTGATGAAGGGCTTCGCAATTAGTCCAAAAATAAAGAACACGAAAGCACGCGAATTCTACTAACACTTGACATCGCGCGCTTTTTTGGCATAATTTTAACTAACAAAATTTAGGAGGAAGTTTGAATTATGTCACAAGAAAATTTGGAAAAGATTATTTCCCAACAGGCAACTACCATTCAAAACCTAACTGATGAGATCAAGCTTCTCCGTGAACAAGTAGCTTACTTAACGCAAAAGCATTACGGCAAGTCTTCAGAACAAATGTCCTTGAATGGCCAAACAAGTTTATTTGATGAGTCTGAAGCTCAAAGCGTCCCCGACGCCATTCAGACTATTACTTATAGAAGACAAGCTCACACGAGAAAAAGAGCCGACCTGTTAGCAGGCTTTCCTGCTGAGGAAGTTCATCATGAATTGGACGATAAGCACTGCCCTAATTGTCATCATGAGTTGAAAGAAATTGGCGCTTATCCGATAAGACAGGAATTGCTTTTCATTCCCGCTCAGCTTAAGCGCTTGAATCACATCCAACATGCTTACAAATGCCAATACTGCAGTCAGAGAAGTCTTAGCGACAAGATCATTCCTAAGGCACCATTGAATCACGGCCTAGGATCACCTTCGCTTATTGCCCATACTTTATATCAAAAGTATGAGTTGAAGATCCCAGATTATCGGCAAGAAAGCGACTGGAAAAAGATGGGGCTAGAAGTTTCTCGACAAATGTTAAATCACTGGGGACTGAAGAGTAGCAAATATTACTTTAAGCCGTTATATGACGTGCTTAAACAAAAGCTGTTAAACCGACCAATCTTGCATGCCGATGAAACCTATTACACCGTGCTGGAAAGTGAGACAATTAAAACCTATTATTGGGTCTTTCTTTCTGGCAAGCATGATCGCTATGGGATTACACTGTATCATCATGATCCGCACCGCAGCGGCCAAGTAGCACTTGATTTTTTAGGCAACTATTCTGGCTATCTGCACTGCGATATATGGCAGGCTTATGAACAGCTGCCTGAGGCAACCTTGGTTGGCTGCTGGGCTCATGTTAGGAGAAAGTTTCATGAAGCTATGCCGCAAAATGCTTCTGGCAAGTGCATTGCCAGGCAAGGGCTTAACTATTGCAATCGGATGTTCTGCTTGGAAAAAGCTTGGGAATCTTTAGATTGTCAAACACGTTATCAAGCTAGACAGGAAGAACTCAGGCCATTAATGCAGGAGTTCTTTGAATGGTGCAGGAAAAATAAAGCAACTGTTTTGCCTGGTTCTAAACTAGGCAAAGCCATTAATTATGCGCTCAAGCATCAAGAAACTTTTGAGCATGTCTTGCTTAATGGCCGCTTAGAATTATCCAACAACAAGGCTGAACGAGCTGTTAAATCACTCGTGATAGGTCGCAAAAATTGGCTATTTTCACAAAGCTTTGCAGGGGCTACTGCTAGTGGCATCATTTTAAGTTTAATTGAAACTGCTAAAAGAAATGATCTTGATCCTGAAAAGTACTTAAATTACTTGCTTCAAAAATTACCGAATGAAGAAATTTTAGATTCGGATGCTCTTGAAGTTTATTTGCCATGGCAAGCAAAAATTCAAAAAATGTGTAAATAGAAGACATCGCAAGAAGACCGCCCTAGAACAACTAGGACGGTCTTTCAATATACTTGGTTATTTGACGCTTACGTTTCTTCAAGTCTAATTCTAATTAAAAGATGACTAAAGTTTCTATATCCATAAGCAGTACATTTAATTTATTTGATCTTATGGGAAACTCCTCCCAGACACTGATTAGAAGAAGTTGAGGTAATACCATTTAGGACGCCAGAATAATTGCGTTTAAAAATTAATAGAGTTTTACCAACCGCTTGTTTTGAATGAAGTAAGTGAATAACTTTCTTTTCATCTTTATTCTGAATAGCAGCCATAAAGTCTTGCATAATCCAATAAGTATTTTCCAAAGTTTGATCACAATCTAAACCGTCTAAGACAATATGCTCTTGTGTTAGACAGTCCTTAAACTGTCAGTCGTAATAAGGAGTAGTCTTATTAAGCTTGCCATATTTCATGAGATAGCTTCCAAGGAGATTTTAAAAGTTTATATTCACGGCTTCGTTTATTGAATTGTTTCATGATCTGAACTCTGAAAATATTAAAAGATCGAGTAAGCATTTGAACCATATGGAAACGATCAATAACTATCTAAGCATTTGGAAATAATTCTCTAGCAACAATAACAATTAAGATCCATAGTGACAGTTTTAACCATTGCTCGAGCCTGCAGAGTAATGGTTAAAACAGCGCAGAATATCAGGCTTGAAACGAGTCCTAAGAATTTGAACAACTTTGTGGGTATCACCATCTAGACAAATAAAGGGAAGCTTTTTGCCTACGTCCTTAAATTCATCAAAAGTTAAATGTTCCGGTAAACGATCAAAGTCATCATAAAATTTAGCAGAATAGGATTTTAAGACTCTTTGAACAGTATTAACTGATAAGTTATGTTCTCTTGCAATACTCGTCATAGAACGGTGAGCAGAAAGGACTTTAAGTTTTTAGAGATATGACAGTATTTATTAACCAGATTAGATTGAGCCATAGATCTTTTAAACAGTCATTGCAAAGAACATGTTGTTTTCTTAATCTGATAGTAACGTGCTTACTAGCATCAGCAGTAATGAAACGAACGTTAGAAACATAATGACTGTTATGTTTAAGATTAGTAGAACGACAATAAGGACAAGCAGGGTGGATAAGCTCAGCTAAATATATTTTGTAAATCTTACCGTTAATATTTTCATTTGAATAATCAGAAAAAATAATGTTTTTATCTTCAATATCAAGAGTAAATTTAATTTAATCATTTAAAGAGGACATAGTTTGAATCTCCATACACTTAATTGAATTGGTCGAAGAAGGATTTTAAGTAAGAGAGGACTATGGCCTCTTTTTTTACGTAAAAAGATCCTGCCGATAGAATATCATAGATATTCATCAACAGGAAAAATTATGGAACTACTGTATCAAAGCTAGACAGTTTTTTCAACACATTTCAGTTTTTGACGCTTATAAACTGGATGCTCAACCTGAAATTATTAGGAATAAATAAAGTGAAACGATCAGACTTGATCGATCCGCTAGAATATTATTTAACTTGTTAGTGAGTTAAAATGTAATACCGTATTCGGTTTGATACGTGTTGTGTAATAAAAGGGCAAACTAGAAAAGTTTCTTCAACTCTATTTATACTGTCTGCTAAAGTAGGATTATAGCAAATTTTATTTTCTCCTCATTTTTTCTATTGTATCATTATGTTACTAAGTATATGACTTAAAGCTAAAATTATTAATTATTGATGTAATGTTAAAAAGTAAATTGAAAGGAATGATTAAATAGTGAAGAAGTTAAAAAATCTTGTTAATTTAGAAAATATTTGTCTAAGCTGTCTGTTAGTTTATATAATAGCTTGTTCAATTCATCCAAAATATTTTAAATATTTAGGTATAAGTATAGAAGTAGTATCGGTTTTATTAATACTTGTTATTAGCTATATTGAAAGAACAAAAAAAGAAATAGAAACCTATAAGAGTAAAATAGAAAATTATCGTATTTTAATAGCTAGTCTTTTTCTTTGGCTTGTAGGTTTTTTAATTGTATTACCCCATCAATATTCTGTTGATCTTAAAAATTGGATTGGTATTAGTTCTATTTTAAGCATAGGAACTATTTTATTCACTTACAACCCTAAGACAATTGAAATTATTTTAGATGGGGATTACGTAATTGAAGAAAAAGATTTAGTAAAATATTATAAATGTGATTCAAATTTACTGACTGTTTATGCTATTAATAGATGCAACAAAGATGTGAAACTCTTCTATAAAGGAATATGTATTGAGGAAGACTGGAAAAAGTTAAACAGTGGTGAAATTACTGAAAATCAAGTTTTGTTTTTGAATGACACTAAAGAAATAGATAAGGTACCGCAAAAGAAAGATTACAAAACAATTGGTAAAAATGAGGAAAGTGAGTTTTATAGAATAGATATAAAAAGATTAAGAACAACGTACTTAAATGATTTAGTAAGACAAAAAAATTGGGTAATTGTATTTAAAGACATTGGGGGAAACTATTGGACTAAAAAGTTTCAAATTTAAATTAAAAAATCTAGTAAGCATTTGAGCTAGCAATTAATATATTAGGCTTAAAGTGACTGCTGAGTATTTTTATAACTCAATGTAGATCGTTACCACCTAAGTAAATAGAGTACATTTTTTGTCAACTCAATTAAAATTATCAAAAGCTGCCGGAATATGATCACAGTTATAGTAGAACCTCAAAAAGCAGATACTAAGATATTTAAGATAGTATAAGAAAAAAATCATGTTAACCATAAAATAGTCGTTTTTAGTAGGAGAATGAATAGAAAACTACATTTAAATAAAGATCTCTTTACTAACAGCAATAGAGTGCCTCGTTGTTATCATGATTAAAGCATTCTTTGTTTTCTAAATTTCATAATAATATGTTTTTTAGTATGAGAAGAAATGAAGTACAAACTTTCATGAGAAATATAGTACGAGTGTAGTTAGAACTAATAGCCTGTAGAAAGGTAAGCATAGGATATTAGTTTAGCTTCCTCTCTGAATCTAAAACTTTGGTACATGTGCTTTATATACAGACTCATTATAATACAAGATAATAAGGATTCAGATTTTGCTTAATTTGTCGAAAGAAGTATTTATTTAATTTGTTCTTTTATACTTCGTTATCTTGCAATAAATACATCTTGGAAGATTGTGGTGATGGACAGAAAAATGGAAAAATATTTTGATCAATATAAAATTTTAGATAAGTTTTTAATTGTTACAATTAAAAACTGGATAATAAAAAACAAAAGCTTGATAGTGAGTACAAATTTTTGGAATAGAACATTTGATTTTGTTGTTTCTATATATATCGGAGTAATTGCCTTATATTTTCTAATTATTATGATTGTAAAAATTTATCAACATACAAGTCTTGAAAATAGGCAATCACTAGATGCATATACTTATCCAATATTAGGGGTATTAATCTTTTTTAGTATCCTTATAGCCACAGTAAATTATCTATGGATTTTACCTAAAGGTAGAAAATGGATAGATTTCAAATTTACGCTTCCTAGGAAAAAACGCTCAGTTCAATTTTTTGTTGTAATTGGACTAATATTACCTTTTATTATGTGTGTGGTGGGGTGGCCTTATTTATTAAGTGAAATATATAAATACAATTCAAACTTTTATTGGGAAATTTCAGAATATGATATACCTTCTTTTTTCTTTCCGCTTTTTACCGGAAGTATCGCAATAGTGACATATTTTAATTCAAAACATCCTAATTTATCTATTATTGTAAATAGTCCTACCTCAATGCTTCATTCTAATTATGTAAGTATAATTGTAGAAAAAAGAATTGTTTTAGAGATATGGTGTAATAATACTGGAGGAAGAGCTGGAACATTTAAATTTGTTGGCATTGTATCTAGTGATACTCTTAGAAAGATTAATAGAGAACATAGAGTCAATAATAAACCTAACTTATTAGGAGATTATCTTCGTATAGATAACAGTTGGCAAAAATTAGATTCTGGAGAAAAAGGATCTAGTAATTTGGTAAGTATAGATGAAAATAATTTAGATATAATAGATCAATTTATTTATGTACTATATGTAGATTCAGAACAAGTTCCGTATTTTTATGGAATATATCTAGATGGTGATTCATGATACAATTTAATTATAAAAATAAAGTTATTAAAAATAATAACTATTGCATTCTTAATAGCTGAAGAATTTGTAAGGTGATAAAATTTTATAAAATAGTTTATAGAAAAAGGATTTTTTTGTGTATAAACTATTTTATAGTTTTTAATGTAATATTTATAATGTTAAGTTATTTATGAATGATACAATGTATAATTAATGGAACTTCGATGTATAATTTTCGGATAAATCTATACATTTAAAGGTAAAGAAGGTGGGAGTATTGGTAACTGCAAAATTTAAAGTCAATAACAAAATTTTAAAATGGGTTTTACAGATTGCTGATGATAAACTAGGTGTTGATTGGATTGATAAAATTAAAGTGTGGATGAAAGGAGAAAAAACTCCCACTATTCATCAGTTACAAGTTCTCAGTAAAAAGTCTCAAATTCCTTTTGGAAACTTCTTTTTGTCAGATCCTCCTGTGGAAGAGATTCCATTACTTAAGTTTCGAACTATTAATAATGACGAAGTAACAAAAGTTAGTAGTGAATTGTTAAAAATGATTGATTCTATGGAGATGAGGTCAGATTGGCTTGAAGATTATAGAATAAGAGAAGGATATTCTCCAATTTTGTTTGTAGGAATGGGAAAGCATAAGAGTCAACAATCTTCGGAAGAAATCGCCAAACAAATTTTGAAATTTTTTAATCTAAAAGAAGATTGGAATATTCAACTTAAATCTAATCAAAATGCATTCAATTATCTTAGAACTATAATTACTAGTCATGGGATAGTAGTAGAGACGAGCAGTTTTGTTGGAAATAATACAAGAGATGGCTTAAATATTAATGAATTTAGAGCATTTGTATTAATTAAAAGATATGCTCCTTTAATTTTTATCAATACCAAAGATAGCAAAAATGCGAGATTATTTTCTTTAGTTCATGAATTAGTACATCTGTGGTATGGCAAAACTGAATTATTTAATTATAATTTTCAAACTGACCCAAAATATCTAAATAAAAAATTTGAACAGCGGGTAAATAAAATAGCTGAATCCATTATATTTAATAAAAAATATTTTATTAGATACTGGGATAGTATTAGAAACTCAGATTTTGAAAAAATTTATAAAATAGCTAAAAAATTCAAAGCAAGTCCTATGGCAACGGCAATAACAGCTAAAAATTATAAATTGATTTCTCAAGAATTAGTTAATGAAATTAACAAAGAAACTTCACAATTTATAGTTAAGTCATCTCATACTGGAGGTCCTAATTTCTATGACACGTTGGCGTATAAATTAGATCATAATTTTGCGTCTGCTGTGATTAATAGTACGGATCAGGGAGATACAACCTATTTAGATGCATTTAATTTGTTAAATGTGAAGAATATGCACGCTTACAATGAATTAAAGGCTAGAGTGGAGGAGAAAAATAAATGACCAAGTATCTCTTAGATAGTAATTGTTTTATTGAGCCAATGAAGCGATATTATGGTTTTAAAATTTTTCCCTCTTTTTGGGAGTGGTTTGGAAAGGAAATAAATAAAACCAATAGTTTATTAATTGTACCGAAATGTGTAAGTAATGAAATTAATGTAGATCCGAATTTAGCTCAATGGTCACAGAAAAATTTAGTTTCAGTAATTTATGATGAAAATCAAGACCCTTTAATTTGGGCCGAATATGGGAAGGTTATTAAATACATTCAAGATTGCGGTGCATATAAATCAAGTAGTATAAATGAATGGAAAAAAATAGGTAAAGCTGATCCTCTGTTAATAGCAATTGCTATTAAATACAATTATCAAATCGTAACATTTGAAAAGGGAAGTGGTCAATTTGCCTATGATAAAAATAATAGATGGAATTGGAAAGGAAATGGAGGGCCGATGGGCCATGAGCCTAAGATTCCAGATATTGCCCGTCATTTTGGTATCACTTGTATCTCCCTTTTTGAACTAGAAAAAAAGTTGAATTTAACTATTTAATCTTAATTTTCATTCATATAAATGGCTGTTTGTCAAATCCTGTTGATGAATAGTTTATAAAGAGAGCTAGGCAATTAGAAAATAATTGTTTGGCTCTTTTTCTTTTACAATATTTTCTTCAAGTCTAATTCTAATTAAAAGAAAAATTAGAATAGCTATAAAAATTTGTTAACTGAATTGTTGAGTTTACGGGTCCTAACAGCAGTAAGGCAATCGATAGAGGTGGAATAATTATTCGACTTAATATTTAGAAGAGTATAGGAAAATATTAGGTAATGCTTATTCTTACGAGTCTTGCTATTATATACTTGTTTAATAAAATAATTAGATTTTTATCTATAATATTAGATAGCAGTTCAATTATGTCCTTAGAAAACTATTTAATATATTAGCGAGATTTTAGATATGGTTTATATGATATTTAAGGAGAAACATGGGAAAAGAAAAAAGTATTTTTAGAGAGTTATTTACTGAATTACAACAAACAAATATTATGTACGTATCTTTAATTTCCATATATTTGCTGATAATAATTGATTACTTGAATCCAACAGGAAGAGTAACGGCAGAGTTATGGGTAAGTACCGTAGTCATTGGGATATTGATATCATTTTGGTTTGTAATAAATAATAAAATTCTACTTTTATTTAAAATAAATAGCATAAATGCATTAGATGATATTAATCTGTATATTGTTATAAGCGATCTAGGATATGGATTATATCTCTTAATTACCAAACAGTATTTCTCATGGAAGTTTGTAGGAGTACTTCTTCTTGCTTTGCTTTCTTTGTCGATAGGTATTTATAGAATAATATGTTTGCAACAAGCGATTTTAAAGAGACTAAAAAATGATGAAGAATGCCATTTGGTAGAATTGAAGGACTTATATAAAAATAATTTAAATGTAAGTTTGCCAATATTTATTAAGGATAGAGCAGTAAAAGATGATTTGTTAGGTCGAGACAGTATAATTACACTCCTATATAAATCAATCTGTCAGAACTTTTCAAAACAAGATTCTTTCGTTATCGGATTATCAGGTCCTTGGGGTTCAGGAAAAACTACTGTTACAAATATTGTTCGTAAACAGCTAGCAGTGCAAAATTCAGATATTAAGATTATTAAGGGACTCAATCCATGGATTTCTGGCTCAGAGGCTGTTTTATTAAATTCATTCTATGATGCACTGTTAAATGCTTTAGGGATTAATTACAGTTCGCGGAAAATCAGAAAACAGGTACGGGAGGTTTCAAGATATGTGGTTGAAATTCCAACTGTAGGAAAGTCGTTGAGCAAAGTACTTGAGAAGGATATTAATCAAGAAAACATAGAAAAATGGCAAGCTAATCTAAAAAACTTGATTTTAAGTAGTGATAAAAAATATGTGCTGTTTATTGATGATTTGGATAGAGCTACAAGCGCACAAATTAGATTTCTTCTCAAAATGTTAGGATCTTTGTTCAATCTTCCTAATGTAATATTTGTATTGCTCTATGATAGAAGTAGATTAGAAAAAATATTACAAGACGATAATAAATTAAATACTTCTTTTGCAGAAAAAGTAATTAATTTAGAATTACAGGTACCTAAAGTATCAGAAAATAGTGTGCAAAAAATTTATAGAAGCTGTTTGATTAATTTAGCTAGAATATATAATGTTTCAGATAAAGAAGTTAATAATTTAGATTCCGCTTTTCAATTGATCATAAAGAGTATTGATAATCCTAGAGAATTTATACGTTTTTTGAATTCAACATGTTATATTGCCTTTTCTCCTGATATTAATTTAAATAGAAATGATTTATTATTGATTGAGTATATATCGTTTAAACAACCTGATTTATTTCAATTAATTAAAGAAAATCCAAAGTTATTTGTTTCGGAGAATAGTGGGTTAGATATTTCTGATGTATTTAATCCAAAACAATTGATAAGTAAAATATATGATCTTTATTCTAATGTTTTAAAAGATAAGTATTCAAGTTGGCTACCGATTTTAGAAGTATTATTTCCTTTTGTTAAACAATGTCAAATTGGAAATGGACATTTGCGGGTAAATAATAATTCTAATGAAGGTAGAATGAATAATAGAATTTACGATGGATATAATTTTGATTTGTATTTTTCGTTAAGAAAAGACTTTGTAGTAGGTAAAAACAAAAAATTAAAAGTTATTGTAGATAAATTAAAAGAAAAAACGAATAGAAAACAAATTGAAAATTTGGAAAAAGAAATATTTGAAGATAGTAAAGCAAAGGTTTCTGAGAGTATTCATTTATTTTCTATGTATGAAAATGAATTTAATAGTAAAACAGGATTAGCTCTATGTAAAGTAATATTAGATAATAGGGAGAAAGTGCCTGAGGATGTGGAAGCGGTTGGATTATCACCACGCAATATCGCAGCTTCAATATGTATTAGTTTATTAAGGGATACACCAAAAGAAAAAATTTCTAAATTATTGGAAAAATATCATAATAATTATGAATTAATTGATGTATTTGATGATTTACACACTTTTAGTAAAGACATTAAGAAAATACATAAAGTTGCATATTCAATATGGAGAAGAATGTGTATAGATGCTATTAAAGACTCCATTAATTTATATAATGATAAGTACTATAAACCAAGATTAATACGGAAATTATATAGAGGAATAGAAGGAGATAAAAAAGAAATAATCGCGACCTATCTTAAAGCTATAGCTAAAAAAGATAATATATATAGAATATTTTATGATTTTATAAGTGTCTCCGGTAATGATAACGGAATTGGATATATTTTTAAACAAAAAGATTATGAATTGTTAGAATCAGCACAATTGAAAAATAGTTTGCCGATTCCAATGAACATAAGTCAAAAAGTGATTTACGATATTTACTCAAAAGGATCACGTAAAGGGTATGATTATAGATATAAAGATATTGAGATAAATATTGAAGAATTATAGAAATACGATATATTAGGTTGACTATTAGATATGAAAGAACAAAACTAAAAAATGCCAACTTACTACACAAGCGGCGAATTTGCGAAAAAAGCACATGTTTCAATTCGTACAATTCGCTATTACGATCAAAAAAACTTATTAAAGCCATCAACACACACGGCAAGTGGTGCAAGACGCTACACTGATGCTGATTTTGCCAAATTGCAACAAATCCTTCTATTAAAGTATCTTGGATTTTCTTTAACAGATATTCGAGAAATGACTTTAGGATCAGGAGACAGGGAACTTTTACTCGATTCTCTGCAGATCCAAAAAAGACTAGTGGAAGAACGACTTAAAGAAATGCAAAATGTAGCTACTGCCATTGATTCAACTAGTAGCACTTTGAAGGCAGGGCACGAAGTAGACTGGAGCAAGATGCTAGACTTGATTCATTTGACTTCAATGAATCAGTCCCTAAGTACTCAATACCAAAATGCTTCTAATATTTCTGCGCGAATCAAGCTTCACCGAGATTATTCTCTCAATAAAGAGGGATGGTTTCACTGGTTGTTTAGACAACTAGACTTAAAGCCGGGGATGAAGATTCTAGAACTAGGTGCGGGTAATGGTACTTTATGGGCACAAAATCTAGATAGAATTCCAAAAGGATTAACCATTGTTTTATCTGATATTTCTGAAGGTATCTTAGCTGATGCGAAGAATGAGATTGGAGACAGAGCAGAATTTCAATATGCTGTTTTTGATGCACAAAAAATACCTTTTGCGGATAATACATTTGATTTGGTAATTGCTAACCATATGCTTTTCTACTGTGACAATATTCCTAAGACCTTGAAGGAAGTAAAGAGAGTAATGAAAAAGGGCGCTTTTTTTGCTTGTTCTACTTATTCTAAGCGGCATATGCATGAAATTACAGATCTAGTTCAAGAATTTAATCCAGAGATTGTCTTGTCTTCAACTAACTTGTATGATCGCTTTGGCTTAGACAATGGGACAGAAATTTTATCTCATGGTTTTACTGATGTTATCTGTTATAAGTATGAAGATGCGATTGAACTGTCTGAATCTACGCCAGTAATTTCTTATATTTTGTCTTGTCATGGTAATCAGAATTCGATTTTACTAGATCACTATAATGAATTTAAAAATTATGTTGACGATAAAGTAAGCGATCGTTTCCACATTACTAAAGATGCAGGTTACTTTATTTGTAAGAAATAGCAACAAAGATCAAGCACATGAAGTTTGAAGTGCTTGATCTTTTTCTATAGAATTAAAAATTCTTATTTTCTTGAAGGTGACGTAACGTAATGTTATATGATAAGTAATGAATAAAGAAAGGCAGACCTAATTATGAAAGTTATTGTTACTGGTGGTGCCGGTTTTATCGGTTCAAACTTTGTTTTTTACATGTTAAAGAAGCATCCTGATTACGAAATTATCTGTTTAGATAGTTTAACTTATGCGGGTAACTTATCTACTTTAAAGGATGTTATGGATAACCCTAACTTCAAGTTCGTTAAGTTAGATATTCGTGACCGTGAAGGTGTTTACAAGTTATTCGAAGAAGAAAAGCCTGATGTAGTAGTTAACTTTGCTGCTGAAAGTCACGTTGATCGTTCTATTGAAAATCCAGAAATTTTCTTGGAAACTAACATTATCGGTACGTCTGTCTTAATGGATGCTTGCCGTAAATACGGTATCAAGCGTTTCCACCAAGTTTCAACTGACGAGGTTTACGGTGATTTACCATTAGATCGTCCAGATCTTTTCTTCCACGAAGATACACCACTTCATACCTCAAGTCCTTACTCATCAAGTAAGGCTAGTGCAGACTTGTTAGTTGGTGCATACGGCAGAACTTTCAACTTGCCAGTAACCATCTCACGTTGTTCTAACAACTATGGACCATATCAATTCCCAGAAAAGCTTATTCCATTGATGATCCAAAGAGCTTTGAACAATGAAAAGCTTCCAGTTTATGGCGATGGTAAAAACGTTCGTGACTGGCTCTATGTTGAAGATCACTGCAAGGCAATTGACCTTATCTTAGAAAATGGCAAACCTGGTGAAGTTTACAACATTGGTGGTCACAACGAAATGGCTAACATTGATATTGTTAAACTTATCTGTGATTACTTAGATAAGCCATACTCATTAATTGAACACGTTACTGACCGTAAGGGTCATGACCGTCGTTACGCTATCGACCCAGAAAAGATTCATAACGAATTAGGCTGGCTTCCAGAAACTATGTTCAAAGATGGTATCAAGAAGACTATCCAATGGTACCTTGACAACAAAGACTGGTGGGAAAACATCATTTCTGGTGACTACCAAAACTATTACGACGAAATGTACAGTAAGAAGCAAGTTTTAGATAAGGACTAATTCAGCATGAAGGGAATTATTTTAGCAGGCGGTTCAGGTACTCGTTTATATCCATTGACTTTAGTAACTAGTAAGCAATTATTGCCAGTTTACGACAAACCAATGATTTATTATCCATTATCTACTTTGATGTTAGCTGGTATTAAAGATATTTTAGTTATTTCTACCCCAGCTGATACTCCACGTTTTAAGGAACTATTAGGTGATGGTTCACAATTTGGTATTAACCTTTCTTACAAGGTTCAACCAAGTCCAGATGGTTTGGCTCAAGCATTTACATTAGGTGCGGATTTCATTAATGGTGAAGCATGTGCCATGGTTTTAGGTGATAACATTTTCTACGGTAATGGTTTTACTGATTTACTTAAGAATGCTGCTGAAGATGCCCAAAAGGGTAAGGCAACTGTCTTTGGTTACTACGTAAATGATCCAGAACGTTTTGGTGTTATTGGTTTTGATGAAAATGATAATGTTGTATCTATCGAAGAAAAACCAGAACAACCTAAGAGTAACTATGCTGTTACTGGTCTTTACTTCTACCCAGCTGGTGTAAGTGAAAAGGCTGCTCAAGTTAAGCCAAGTGCACGTGGCGAAGTTGAAATTACTAGTCTAAACGATATGTACTTACAAGACGATAACCTAGGTGTACAACTTTTGGGTCGTGGTTATGCATGGCTTGATACTGGTACCATGCAAAGTTTAGTTGACGCTTCTAACTACGTTAAGATGGTTGAAGAACGTCAAGGCGTTTCTGTTTCAGCTCCCGAAGAAATTGCATATGTTCACGGCTGGATTGACAAGGATCAATTACTTGAAGCAGCTAAGCACTATGGCAAGAGCCCATATGGTAAACACTTAAAGTCTGTTGCTGAAGGTAAAGTTCGTTACTAAAATTTTTAATTAAGAAAGAAGCTTTTTAAAATGGGACAAATTAAAGTTGAAAAAAATGTTGGTGGAATTGAAGGTTTAGCAGTTATCACTCCAACTGTTCACGGTGATGATCGTGGTTACTTCATGGAAACTTTTAACCAAAGAGATATGATGGATGCTGGCTTCAGCATTAACTTCGTTCAAGATAACCAATCAAGCTCAACTAAGGGTGTGCTCCGTGGTTTGCACTTCCAAAAGAAATACCCACAAATTAAGTTGGTTCGTGCTGTTCGTGGTAGCGTATTTGACGTTGCTGTTGACCTTCGTAGCGACTCAAAGACTTACGGTAAGTGGTACGGTGTTGAATTGACTGCTGAAAACAAGAAGCAATTCTTAATTCCACAAGGTTTTGCTCATGGTTTCCTTGTTTTAAGTGATGAAGCAGAATTCTGCTACAAGGTTAACGATTTCTGGCATCTAAACGATGAAGGTGGTATGGCTTGGAACGATCCTGAAATTGGTATCGAATGGCCACATCTTAAGGGTGATTACCCAGGCAGTCCAGATGCGAGTGGTTACACTCTTGATGATGGTACTAAGCTTACTTTATCTGACCGTGATCAAGAATGGAAAGGCTTAAAGGATACTTTTAAGTTTTAATTAGTGAGGTAAATTAATGAAAGTTTTTGTAACTGGCGTTAATGGTCAACTTGGCCATGACGTAATGAATGAACTTGCTAAACGTGGCTATGAAGGTGTTGGATCAGACTTAGCACCTGAATATGCTGGTGTCGCTGACGGCACAGCTGTGACTAAGGCTCCATACGTTTCTTTAGATATTACCGATGCAGACGCAGTAGACAAGGTTATTTCTGAAGTAAATCCAGATGTTATTGTTCACTGTGCTGCTTGGACTGCAGTTGACATGGCTGAAGATGATGATAAGGTAGCTGCTGTTCGTAAAGTTAACGTTGATGGAACTCAAAACATCGCTAATGTTGCTAAAAAGCTCGATGCCCCAATGGTTTACTTATCAACTGACTACGTCTTTGATGGTCAAGGAACTACTCCTTGGGAACCTGACTTTAAGGGTTACAAGCCATTAAATGTTTACGGTGAAACTAAGCTTGGCGGAGAAGAAGCTGTTGCTAATACCTTGGACAAGTATTTCATCGTTCGTATTGCTTGGGTATTTGGTGTAAATGGTTCCAACTTCATTAAGACAATGCTTAAAGTTGGTTCAAACCATGATGAAGTTAAAGTTGTTAGCGACCAAGTAGGTACACCAACCTATACTTTTGATTTAGCTCGTTTATTGGTAGACATGATTGAAACTGATAAGTACGGCTACTACCATGCAACTAATGCGGAATTGCCAGCAAGTGAAGGCGACCATGACGAAAATGGCACTAAGACTGGCTATATTTCTTGGTACGATTTCACTAAAGAAATCTATCGTCAAGCAGGCTACAAGACTAAGGTTACTCCCGTAACTACTGAAGAATATGGCTTATCAAAGGCTGTTCGTCCATTTAACTCTCGCTTAGACAAGAGTAAGTTAGAAGAAAACGGCTTTAAGCCACTTCCAACTTGGCCAGATGCTATCAGCCGCTATTTAGACATTTTAAAGGCTGACGGCTTCTTTGATGAGTTAGGGAAGTAAAGCGGGATAGAGGAAAAAGCAAGCTCCTTTTTTGGGGAGCTTGCTTTTTTGTGTTGGGAGAGGAAAGAATAAAGTTATTATTTTATATGGGATGTTATATTTGGATTAGCAGTGAAGAGTTTCAAGAAGAATGATAAAGTTAAGAGAGTTAATTAGTTAAAACAGGGTGAGTTTAGATGTATTTAAAAAGTTTGGTAATAAAAAATTATAGAAAATATGGAGAAAGTCAGAATGAGATTTGTTTTGCTCATAGTCATGCAAACCAAAGTGAGACAGAACAGTATATTTCAGAAAGTTCATCTTTAATGATTGGTCCAAATAATTCTGGAAAAAGTACTATTGTTGAATTGTTAGATACACTTCAAAATACAAAAGCGCAAAGCAGGAATGTATTTAAACATAGTGATTTTAATTTATCATATTTAAAGAAATGGTATGACAATTATGTTTCAGACAAAAGTTCAGACGAGATTAGAGGAATAAAACCTGAGGATCTTCCTCTTATGGAGTTCAGATTGAACATTGGAATTGATAGCGAAGATGATTATATTTCCAATTTTCAGGATGTACTTGTTATATCGTCATTAAAGAACAATAAAAATTCAGATAGTATAGCTGATATAGATATTATTGTTAAATATGAGATTACTAATGTAAAACTTTTTTTGCAAAAGCTTAGCGAAATAAATCAAAAAAATAAGAATATAAATACGAGTAATATAGGTTTAGATGAAGAATTGGGTGATAAAGTGTCGCTCAATGAGTTAAAAGAATATTATGGGAAAAAGGAGAAGAATAAAGAAAGAATAAAGTTAATTATTGAATATTATGATCAACGCATGTATAGAGATTTTTTATCCTTATTAGACAATGGATATTATACTTTGAATTTCTATCCTTTAAACAGTAATATTCCCTCAAAATCATTTTCACTTAATTCTTTTCTTAAAGTTAAAACTATACAAGCTAATACTGTAAAAGACAATAACACTTTATCCAAAGCTTATAATAAAATAGTTGATACGTATGCAAGAAAAAATGATTTATCCGATATAGATGAATTTATAGATAGCGCTAATATTCTTTTGAAGGACGAAATAGACAGTAATATTCAGGATATTTTACAAGATGCAATTAATAGTATTGAATCGAATAAAAATTTACGAATGAATTTACATCCAAATATAAGTTTAGATAAAATTCTAGGAAATAGTGTCTTATATGAATATCGTGAAAATCAAAATTATATTCCCGAGAATCAATACGGAATGGGCTACACCAATTTGATGGTTATTATTGCAGAAATAGCGGATTATTTTGAAAATTACGAAAAAGATGATGTTAACGGTGCCATAAATATTTTGTGCATAGAAGAACCAGAAACTTTTATGCACCCTCAGATGCAAGAACTATTTATAAAAAATATTTCCAAAGCAATTTCCTATTTGATGGAGTCTAGTGAGGATAATATAAATTATGAGAAAAATACATTTCAAATAATTATCACAACACATTCCTCTCATATTCTAAATAGTAAGATTCAATCCGGGAATACTTTGAATAATATTGTATATTTAGACTCAGGTACAATTAGTAATATTAACGATGATAGTGTAAAAATAAAATTAGAACAAAAAAATATAGACCTAAAAGTCTTTGAATACATAAAAAAATATTTAAGATTAGAGTTATCTGATATCTTTTATGCTGATGCAATAGTAATTGTTGAAGGTCAGACAGAAGAAAATTATTTAAGATTTTTAATTGATGAAGATGAAAAGCTGAGATCGCATCATATCAAAGTATATAGAATAGACGGAGCATATGGATATCAATTTTTACCTTTATTGGAGATTTTAAATAAGAAGACGGTAATAATTACTGATTTGGATATTAATAGATCAGATGAAGAGAAGAAAAATCCTGAGTCTATTACTGATTTGAATGAATGGATGGCTAATCACCAAGGTAAGTGCTTATCAACTAATGAGACCATAAAGAATGCTATTTCTGCTGATAAAAAAGACAATAGTTTGTTCAATAATGAGATTATTAAACATATGAAGGAAGATAAACTGGAAATCGAATGTTCTGAAAAGATTAAAATTTATTCACAAGGGAAAATAAATCAAAATTATGCAACAAGTCTTGAAGAAGCAATTATACTAACTAATATTAAAGACCATAGTGATAGAATTATAAATTTATTGAAAGACATTCATCCTAAAATTTTTAAAGATTTTGATAAAAATAAATTAAGAACTAAGTCATATTTTTGTCAAAACAAACTAAAAGATTCAAAAGCGAAATTTACAAATCATATTGTTTTTAATTCAATTACAAATAAAGACTACGAGATTACTACACCAAAGTATATTAGGGATGCGTTGAATTCTTTGGAAGAGTATTTTGAGGGAAAAACAAATGAAGACTAGACAATCTGAAAAAGAAGTATATAAGACTATAGATAAGAAAAAAAGCTTTTGTTTTGATGCTGGTCCCGGTTCTGGAAAAACCTATACTTTGGTAAAATCAATTGAACATATTTTGTCTACAAATAATAAAATTAGTAGTCGTAATCAAAAGCTCTTATGTATTACTTATACTAATGCTGCAAAAAATGAAATTATAAAAAGAATCGGTAAAAATTCTAACGTAATCGTATCTACAATTCATGAATTTTTGTGGAATTTTATCTCTACTCAAGATTTTTTACTTAGAAAAGAACACCAATGTGATGTTGAAAGTCATAAGGAAGCTATACATAAGAAACTACAAGAAAATGTTTTATATGAAAAAATCAAAGATCAAGATAGTTTTGATTCAATTATAAGGAATAAAAAGTTTCAGAAAATTTTTTATGGCAACCAACAAAAAAGAGTTTCAGAATTTAGAGAGGCCCTATCTGACTATTCCCAATTGAATCCATATTTAAAAAATGTTGCAAAATTCAAAGAATTAGTAAAGTTAATAATTAAAGAGCGTAGATTAAATCAGGTAAGTGAAGAAATTAGAACAGGAAAAGGAAAAGCTATTATGTATGATCCTATGCATAATTATGATCGACTACATAAGTATATAATTAGTCACGATACGCTTTTGAAATATGCTAAAAATATTATTTCAAATAATAATATTTTAAAACGATTATTTATAGATAAATATCCATATGTATTAATTGATGAGTATCAGGATACTGATAAAAATGTAATTAGTTTGCTTAAAAGTATTTTAGAATATTCTTCGAAAAAACAAAATTTTGTAATTGGTTTTTTTGGTGATTCAAAACAAAATATATATGAAAATGGAATAGGTGAATTAACAGAGTTAGATTCATTGAAATACATAGAAGAAACGGAAAATAGAAGATCCTGTTCTGAAATAGTTGAAGTAATTAATAGAATTAGAAATGATAATCTAAAACAAATTTCTTTTGAGAGGGACGGAAAGTGTACCTTTTATAAGGTAGACTCGTCATTTAATATAGAAGAGTATAAAAATAAATTTGACTTTGAAGGAGATACTGCATGTTTGTTGTTGGAAAACAAAGAAATTGCGACAGCTAAATCATTTGGAGATCTTTATTTAAATTTAAGTGAATTTCCCCAATTTAGTGGGATCAATTTTGCAAATATTAATAGTGAATTCTTTCAAAAAAATTTACAAAATATGGGATGGTTTTTGAGAAATATTTTCAATTTAATTGATTTTAAAAGAAGACTCGATGATCCGAATACAACCATAAAAAGCATTGAAAAATATATTGGAGCTGAGAGAGGATTAACTTTTGGAGATCTTATTAATTTTTTATCTAAAATTAAACAAATAAATACTAAAGAAATTACATTAATAAAATATATTGAAGCTTTAGAAAAAATCGAAGGCACGATTAAAGGAGCCAATATTATATCCCATATTTTTTCAATTGATTCTGGTATCGGTGAAATATATATGCAAGCAGATTCCTATTTTTATAATGGGGATAATGGCGATACTTCTAAAAGTATAGATGCTTTTTTCAATCTAAAACTTTCACAGTTTGAAAATTGGCATGATTATATAAACAAAATAGAGGATAAAAAGCTTAATTACTATACTTTGCATGGAGCCAAAGGCTTAGAGTTTGAAAATGTTGTAGTTGTTATTCAAGATGCTTTTGCGCATCGAAAAGATTATTTTAGGCTCTTTTTTGAAAATTACAATGAGTATGGCAATTTGGATGAAAAAAAACGGAAAAAATATGAAAAAGCAAGAAATTTATTATATGTAGCTTGCTCTAGGGCAAAGAAAAATTTATATATTTTTTATAAGACAAATGATGAACTTGGGAGTAGTCAAGAGAATATAGAGCGAATTTTTGGTAAAATTGAGACTTTTGATTAAGTAATTTAGATTAAGCAAGAATATTTTGAGTGTGGGGGGAAAAGAATGAGTTTGATATTATCTTTATAAAATTCAGAAAGATATGGTTTACTTTGATTAAGAAGAATATCTTAGATTACAGTCACAGTTTTCCTATTAAGATATCAAAAAATTGAACATAGCTATTACGACTAAGCAGCACCGAGTTAAGAAGAATAAATTTCAAGAAAGTTTATTAATATTCTTCGATAGTAATAATTTTATAAAATTCAATGATTTAAAAGATATCGATGAAGTATTTGATTTGGTTTCAAGTAAGTTAGAAAGGCAAAAAGTAGTACATTCGGATTTCAAAGAGAGATTGTACCAGCGTGAACAAATGTCAAGTACAGCATTTGGAAGAATCGCGATTCCTCATTCACTAGATATGTCAGCTCAAAAAAGCAAAGGATTTGTTGTAGTGAATCCGCATGGAATTAAGTGGAGTAGTGGTAATGAAGTATATCTCGTTATTGCGTTAGCAATTGATCCAAATAATAAACAATTGTTTAGAGAAGTATTTGATGAGTTATCAGATATTGTCACGGATATTAATAACGTAACTGAGCTGATAAAATGCAAGAATTACAGTGAGCTTATTATTAAGCTTGTAAAATTGCTATAAAATTGAAAAGATAGGTATATGAAAGTGCGAGTAGGAAGCTAAGATGATTTTATGTGAGATTCGCACTAGAATATGCCTATTTTTTGATACAATTTATGTAGAAATATAATTGTATATTTTTGAAGCCCTATATCTAGATTAGAATGTTAGTTTTAACTGGATATTGCGGTCGCACCTCTCGCAGGTGCGTGGATTGAAATTTGGGCACTAAAGAATGTCAAGTATATGTTGAATGTCCATCTATCGTGGGTGTAGTAATAAACAAAACGTAAATTAAGTTTAGAGGCCGTAAGAATTAGGTTCTAAACTAAGGAAAAGTCTTGGTATAATTTTATATCAGGACTTTTCTTTTTTTATTATTGAAGATCTAAACGAACAAATCTTTATACTGAAATGATTTTAAAAATCACTCTTTTCGCTTAACTAATAAGTCTTATCATAAATTTTTTTATGTAAAAATTATGTCAGGATTTTATGGCGAGATATAAAAAATATTTCTATATTCTACATTGACAATAAGTTAAATAATTGTAGAATAAGCTGTAAGAATAGTGGCGGTGGACTCTAAGTGAGGCCGTTGCGGAAAAACATTCCTATTTTGATTAATAGGGATGTTTTTTGTTTTAAACAAATTTCCTTCAAAAATTCCAATAATTTTTACTGATTATATAAACAAAAAAGACTAAAATTAAATAGAATTAAAAGTTGGAGTGATTAAGATGCTTTATAAGCAAATTGAGCAAAACAAACGAAACACATGGATTATTTTGGATTATATACAGTTCTGCTGCTGGCAATTAGTGTGTTTCTTGGAGCAATTTTTACATCATATGTTGGAATCGGTTTCTTCATCATTGGCTTAGTATACATTGCGCATGTTTATTTTGATGCAACCCAGCACTTGATGAAGGTGACGAATGCAGTTGAAATTACTAAAGAAACTGAACCGGTAATTTATGAGCTTGTTGAAGAGCTTTGCTTAGCTGGCGGCTTGCCAATGCCGAAATTGTACATTACGCCTGATCCAGCACCCAACGCTTTTGCTACTGGTCGGGATCCTGAACATGCAAGTTTAGCTATCACTCAAGGACTGCTAAACATTATGGATAAAAAAGAGGTTCAAGGAGTGATCGGCCATGAACTTTCTCATATTAGAAACTATGATACGCGTATCACTGTTTTAGCCAGTGCGCTAACTAGCTTGATAACAATGACTGGAATCGGGATTGTATTCTTCGGCTGGGGCGTTTTGACTAGTGAGACTAAAGGAATATTTGGCTTTTTTATCAAAATCTTGGCCCTTATTGTAATCGCAGTTGGAGGCATTATTTCAATTATTGGAATTCCGCTAGCTAAACTGCTTTTCTTGCTTGTTTCAAGACAGAGAGAATACCTTGCTGATATTGGATCTGTTGATTTGACTCGTGAACCTAGTGGTTTAATCTCAGCCTTGTCTAAGCTAGAGGAGTTAGAAGAGGGTGCAGATGCAGCTGAGATTAGCTCCCAAGACTTAACTTTGCAGCATTTATATTTCAATTTCCCAAATGCACATAACTGGTTGAATCGACTTTTTTCTGATCACCCGCCTTTGGACAAGCGGATTGAACGTTTGAAAAATAGTGACAAAATCAATTAATTTAATGGCTGACTATCATTGATGTTTGGCCTTTTATTGTTTAATTTTAGCGATTGATTGAAACTAATGAAAAATGATATTATCTAAATTGAGGATTGTACTTATATCAAGGATCTTTTAGTGTGTTCTCCACGTAAGTGGAGGTGATCCTCATCAATTGCAGATTTTCCATCTAAAATTGAAGTGTTCTCCACGTAAGTGGAGGTGATCCTAATCAAAATCCATTAAACGTTCTAAAGTCAATGTGTTCTCCACATATGTGGAGGTAATCTACAGGCCCATCGAATTCTATAGAAACTAATACAATGAATTAGATATCTCATAGTAAGAAGAACAATGGCGCTATGCTAAAAAGCGACTCACGAGTCTACTATGAAAGTAGGAGATAGTTGGGTGAACGTGCATAAATACTAGATAGGTGCGCGTGCAAATCTCGCCTTGCTTGTCTTAAAGAAAACGATACTCAAACGAGTGTCGTTTTTATTTTGGTATTTTTTCTCGAGAATAGGCCTTAAATATTTAATAAAAATAATTCAAATTATCATCCCATCACTAAATACACTAACTCTATTTGTTATGAAATTAAGCATCTATAAGCTATTTCTACTTGTTATACAGCTGTAAAATTATCACGTAAAGCAGGTTTAAAGCCTGCTCTCATAACAGGCTAATCCGTAATTTGAAAACTCAATTCGTTATATAATCTGTATAATTTTTTAACTAAAAATGCTAGAATTATTGATGTATTCAAATAGGGAGGTTTTTTGATGAAAAAAAGATATCTTTTAGGAGCATTAGGTTTAGTACTCCTGGGATTAGGAACAAGTGCTTGCTCTAGTCAAACAAACAATAGTAGCAGCAAACAAACAACTACTAGTAAGTCAAAGAAGTCTGTCGAAAAGACCGATGAAAATAGTAGTGAGAGTACAAAACGCTCTAAAAAAGATTTAAGTACAGCGGCTGACAATCAAGCTAATAATAGTAACAGTAACGACGGTAAAGCCTATGGTGGAAATTTCCAAGATAGCAAGGGATACATAGCTATCAATAATGTAACCAACGTCGCTGTTAAGGGTTCTGATGGCGATGAACACTATGCTCTAGTGCAAGGAACTTTCACTAATAATGCTAAAGAAGGCGTTGATCCAACATCTTTCTTTAGCAATCACTTAAAAGTAATGGAAAAAGTTGGCAAAGCTACTCATGATCTTGTTTTGGTCACCACAGACATTGAAAATGAATTAACGCCTTGGGAAAACCAGATTAAGGAAGGTCGTAAGAAGGTTGAGCCTAATATGACCGGTAATTTTGTTATAGTATATAAATTAGATCCTGCAAATGGCGCTAAAACTAATGCAACCCATTATGTATTTGATCCTTACGATTCTAAATTTGGTAAATCATTGACTGTAAAAGTTTATGAGTCTAAGACCATTAAGAAATCTAGCGATAATGCAAGCAGCAATTCACATTCTGACGAAAGTACAGACACAAATTCAAGTGCCGATACAAGCAGCGATGCTGATACAGATGACTAATTAAATATTAAAAAACTGAGAACTATGAGGGTATTTCATAATTCTCAGTTTTTTTATTAGGTAGTATTATTGTCCAATTAGTTGTTGGAAATCGCTAACTAGTTTTTGAAAAGTTGCATTTAAATTCTGCATAAATTCGTTTTGATTATTTTTCATTTGATCTAATAATGAATCGGCCTGATTTGGATTTTGTTTGATTTGGTCGATAGTAGAGCCCAGTTGATCAATTTGATTTTGTAAGGCTTGATTATTAGCAGCATTATTTTTCAATTGTTCGTTTTCAGTTTTGATTTGGTTTAATTGGTTTTGTAATTCTTCCTTATTTTGATCCTGCTTATAGGTATTGATAGCACTTTGCAACTCTTTATTTTGTTGCATTAATTGCTTATTTTGTTCAGACAGATTATCTAATTTACTGTTGGTATTATTGAGGGCATTACTTTGAGCTTGCTCATTTTGAACCGTATCATTATGCGCCTGACAAGCTGAAATACCAAAGATGATGGCAATTAGTAAAACAAGTATTCCAAGAACGATATATACTATCTTTTTCTTGCTTTTCTTTTTAGGACTAGCAGGTTTATTAGGAGAAGAAGTATATTGCGCTGGCTTTGCAGGAGCCGGGTGAGGAGCAGAATCAGCCACATTATTTTTATCAGTTACCCAGGCTTGAATTTTCTTGGTCGCATATTCGTTATTAGTGCCAATTGCAGTGATAATTACAGGATATACTCCTGCTTCAGACCGGTTAACGGCCTTTTTATTTATACTAAGATTATCATTTGAAATAAGATGGCCATTTTCTGTAACTGTAAGTTCCAATTGAGAGATTATTTCTTGATTGGTCAAATTTTGATTAAGAGGCCAGGTAATTGAGTCTACTCTGGTATTGATTTGTAATGTCATATCTAAATTCCTTTGAAAAACTTTAGTCTATTTAATTCAATTATACTAATAAAATTTACTTAGAGAAATTAATTAACAGCAGTAAAATAAAACTTAAACAATTATAAACTATAGAAATAATATAATTAAAATTATGTAAAATGGAGAAGAAATGAAAAGATCAGAAACTGTAACTTTAACTAATATGTGTATGATAAAAGATAAGGATAAAATTTTGGTTCTAAATAGAACTGATCCAGTTTGGCCCGGTTTAACTTTTCCAGGCGGCCACGTCGAATCTCATGAAGCTTTTCATGATTCAGTGGTTAGAGAAATAAAAGAGGAGACGGGATTAGAAATAAAGGACCCGCGTTTAGTTGGAGTAAAGCAATTTTTTGACCATAATGATGAACGCTATCTTGTATTTTTCTATGTGGCTACTAAGTTTACTGGTATATTAAAAGCTTCTGATGAAGGAGATTTAACTTGGATGACAAGAGAAGAAATAGAAAACTCAAAATTAGCATATAACTTTGATCATGATTTACCAATCTTTTTCGATGAAAAGTTAAGTGAACATATCTTAGATGGAGATAGGGATCAGACTTATTAAAAAAAGACATTCGATCGAATGTCTTTTTTATTAGTCTTGAGTATTTTCAGTTGAGCTAGTTGATTCAGATGCATTATTTTGACTAGCTGGCGTTTCTGTTTCCTTACTTGAACTTGAAGAAGATTCAGATGAAGCAGTAGAAGATGATGAAGTGTTTGAATTCTCAGAGTTTGAACTACTTGTAGCAGAACTTTGAGTAGTTGCATTTGCATTACTGGTAGTAGTCCAGCTGTTATCAAAGTAATAGTTAGGTTGAGGATTATAATAACTATAATTGCGACGTGGAACAGTATAGAAAGAAGTACCAGAGTTAGATTTTGGTAGGCTACTGCTTGCCTTATGTTCACTACGTTGAGTAGGTGTAGAAATACTTGATGAACTAGAACTTTGGCTTTCAGAACTAGATTGCTCTTCTTTATTTTGGAGACTATCTAGTTGATCATCCATCTTAGTGTCTTCAGCTTTTTTCTGATCAGTTTTATCTGCTTTTTCCTTTTTATCTTCTTTATTTTTAGGTTTCTCTTTTTCAACTTTTTTATGAGATTGCTTATGAGAAGACTGAATAATGGCATAGTCTGCTGCAGAAGATTTATGTTTTGGCTCAACCAAATTGTTACGACAACCCGCAAGTAATAAAAGACTACAACTTAAAGCACCAACGATTAACTTTTTCAAATTAATTTCCTCCATTTAAAACTTCTTTTATTATAACCAAAATTATTAATATAAAACAGTAAAATTAAGCGTTGATAAGAAGGTATTTGAAAAATAATATATTATTTTTCCAGTTTGGGAGTTCAAAGAACATATTTTTTCTAGAAAAGATATAATAGATATGTAGTGAATTAATTTGTTAAATTTATTTTTAGATAAAGATGTTGGAGGTCAGTTTCTATGTATGATCTTGAAGACGTTTTAATGAAATCTTTTAGAGAAGATAATGGCATCAGTTCGGCATTTTCAATTGAGCCGGTTGATGATAATGAATATCGTGTTTCAACTAATGTGGTTGATGGCTTGAACGATACTATTCACTTTTATTTAGTTGTTTATCCTAACGGAACTTATGCCTTAAATGATCGCGTATTTACGGCACAAATGATTGATAATAATATCCGTAGTTTTGCAAGTATTGCCAGTGATGTGGCACGTTTAGCTAGTGAATTTGGTGTACTATTAGATGACCGCGGAGAATTAACACGTGACTATATCAATGCTCGCGACCTTAGAGATGAAGTAAATAACTTTACTCAATTATTAAATCGCGTAGTTGAATTTGCTCAAATTCATAGATAATTTAATTACACGAGAAGAAGCTGAAAACAGAAGCTTCTTTTTTTTTGCCTAATTAAGTTATAATTTGACTAAAAACAAGGAGAGAACTATGAAAAATTCTGAAGTAGAGTTAATTGAGCAAAATGCTATGAATTGGTTAAAAGAAAATATTCATTTTATAAAAGTAGGATCAGCTATTGAGGTAGCCACCCCTCTAATTGGTGCATATGGGGACTTAGTATATTGCTGGATTGAAAAAGAAGATGATTACTACCGCATTACTGATGATGGGGGAACTTTATTTAAGCTTGATCCCGGTCAAGAAAATATGGATTTACTTGAAGAAGCAATGGATATTGTAATTGGAGCTGGTTTTGAATTTGATGAAGAGACTTTAGAAATTTACCAAATGGTAGATCAAGACGATATCCCAGCTACACTTAATGATCTGACTCAATTACAGGTTGCTTTGACTTATTTAGCCAGCTAATAACCTATTCATCATAATTAAGTTTTTAAGCATATGTTTTTTGTTTTCAAAATGCCTATGATATAAATAATGTGAAAGCGCTAATAATGTTTATTTCTTAAAATATTACAAAGAATGTAAAAAAAATCTTAATTTGTAACATTTTTGTAAAACTACGGTATAATAAAAGTAAATAAAACAGCAAGCTTAAGTATAGCTTACCTTGCTCAGGAGCGTGAATTATGATGAGAAAAGTTAAGAAGAGAAGTATCATTACAAGTTTGGGTGCAGCTGCAATGTTAGCATCTTTGAGTGTAGGTGGAACTGCTTTTGCAGCAAGTACTGATAGTAGTACCGCAACTACTGATCAAGCCAAGACTTATCAAACTCAACTTGAAGAACATAAGAATTTACAAGCTTATACTAACCCCTTAACTGTACAAGCTTTAACTACTACTAAGGGTGTTTTACCTGATGCAACAAGTGGTATTTCTAATTGGAGTCAGGTTCCAGCTGGAACAGTAGCTGCTTGGGATAATAAGCCTGAAGTTAATAAGGCTGGAACTAGTTACGGAACAGTTTATGTTACTTTCCCAGATGGATCTAGATCAAGATTAGCAGTTTACGTAACAGTTAAAGATGGTGCAGCTAGTCAAAGTAGTGAGGATACAAATACTACTTCTTCAGATAAAAACTCTTCAGCTGCAGGAACATCAAAATCAACTGCTAAGAGCTCACAAATAGAAAGTGAAGCTAAGACTTCTGCAAAAGACGCTGATAACCATATGGAGAAGTCAACTACTGTTGAGAAAATTGATAAAGATCAAGCAGCAAAATCCAGTTCTAAAGCTAACGAAGATGTAGTTGTAAAGGATTTAGGATCAACTACTGTTACTGAAAAAAATGTTAGTGTTGTAAGTAACTCAAAGGATAAGGACAAGAGTTCAAATCCAATTTCTGTTGCTACTCGCTTACCAGAAACTGTGGCTAAGGCTACTAATCCATTTGTAATAATTTGCGGTGCATTAATTGCAGCCGTAAGTGGTGCAGTAATTTGGAGTAAAAAATTAAAGAAAAGAAACTAATAGACAATAAAAGAGGTCGGAACTATAATTGTTTCGACCTCTTTTATTATTTATCTTTATTTTTGTCCTTATCTTTGCTATTTTGAGCTTTTTTCTTTTTAGGATCATCTGGCAAGATAGCAAATTTATCAAGCATTTTTTCTAATTGATTATTTTTTTCAAAAGTTAAACCCATATCTATCTTTAGCTCCTTTGAATTAAGATAAGTGAATTATACCCTATAACTTTAACTAAAAAAAGTAAGCTGCATCTTATAAGCAGCTTACTTTTTTAGTTTTTTCGTCTTAATTTAGCTAAAAAGTCTTCATGTTCTTTTTCTAACTTTTCATCCTTATCAATAAAGAAGTAGCAGGCAGCCGCAATCACTGCAACTACAGCCCCTAAGAGTAGTGTCTTAG
Source organism: uncultured Lactobacillus sp. (assembly GCA_947565635.1). GTDB lineage: Bacteria > Bacillota > Bacilli > Lactobacillales > Lactobacillaceae > Lactobacillus. The sequence goes on along the minus strand of CANOGU010000007.1, from coordinate 27,014 downwards.
GAGTAAAGTTAGTAACCATATAACAAGAAATAATCAAAGCAATAATTGGAATAGTGTATTTTCCAGGTAGTGAAAAACCGTGTGTTGGGTATTCATTACTATGCTTAAATTTAATGACTGCTAAAATTGATGGCACATATTGAACAAAGGATGCTAAAACTGTACATGAAACAAGGAATAGGTAGCTTTGAGTAGCTAAGGCTCCTGAAAGAACAGCGGTAAAAATAATACCAACCCAAGGAGCATCGTGTTTATTTTTCTTACCAATCCATTTAGGAAGCATCCCATGTTCGGTAGCAAGGGATGCAATAAGTGAAGGAGTATTAAATGAAGCACTGAAGGCAACTCCAAAGATTGAAATTAACATTCCGACAATCATAAAAGCAAAACCCCATTGGCCAACACCAGTCTTTAGGGCACTCGCTAATGGATTAGAATAGCCTCCTAGTTTTTGCCCACTTAAACCAATTGCAACTAAAAGCATCAAGCAATCTAGAATTGTTACACTAGTCATTACTGCAATTAAAACACGTGGAATATTCTTTTCTGGATTATTCATTTGCTTTGCGGCAATTGGAATAAAAGAAAATCCAGTAAATAAATAAAAAATTGGTGTGAAGGCAGCTCCAAAATGCTTAAAGAATGGTCCAACACCGGTTAAAGCTGCATGTGGAATTACCGGAGTAAAGTGAGCTTTCTTAATAAAGAAGGCTCCCACAATAATGAAGACAAGTAATGTAATAATCTTAGCTGCAGCTGAAATGTTATTAACAATTTTTACCCAAGATCTACCAAAGAAATTAATAATTGAAAACAGTAAAATTAAGAAGATAACTCCACTAATGTAGACTGCATTATTTTTAAAAATAGGTAGAAAACTCTTTAGAATGGTTAATAAAGCAACTACTTCAGCAGAAAGAGTTGTACATCCTAAAAACCAAGTAAAAATACCTAGTTCATAACCCGAAAAACGCCCAAAAGCATTATATGAATAAAGCCAAGCGGCTCCTGATTGTGTGAAACGGCTCGATAAGTCAGCATAGCATAAAGCAATCATGCTGACAGTGACAGCAGTACAGAGAAGAACAAGAATAGCTGTTAGATTCATGTAACGATAAATTACAGAAGGTAGCAGGAATGTCCCTGATCCAATGACTGCATTAATACCTAAGAAATAGATAGATATAAAGGAAAGTTTCTTAGGTACGGAACTTTTATTAGTCATATTTTTACCTCTCTATCTAATAATGTTCTCCTTTATCTATTGTAGTGCTTTCGAATAGTAAATCTATACGAAATATTCAAAAAAGATAATAAAATTAATCTTAAGTAGTTGACTTATTAATAATAAGTAATACTATGGAATTGTAAGTAAGGATAGCTAGGTAAGGAGAAAATCATGACTGAGATTATTCAAATTTGCACTGTAGTCAAATAAATATGTAGAACTTTTCATTAAAATTATTTATTTTGTGATGCGAGGAAAATAAAAATGACAAAGATTGCTATTTTAGGTGCTGCTGGTCAAATTGCTCAATTAGTTGAACCAATGCTATTAAAGAAAACGGATGTAGATATGGTTTTATATTTGCGTCATCCTAATAAATTACATCAAGTTGATGAAAGTCGAGAAGAGATAATCAAGGGTGATGCAAGCAACTTTAATGAATTAAAGGCAGCATTAGCAGGTGTTGACCTAGTTTACGCAAACTTAGCTGGGGCAAACATTGAAGATCAAGCCGAAACTGTTGTTAAAGCAATGGATGCAAATGGCATTAAGCGCTTAATTTGGGTTTCTTCTCTAGGAATCTATAATGAAGTACCAGGAAAATTTGGTGAATGGAATAAGAATGTTTTAGGTTCTTACTTAACCACTTATAGAGCAGCAGCTGATAAGATTACAGAAAGTGATTTAGATTACACCATTATTAGACCAGCTTGGTTAACTAATAAAGATGAAGTAAGTTATGAAAAGACTGTTGGTGCTCAAACTCCATTCAAGGGAACCGAAGTGTCTCGCTTGAGTGTAGCAGACTATATAGTTAATATAATTGAAAATCCAGCAGAGGATCTTAAGAGTAATGTTGGTTTAGATAAGCCTGGAACTGACGGTGATAAGCCAGCCTGGTATTAAATTTAATAATAAGAAAAAAGAACGGTTTTTAAACCGTTCTTTTTGGTGTAAAGGGAGCAAGTTTAAGCTTATCTAGTTGATTGCGATAATAAGTCAAACTCTTACGATTACAATGTAGGATTTCCATTAATTTCAAGTCAGAGAGGCTAGGGTCATTTACTTTATAGTAAATGTAAGAAAGGCGAAGTTTTCCTGGGGTAAGATCAAAATTTAAAATGTCCTTGTCTGGAGCAATTTTTCTAGTTAAAGAGGTTAAGGCAGAGATTTGTTTACCGGTCTTTGTTTGAAAAATAAGAGGATTTTCTTCAGTATTAGTCAGGAGAATAGAGCGATAGTTTGAATTCTTAATACTTGAAATATTAGCCTTACATAAATTAAGAAATTGTTTTGGGTCAAAGCCGTGAGCAATCAAAATTAGAACTTTTTTACAATCAAGACTAATTTCAGGCCAAGTTATAATTTCATCAATCTGATCAATCCAGTCAATACAAATATGAGGGGTTCGATCAAAAGTATAGCCATGTAAATCGGTAAAAAGATAATTTTTAACTAATTGGTGGTCATAGAGAAAAGAAAAATATTTCTTTAAATGGGTAACATACTTATTAATCGTACTAATTGTTTTATTTTGATCTTGCTCTAAGTGGTCAATAAAGGCGCGGATATCTTGAGCAGAAACATTACTAACTTTAGGTTCTAAATTTGAATTTTGTAAAAAATAGTTCCAAAAATAATAGATCGATTGATTAATTGAAGTAATTGTTCGCGGCGCAAGATTTTGACTACTGCACCATTGATTAAAATTTTTTTCGTAGGGAAATAACATTTTTATACCTCATTAACAAAAATGTAATTGTTACTTTAACATATATCTAATTATAACAAAAAAGGTTGGCGAACTTCCAGTCCGCCAACCAGTATATAGCAAAATTTTACTTCTTAATTCGAGTTTTGTACCACTTAATTCCAAAGTAAATAAATAGAATTAGTAAAATGATAATAATTACGATCGTATAATCATCAAAGATTCTAACTACGACTTGCCAATTCTTTCCCATATAGTGCCCTAAACCAACTAATACACTATTCCAAACTAAACTACCTAAAGTAGTTAAGACTAGAAATTTAGTCCAGCCGACATGGGCAATACCTGCGGGAATTGAGATTAAACTTCTAACAACAGGGATGCAACGTCCGTAAAAAATGGCTCCAATTCCATGTTTGTCGAACCAATCAATGGCTTTTTGAGCATCATCTTTTTTAAATCCTAAAAGTTTAAATAATTTAGTTTCAAGTAATTTTTCAAGTCGCGGCAGCGTTAGATTACGACTAATTGAAAACAGGATAATCGCACCAATAACTGATCCTAGAGTTGAAGCTAGGATAACTCCGATTAGAGTTAATTTAGTTCCACTAACTAGGAATCCTCCAAGGGTCAAAATCACCTCTGAAGGAATAGGTGGGAAAATATTTTCAACGGCAATTAAAAGAATAATGGCAAGATAGCCGAAATTTTCGATAAAGTGTGTTAACCAAATTGTCATTTATATATTTATTGTCTTTCTAAAATTTTATCTACTTTCTTAAAGAATAAATCTTTATCTGCTTTTGTTACTTCAGTAATTTCTTTTCCATTAGGGTCGATAAACATGCGACCACTTGCCAAACCTGATGTAATAATATTTGCTTTTACCTGACGTGTCTCAACAAGTTCAGGGTAGAGAGCTGACATAGTAGTTAAAACGTCCCACAAATATAGCTCTGCATTTGGAACAGAAATAATTAAGCTGTATCCTAAACCAACTAAGTCAATAGCTGGATACTTTCTTAAACTAGCCCAGTGCTGACGAAGTTCATCAGTTAAAGGAAGTTCTTCGGTACTTTCTAAGCCGACCATTTGAATTTTAAGATCTGAATCTAGAACTCTTTTCACTGCATCTGGATCCCAAAAAGCATTCCATTCTTGAGTGCCGTCAGCATCAACACTAACTACGTTTCCATGTCCGTCGAGAGAGCCACCCATCCAGTAGACTTTTTCAATTTTTGATTGAATTGAAGCATCTTCGTCTAATGCTCGAGCTAAATCAGTGATTGGACCAGTCATTACTAAGGTAACGGGACCATCTGCTTTTTTAATTTTATCAATCATATCTAAATGAGCAGGCAACGCAGCTTCTGGGGTTTTAATTTCACCGCTCTCATTTAAGATTGGAAAGTAGTTAAATGAGTATGTTGCCATCCGCCACTCTTTTGGAAATTGATGAACAGCACGTGAATTAGAGCGAGCAACTTCTAATTTATCACCACGTAAATTGAATCTATCGACCATTTTCCGACAAGCTTCCACTGAGGGATCGATATATCCATCGCCATCAATGGCACTAATTCCAATGAGTTTAATATCAGGCGCTTGCAAGAGTAAAAGAAGTGAAACTAAATCATCGATGTTTCCATCATGATTAAAATAAATATTTTTCATTATTTGCGACCTTTCTTTTTGGCTATTTACTATTCTATAAGAAAATGAAGGATTGAGTAAACAAAAAAGTCATCTTACTTGGTTTTAAGAAGGAACGTGATAAAATACTATGGGAATTTTAATAGGAAGGAAAAATAATTTATGGCAACGGAACATATTGAAAATAAATTAAAACTTTTGCCCGATAAGCCAGGTTGCTACTTAATGAAAGATGTTAATGGTAATGTGATTTATGTGGGAAAGTCTAAAAACTTAAAGAACCGCGTTCGTTCCTATTTTAAAAGTAAACAGGTGGGGAGACGTGCTGAACTTGTACGTGAAATACGTGATTTTGATATAATTACTGTCTCATCCGATAAGGAATCTTTTTTGTTAGAAATTACACTAATCAAAAAATATCAGCCTTACTATAATGTCCAGTTAAAGCAAGGCACAGGCTATCCTTACATTGAAATCACTAATGAACGTGATCCGCAAACACGTTTGACATCAATTGTTCATAAAGATCACGGTTACTATTTTGGACCTTATCCAAATGTTTATGCAGCGCAAGCAACTTTGAAATTTATTCAAAAAGTCTGGCCTCTAAGAAGATGTACCGGTCATCAAGGACGTCCCTGTCTTTACTATCACATGGGACAATGTTTGGGAGCTTGCTTTAAGGAGGTGCCAAAGAGTACTTATGATGCTCAGATTAGAAAGATAAAGCGATTTTTAAATGGAGACATCGCCCAGGTTAAGCAAGATTTGACAGAAAAAATGACACAAGCTTCAATGGATCTAGAATTTGAACGTGCTGCTGAAATTAGGGATCAATTGAAATATATCGAACAAACTGTTGAGAAACAAAAGATTATTTCTAATGATCATACTCAACGGGATATCTTTAATTTTTACGTTGATAAGTCTTGGATTTCAATCCAAATTTTCTTTTTAAGACAGGCTAAGTTATTACGTCGTGAAACAAGACTATTTCCTTTAACTGATACTAATGATCCACAAGATGCTTTCGTTTCCTTCATTGCTCAATTTTATGGACAGCGTAATCGTGTTTTACCAAAAGAAGTTTTAGTACCGGCTGGAATTGATAATGAATCTTTATCTGAGGTGCTAAAGGTACCCGTAAGAACACCACAACGTGGTCAAAAGAAAGCCTTGTTGGAAATGGCTCATGACAATGCTAAGTTGAAACTAGATGAAAAATTCCGCCTCTTAGAACTAGGTAATCGTAAAACTAAGGGAGCACAAAAAGAAATTTTTGACGCTTTAGGGCTGCCGTATGGACATAGAATTGAAAGTTTTGACCACTCTCATATTCAGGGAGCTGACCCTGTTTCTGCTTTGGTAGTATTTACTGATGGTGAAGCTGATAAACATGAATATCGTAAATACAAATTAAAGGGTGAGGTTGAACATCAAAATGCGGCTGATGAAGTAGGAAACACCCGTGAAGTAGTTAGAAGACGATACAGTCGACTTTTAAAAGAACATAAAAAAATGCCAGATCTTATTTTAATGGATGGTGGTCAGATTCAAGTTGAAGCTTGTTTGGATGTGTTAAGAAATGAATTGAATGTAAATATTCCTGTCGCCGGAATGGTAAAGGATGATCATCACCGAACTAATCACTTGATTTTTGGTGATCCTACGAAGGGAGAAGAATTAAAGCTAATTCCTTTAGATCCAAAATCTGAGGGATTTTACTTAATGACCAGAATTCAGGATGAAGTTCACCGCTTTGCAATTACTTTTCATAGAAGAACTCATGCCAAAAATGCTCTTTCAAGTAAATTAGATGAAATTAAGGGTATTGGGCCTAAATCTAGAAATAAGCTCCTAAGAAAGTTTGGTTCTTTAAAGAAAATTAAAGAAGCATCAGTGGATGAATTAAGAGAAGCTGGTCTAACTCTTCCGCAAGCACAAACTGTAAAATTGAGTTTATAAATTAACCAATAAAAGACCTGATTTAATGAGGCTTGATATGGTATTATAGTTAAGAAACTTTAAGGAAATTTTTAATTATAAATTGATATATAAAGGAGGCACACAATGTTTGTCGACCAAACAAAAATAGATGTACAAGCAGGAAAGGGCGGCGACGGTGCCGTTGCTTTTCGACATGAAAAATATGTTCCACTTGGTGGACCAGCCGGTGGAGACGGAGGCCGCGGAGGCAGTATTATTTTAGTTGCTGACTCCGGCCTAAGAACCTTAATGGATTTCCGCTTTAGACGTAAGTTTAAGGCAGATAACGGTGAAAATGGTCGTATTAAATCACAATATGGCCGCGGAGCTAAAGATGTAAGATTAAAGGTTCCAATGGGAACAAGTGTCTATGATTTTAATACTGGCGAGCTTTTGGGCGATTTAGTCGAAAATGGTCAAGAATTGGTAGTGGCTCACGGCGGAAAAGGTGGTAGAGGTAATATCCACTTTGCCACTCCAACAAGAACTGCTCCAGAAATTGCCGAAAATGGTGAACCAGGGGAATTTCGTACTTTACGCTTAGAATTAAAGGTCTTAGCTGATGTCGGGCTAGTAGGTTTCCCATCTGTTGGTAAGTCAACCTTGTTATCTGTTGTAACTAAGGCTAAGCCAAAGATTGCTGCTTATGAATTTACAACCTTAACTCCTAACTTAGGAATGGTTGTTCTTCCAGATGGTCGTGATTTTTCAATGGCTGACTTGCCAGGATTAATTGAAGGTGCTTCAAAAGGTGTTGGACTTGGAATTCAATTCTTGCGTCATGTTGAACGTACAAAAGTAATTCTGCACTTAGTTTCAATGGATCCAAACAATGGCCGTGATGCTTACGAAGACTATGAGACAATTCGTAAGGAATTAGCAGGCTACACTAAGGATTTAACTACCAAGAAAGAAATTATTGTAGCAACACAAATGGATATTCCTGGTAGTGAAGAAAAATTTGCGGAATTTAAGAAGAAACTAGGAGATAAAACTGTCTATCCTATTTCTAGTGTTACCCATAAAGGTGTTAGTGAACTAATGGGTAAGACCGCAGATCTTGTTGAAGAAGTTGCTAAAGAAGAAGCTGAAAAACCAGCAGAAATCAAAGTTGCCGAAAAAGAATATGTTTATAAGAAACCAGAAGATGAAGGCTTTAAGGTTGAAAGAACAGGCGAACACAGCTTTGTTGTTACAGGCAATAAGCTAGAGCGTCTTGTTCAAAGAACTAACCTTGACCATACTGATGGAATTATGCTTCTAGCTCGTAAATTAAAGCGCTTGGGTGTAGATGAAGCTTTAAGAGAAAATGGAGCAGTAACTGGCGACGATGTTTCAATAGCTGACTTTACTTTTGAATTTGTAGATTAGAAAATTTGAAAAAGTTGGGAGTAAGACTTTTGAATAAAAAGAACCGCTTTATTACAGGTTATGCCGGACTTCGTGCTCTAGCCGTTATTGGAGTAATTCTATATCACCTTAATCCAAACCAGTTTATGGGTGGATATTTAGGAGTACCGATATTTTTAGTATTATCGGGTTATTTAGTTACAGACCATATGTTTCATGCCTATGAGGAGCGGGGAGAGTATAATTTCAAATCTTTCTACATCAGGCGAATCAAAAAGTTATACCCTCAAATGATTACACTGTTGTGGGGATGTAGTGCCTATATCTTACTTTTTCAGCAGAATCTTCTAGCTAAGTTGAATCAAATAGTCGTTACTAATTTACTGAACGTCTATAACTTTTGGCAGATAAAGAATGGACAAAGTTATTTTGAACGATTTGCAGCTAATGAATCGCCATTTGTTCATTTATGGACCATGTCAATTGAAGGTCAATTTTACATTATTTGGCCTCTAATAATCTTTTTGCTAGTTAAGTTCGCTAAAAAGAAAAAAACAATTTTTTGGATTATTACAGCCTTAACTTTATTTTCTGCTTTAGAGATGGCATTTTTATTTAAGCCAGGTGTTGATACAAGTAGAATTTACTATGGGACGGATACAAGATTCTTCTCTCTAGGTTTGGGAGCAATGCTAGCAGTTTTTTGGCCAACTTGGAAGTTAAATGCAAATCTAGAAAAAAGAGATCATTGGCTCTTAAATATTGTGGGAGCTATATCATTAGTAGCTATCTTACTAATGGCAACGAGTCCAATTTTTAATCCGCAAAAAGCATTTGCTTATCGCGGAGGGATGTTCTTCTTTTCACTAGTAACAACGATTTTTGTTGGAATCATTGCTCATCCAGGCAGTAGCTGGAACAAGTGGTTAACTAATCCAGTATTTAAATGGATTGGGTCACGTTCATATGGAATTTACTTATATCAATTTCCAGTAATGATTTTCTTTGAAGATAAGGTTAAAGATATTGCCGATCATGTGGTTTTATATCATTCAATCGAAGTTATTTTAATTTTGATAATTGCTGAACTTAGTTATCGTTTTATTGAAAAACCATTTGGTCGAATTGATTGGGAAAAAGTTCGTCAATTCTTAACTAAGGCCTTAAATTTACGAGCAAAACACTATCAAGCAAAGATACTTTTCGCAACAGGGATAATAGTTTTTATTCTAGGTAGTTTTGGAATTTTAAAAGCGCCAACTGTCAAAGCGGAAAATCCTAATCACTCTCAACTAGCTAAACAGATTAAATCAAATCGTAGTAAGCAGCTAAAGAATAATCAGAAACTAATTAAAGAAGCTCAGTCTAGAAAGAAAACAGCACCAACTTCAAAAGCTGATCTTATAAAACAAGCTAAGAAAGCGGCAGTTACCAAACCAGTAAACAAAGACTTTGAAAAATACGGAATTTCTCAAGTTGATTTACAACTAGCACAAAAAATTCAGGTGACTGCAATTGGAGACTCAGTAATGGCTGGATCTAGCCAAAACTTACAAAAATTGATGCCACATTTAATTATTGATGCAGCTGTTTCTAGACAATTGGGTGATACTATTCCGCTTTTTGAACAATACAAAGCAAAGGGTGCTTTAAATGATAATGTGTTAATTGGCTTAGGAACAAACGGAGCCTTTCAACCTCAAGAACTTGATCACTTAATGCAAATTATTGGTCCAAAGAGACATGTTTTTTGGGTTAATACTCATGTGCCAACCCGTGATTGGCAAGATCAAGTTAATGGTGAACTAGATGCAGCAACGAAAAAATATCCAAACTTAACGATTATTAAGTGGCATGAGTTTGCTGGTAGTCATCCAGATTGGTTCTACGATGATCATACACATCCAACTCCAGAAGGATCGAAATTTTATAGTGCCTATATAACTAAAGTTTTAGTTACTGAAGGAAAATATTAGAAATAGGGTTTTCATGGAAATACAATTTTTAGGAACAAGTGCGGGGCAACCATCAAAAAGTAGAAATGTTTCTTGTACCGCACTAAAGTTATTAGATGAATTAAATGAAGTATGGCTATTTGATGTAGGAGAAGCAACGCAGCATCAAATTTTAAAGACTAACATTAGACCTAGAAAAGTAACGCGAATCTTTATTTCACATACTCATGGTGACCATATTTTTGGACTTCCAGGTTTTCTCTCATCTCGTTCTTTTCAAGGCGATGGTGGTCCACTAACAATTTATGGACCAGCTGGTATTGAACAATTTGTACAAACTTCTCTCAGAGTTTCTAAAACTCGCGTATCATATCCGATTAAGTATGTGGTTTTAAAAGAAGATGGCTTAATTTTTGAAAATGATATTTTTGCGGTCTACATAGCTCGTTTAGATCACCGAGTACCGAGTTTTGGCTTTCGTGTAGTTGAAAAGCCACGTCCAGGTGAATTATTAATGGATAAAGTGGCAGAATACAATGTGCCTAATGGACCGCTTCTTGGTCAATTAAAGGCCGGAAAAACAATCACATTAAGTGATGGTCAAAAACTAGATGGACGTGATTTTCTTGGAGAAGAGCGTCCAGGACGAATTGTGACAATTATTTATGATACTCGGCCAACAAAAAATATTGGTGAATTAGCAGATAATGCCGATGTTCTAGTTCATGAATCAACATTTGATGGTGGAGAAGAAAAAATGGCCCATCGCTACTTCCATTCAACTTGCTTGGATGCAGCTCGAGTTGCTCGAGATCATAATGTTGGAGAGCTTTATTTAACTCACATTTCTGCTCGCTATACTGGAAGAGCTGGTAGACAATTAGAACATGATGCTAGAAAGATTTTTAAACATACTCACTTAGCTAATGATTTAGATAATTTTGAAATCACATTGAGGGGATAATAATATGAGTAATTCATTAAGGGATAAAGTCGTAGTAGTTACAGGAGCTTCTAGTGGTATTGGACGCTCAATTGCTTTAGAAAGTGCAAGTCGTGGTGCAACAGTTATTTTGATGGCACGTCATCAAGAGAAGTTAGAAGAAATTGCCAACGAAGCACGTCAGCTTTCTGGAAATGAAGTATATGTATTTCCAACAGATATTAGCAAAGCTGATCAAATTGATCGCGCCTTTAATGAAATTGTTAGTCATGTTGACCATATTGATTATCTTGTCAACGCAGCAGGTTTTGGTGTCTTTAAAGAATTTTTAGAGACTTCACCTCAAGTCGTAACTGAAATGTTTCAAACCAATGTTTTAGGTTTGATGTACTTCACTCGTCTTGTTGCGCGCGTCATGATCGATCAAAAGCAAGGGCAAATTATTAATTTTGGCTCAATTGCTGGAATTGTACCAACTACTAAGACTGCAGCTTACAGTGCTACTAAGGCGGCTATTATTCAATTTTCAAACGTTTTACGTCTAGAATTGAAACCTTTTGGTGTTAAGGTCATGACAGTAAATCCTGGACCAGTTTATACTAATTTCTTTAATATTGCTGATGAAAGTGGTTCTTACGTGAATAATGTTCAACGTTTCATGCTTGATCCAGATGATGTAGCTTGGCAGGTAGTCCACTTCTTTGGCTCTAATCGTCGTGAATTGAATTTACCTCTCAGCTTAGCTACCTTAGCAAAGCTTTACCAAATTTTCCCTCGTATCGGTGACTGGGCAAGTCTAAAATTTGCTAGCAGAAAGTAGGGAAGAATGATGAATAAGCAAAGAAATTTAGTAATTGGACTAATTATCGTTTTAGTGCTTGTGATTTTTGCATGCCTAAATACTGAACCTGTAGCGATTAATTTTGGCTTTTTCCAACCTAAAATGCCTTTAATCATCGTCTTAGTGATTATGCTTCTATTAGGTGCTTTAGTATCACTTTTGATTGGCAAAGGAGAAAAAGTTTCTCCCGATGTAAAAAAAGCACTAGCAAAACAGAAGAAAGAATTAGATAATAAATATCGGAGTGAAATTGAATCTAGAGATAAACAAATAGCTGAATTAAAAAAAGTTAATAATTCTGAAGCTACAAAGTAAGATTGGACTTGATTTATCAGCTCTTAGATTGTATCATTGAAATACGTGAGTATTTAGTGAATTTGTTTATTTAAAGGTTCGCAAGTCTCAATTCTATAAAAAAGGAGATCTAACTAATGGCAGTTCCTGCAAGAAAAACTTCTAAGCAAAAGAAACGTTCACGTCGTGGTCATATTAAATTAACCACACCAGCAATGCATTACGATGCTACTACTGGTGAATACCGTTTAAGCCACCGCGTTTCACCAAAGGGCTTTTACAAAGGCCGTCAAGTTGCTAACGAAAACAAGCAACAAAATAACGATTAATTAAAGACACCTTGGGGTGTCTTTTTTTATATAATTTTTGATTAAAGGAATAGGTATTAATGAAACTAGTTATTTTACACTCAAGTGATACGCATGGCTTTTTAATGCCAACTGATTATCAAGATAAAAACAATTATGATGCACCAATTTCACTTAGCCGGGTAAGCAGTGTCGTAAAAAGTGAAAAAGAAAAATACGGCGCAGATAATGTTTTAGTTACAGATAGTGGAGATTGTTTGCAAGGATCTCCTTTAGCTAGCTTTACACACAAACTCCCTGAAGAGGAAGGATTACGTAAATTTACTGAAGCTTATAATGAAGTAGGCTATGATGCACGTGCATTGGGAAACCATGATTTTAATTATGGATTAGATTACTTGTCATATTACGTTGATAATAACCGTGCGCCATTTATTAATGATAATGTTTTAGATGCAGAAACTAATGTGCCGTTTTTTGGTAAGGAATACACTATTATTGAAAAGGCTGGCCTGAAAATAGGAATTATGGGGATTACTACCCAATATATTTCTCACTGGGAATCAGAAGATCATATCAAAGGATTAAAGTTTGTTTCTGGTTATGATGTACTTTCTAAATTAGCTAAAAAATTGCGCCCACAGGTCGATATTCTTTGTGCTATGTATCATGGTGGCTTTGAGAGTGATCCTTTGACTGGGGAAGCAACTGAGCCCCACACTGGTGAAAACGAAGGATATAAGATTTTAACTGAAATTCCTGAAATTGATGTCTTTTTAACTGGACATCAACATCGTCGCTTAAACTTAGTTACCCGGGATACTGCAATTGTTCAACCCGGATATCGAGGAGAAGCTGTTGGGAAAGTAGTTATTGATTTTGACAAGGATGAAAAAGGCAAGGTCAAGATTAATGAGATGACTACTGAATTAATTGATAGCAAAGATTACGCCCCTGATCCAGCTATTGAAAAGATTGTTAAGAGCCTTGATGAAGAGACTCAAAAGTGGTTAGATCAACCAATTGCTCACTTATCTGAGCCTGCTCCAATTGAAAATGCAATTAAGGGGAGAATTGAGGGAGCTCCATTCATTAACCTTATCCAGCAAATGCAGCTTTGGTTTACTGGTGCAGATGTTTCAGCTACTGCAATTATGTCTGAATCAGCTCATGGATTTTCAAAGAATGTTACTATGAGAGAAGTTTTACTTAATTATCCATACGCAAATCAACTTTGCATTGTTAACCTTACTGGAAAAGAATTAAAGGAAATCATTGAATATTCAGCTGGCTTTTTAGAAAAAGATAAAGACGGTAAAATTAAATTTATCGATCGCTGGATTACACCAAAACCAATGTTATATCATTTTGATCTTTTCTATCCTGTTAAATACGAAGCTGATTTATCTAAGCCAGTTGGTCAAAGATTGACTAAGGTGACTTTAGATGGTAAGGATCTTGAAGATGACAAGGTTTATAAGTTAGCTGTGAACAATTATCGTGCTCTCGGTGGAGGTTTCTACCCAGCTTACAGTATGGATAAAATTGAAAAGATCTTTGACCAAGATTATGTTCAAATGTTTAGTGAGTACTTAACTCATGATGATATTAAAGTAGATACAAGTAAGAATTATAAATTTTACTAAGAAAAAAAGCTGTTTCTTAATTGAAACAGCTTTTTATAATATTCAAATTTAATTCAATTATAATTTACTATACTTACTTTTGTCTTTATGACTTTTGGCAGTAATGGCAGGAATAATAATTGCGAAGAGCAAGCCAAAGACTGCGCCAATAATCAAAGATTGCATAGGATTAAATTGCATCTGAGTTAGAGATGCAGCAATAAAACCGATAATTTCGCAAAAAATGCATGACCAAATCACTGTAATAATGTAGCGCATAATTTCTCCTTCTTTCGCTAGGTATCTTAGCAAAAATAAGATGTTTTAGCAAGCGAAGATAATAGAATTTGCTATACTTAAATTATCAGAAAGGGTGAGTATATGGGAGCGGTTAGTTTACAAAATTTAAGCGGTTTTACTCTACTTGAGAGTCCAACTAAAGTTAAAAACTTAGCTGAAAATGCTAAGAAAAAAGGCTATTCTGCGATTGCTTTAACCGATATCAATATTACTTATGGCCTGGTCGATTTTTATAAGGCAGCAAAAGATACCGGAATTAAACCTTTACTAGGGATGCAACTTAGAATTAATGGTTTAATTGATGAAGCTAATAAGTATGATCTCATTGTAATTGCAAAAGATGACCAGGGATATAAAAATATTTTACGTTTATCTAGTGCAGTTAATCTTTTAACTGAAAATGGCGAAAAAGAAAATATTTTAACTTTCGAAAATTTAAAAAAATATCTCGGCCATTTAATTCTAATTACTCCAAGCAATTTACATAGTGAACTAAAAATGTTGCAAACTAATAATCCTAAAATGGGAGCAAATTATTTACGAAAGCTGCAAGATTCTCTTCCGAGCTCATCTTCCATGTATTTGGGAGTCTATGCGGATTCAGGACAGCAAGAATATATAAATTATATTCGCTCACTGGCTACACAATTTAGCTTACCTCTAACTGCTGTAGAAGATGGACAGTACCTTAACCGTAATGAACAATTTTTAAGACGTACACTTCAAGCAATTAAAACTAATACTCATTTAGAAAATATAGAACAGTTGGCTAAACAAGCTGGTTCACACTATTTGAAAAATAGTGAAGAATTGCAGGTAAGTTATCGGAAGTTTGATATTGAAGATGCATTGAAGAATGCAGAAGAAATTGGAAAAATCTGTACTGCAGAAATTAAGTTTCAAGATCCGCAACTTCCAAAATTTAAACAAAATAAGTTTCCTACTTCAAAAGAATATTTGCATGCTTTAGCTCAAGAGGGGCTTGCAAAAAGATTTAATAATCAAATTCCCGCTCAATATCAAAAAAGACTTGATTATGAATTACAAGTAATTAATGAAATGGGATTTGATGATTATTTCCTTATTGTGTGGGATGTAATGAATTTTGCTCATAGTGTCCATATTACAACAGGACCGGGGAGAGGATCAGCAGCTGGATCTCTTGTTTCATATGCTCTTAGAATTACTGAAGTAGATCCAATTGAATATAATTTGCTGTTTGAACGTTTCTTAAATCCTGCCCGTCAGCAAATGCCTGATATTGACTTAGATATTCCAGACAATCGTCGGGATGAAGTAATTAAGTACATGTTTGAAAAGTACGGGATGAATCATGCAGCCCAGATTTTAACGTTTGGTACTTTAGCGGCAAAGCAGGTTTTAAAAGATGTTTGTCGTGTTTTTGGATTAAATAAGGTCGAAACCTATCGTTGGTTAGATGCCATTCCGCACTCTAAGGGAAAAATCACCTTAGCTGAGGCCTATCAAAAATCAAAAGAATTGCAGCTACTAGTGAATACGAATGAATTGAGTAAAATTTTATTTGCGACCGCCGAGCATTTAGAAAATTTACCAAGGCACTATTCAATTCATGCGGCTGGTTTAGTAATTACTGATGATTCCCTAGCTGAAATCGTAGGACTTCAAGCAGGTCCCCTAGGAATTCCCGTAACTCAACAGACAAAATTGAATGTTGAATCACTAGGTTTGTTAAAGATCGACTTCTTGGGATTAAGAAATTTAACGATTTTAGGGAATATTGTTGCAGCTTTAAGAGCGGATGGAATTGACATCGATCCTAACCGAATTCCCTTAGATGATCAAGAAACACTTACCTTGTTTCAACGCGGGGACACGGATGCAGTATTTCAGTTTGAATCTGATGGGATTAAGCGTGTCCTTGAACAGCTTCATCCAGATAGTTTTGAAGATATTGTTGCAGTTAATGCCTTATACCGTCCCGGTCCAATAAATAATATTGATCATTTCATCAATAGAAAACATGGAAAGGAAAGGGTTCAATATCCTGACCCTAGTTTAAAGAAAATTTTAGGCACTACTTACGGGGTTTTGGTTTATCAAGAGCAAGTTATGCAAACAGCTCAAGTTTTAGCAGGTTTTTCTTTAGGAGAGGCTGATCTGTTAAGACGTGCAATGTCTAAGAAAAATGCGGATGTAATTCAACGTGAACGAGCTAAGTTTATTGAAGGTGCAATTAAATTAGGCCGTAAAAAGGAAACCGCTGAAAAAGTTTATGACTACATTGCACAGTTTGCTAATTATGGATTTAATCGTTCTCATGCCGTTGCCTATAGTAAGATTGCTTTTTGGCTTGCTTATTTTAAAGTGCATTATCCAGGAGTCTTTTATTTAGCTTTGTTAAACAGCAATATGGGTAATCGAAATAAAATTGCTCAATACCTAACGCAAGCTCAGGAAGCTGGAATTAAGATTTTGCCACCTGATATTGAAAATAGTAAGGCAGATTTTTCATTAGAGAATGGAAAAATTTTAGTCGGATTAAAGGCAATTCGGGGACTAAGGAGCGACTTATTGAAGCAAATTTTAGAAATTAAGCGTCCAATTAAGTCGATGACCGATTTTCTCTGGAAAATAGATAATAATTTGCTGAGTGCAGATGCGGTCGAAAATTTAATCAAGGCTGGAACTTTTGATCGACTAGCTCCTAATAGAAATGAACTGTTAAAAATAAATAAAGATTTAGTTGAGAGTGTAAAAATGGCAGGCTCAAATTTATCGTTATTCGAAACATTAGAGCCTAAAGTAGAAGAAGAAAAAATGCCAACTGCGGCTGAAAAATCAGCGATGGAAGTTGAAGCTATGGGCTTTAGTACTGGCATTAATCCGATTATTGCGGTTCAAAAATATGCTCGAAAGTTTAATGCAAAACGATTACAATTTTTTGAGAGTAATGAACAAGGAATTGCAGTTGGAAAGTTAATGAAGGTTAAACCAATTACCACAAAAAAAGGTGATAATATGGCTTTTGCTGTTTTTAGTGATACTAGTGGTGAGAGAGACTTTACTATTTTTCCTCAAGTCTGGGAAAAAGTAGGTGAGAACTTGAAGATTGGGGAGATATATTTACTTCAAGTTAGGACACAAAGTGATCGTTTTAACCCTAACAAAATTCAATTTCTACTTTCTAATGCTCGGCAGGTTAATTTCAAAGATTAATTCAATTTTTTTGAAAGCAAGCAAAAGAGAGCCTAATAAGGTTGAAAGCGAAAACATTTATTTTATAAGGATTATTAGTAAAAAAATAGGCTTTTTTTTGAAGACATTGAGTAAAAAAAATGGTACGATAAAATCGATGTGAGTAAAACACAGAAAATCGTAGAGGTGAATTCATGAAACGGATTGGTATTTTAACTAGTGGTGGAGATGCCCCTGGTATGAACGCTGCCATTAGAGCTGTTACTCGTACAGCTTTGGCAAACGGTATCGAAGTTTGCGGAATTCGTTATGGATACGCTGGTTTAGTTGCTGGTGATATTTTCCAAATGACTTCTGAAACAGTTGCGGATAAAATTAGCCGCGGCGGTACTTTTCTTTATTCAGCTCGTTTCCCAGAATTTAAGGAAGAAGAAGTTCAACTTAAGGGAATCGAACAATTAAAGAAGCACGGAATCGATGCTTTAGTTGTCATTGGTGGTGATGGTTCTTACCACGGTGCATTGAAGCTTACAAGCCATGGCTATAATGCTATTGGTCTTCCTGGTTCAATTGACAACGATATTCCTTATACTGATTACACAATTGGTTTTGACACTGCATGTAATACTGCAATGGAAGCCATTGATAAGATTCGTGACACTGCAACAAGTCACCAACGTGTATTTGTTGTAAATGTTATGGGTCGTGATTGTGGGGATATCGCAATGCACGTTGGTGTTGCTACCGGTGCTGACGCAATTGTTATTCCAGAAGAACCTTATGACATTAAGGAAATTGCTGAAAACTTGAAGCAAGGATTTGCTAATGGTAAGAAACATGGAATCGTTGTTTTAGCTGAAGGTGTTATGGACGCTGAAAAATTTAAGGATGAACTTCTTAAATATGGTGACTTTGACGCTCGTGCTAATGTATTGGGCCATATGCAACGTGGCGGAAGCCCAACAATGCGTGACCGTGTAGTAGCAAGTGAAATGGGTGCCTACGCTGTTAAGTTATTACTTGAAGGTAAAGGCGGCTTAGCTGTTGGTATGGAAAACAACAAGCTTACTCACCATGATATTCTTGATTTGTTTGATGCAAAACACCACGGTAATTATGCGTTATACTCATTAAACAAAGACTTAGCCAAGTAGTTTTTGATTTTGTATTATAGGAGATTTTTTCAAGATGAAGAAAACTAAAATTGTTAGTACTTTAGGGCCAGCCTCAAACGATGTTGAGACTATTACTAAATTAGCTGAAGCAGGTGCAAACGTATTCCGTTTCAACTTCTCACACGGTGACCACGAAGAACACCGTGCACGTATGAACATGGTTCGTGAGGTTGAAAAGAAGACTGGTAAACTTCTTGGCATTGCTCTTGATACTAAGGGTGCCGAAATTAGAACTACTGAACAAGAAGGCGGCAAGTTCACTATTAACACTGGTGACACTATCCGTATTTCTATGGACGACACTAAGAAGGGTAACAAGGACATGATCCACGTTACCTACGATGGTCTTTACGACGATACTCACGTTGGTGGTCACGTATTAATCGATGATGGTTTAGTTGACCTTTTGATTAAGGACAAAGATGACGCTAAGAGAGAATTAGTTTGTGAAGCTCAAAACACTGGTGTAATCGGTTCTAAGAAGGGTGTTAACGCTCCTGGCGTTGAAATCCGCCTCCCAGGTATCACTGAAAAAGATACTAACGATATTAAGTTCGGTTTGAAGGAAGGTATCAACTTCATCTTTGCTTCATTCGTTCGTAAAGCACAAGATGTTCTTGACATTCGTCAATTGCTTGAAGAAGCACATTGTGAATACGTAAAGATCTTCCCTAAGATTGAATCACAAGAAGGTATTGACAACATCGACGAAATCTTAAAGGTTTCTGATGGTTTAATGGTTGCTCGTGGTGACATGGGTGTTGAAATTCCATTTATCAATGTTCCATTTGTACAAAAAGAATTGATCAAGAGATGTAACGCTTTAGGTAAGCCAGTTATTACTGCTACTCAAATGCTTGACTCAATGCAAGAAAACCCACGTCCAACTCGTGCCGAAGTTACTGACGTTGCAAACGCTGTTCTTGATGGTACTGATGCAACTATGCTTTCAGGTGAATCTGCAAACGGTCTTTACCCAGTTAAAGCTGTTAAGGCTATGGCTGAAATCGACATGCGTACTGAAAAGCAACTTGCTAAGCGTAACAAGTTAGCTCTTCAAAGATTCGAAGAATACAAGGGTTCAAACGTTACTGAAGCTATCGGTGAATCAGTTGTTAGAACTGCTGAAGAATTGGGCGTTAAGACTATTATTGCAGCAACTGAATCTGGTTACACTGCACGTATGATTTCTAAGTACCGTCCAAACGCTGATATTATTGCTATGACTTTCAACGACAAGATTCAACACTCATTAGGTGTTGTTTGGGGTGTAAAGCCAATGTTGACTGAAAAGCCTAAGTCTACTGAAGAAATGTTTGAAAAGGCAGCTGAACTTGCTAAAGAAACTGGTCTTGCAAAAGACGGCGACTTAGTAATTATCGTTGCTGGTGTTCCTTTGGGCGAAACTGGTACTACTAACTTGATGAAGTTACAATTAATCGGTACCCAACTTGTTAAAGGTTTAGGTGTTGGTGAACAATCAGTTATTGGTAAAGCTGTAGTTGCAACTTCTGCTGAAGAAGCTAACAGCAAAGTTCAAGATGGTGACATCTTAGTTGCTAAGACTACTGATAAGGATTACTTACCAGCAATCAAGAAGGCTTCAGGTATGGTAGTTGAAGCTTCTGGTTTAACTAGCCACGCAGCTGTTGTTGGTCTTTCACTTGGTATCCCAGTTATCGTTGGTGCTACTGATGCAGTAGAAAAGATCAAGGATGGTTCTAAGATTACTGTTGATGCTCGTCGCGGTGCTGTTTACCAAGGCGAAGCAACTAACCTTTAATCTGAATTAAATAGCTTATTAAAATAGTCAGCGAAAGCTGGCTATTTTATTTTTGTCTTTTTTTCCTTATACTATAAGATGATAGACAAAATAAAAGGATTGAGGCGCTATTATGTTAGGTGAAATAAGAAAAGGAAAAGTTACTGATGAAAATGAATCTGCTTTTTATGTGCAGGTTGAAGGGATAACTTTTGAATTAAAGAAAATAGAAATTACACAAGATGAACCAATCCATTTAGGTGATGAAGTACAAGGCTTTATTTATGAAAATAAGGATAAAAAGAAAGAAATGACACAATTTTATCCTTTTGCTCAAAAAGATCAGTATGGTTGGGCAACTGTAACAGAAGTGCGCCGTGACTTAGGTGTTTTCTTAGATATTGGTTTGAACGACAAAGATGTTGTTGTATCTTTAGATGATCTTCCACTTGAAAAGGATCAATGGCCAAAGAAAGACGATCGCTTATTAGTACGTCTTGAAACTGATGAAAAAGAACGTATTTGGGCTAAAATGGCTGAAGAAAACGTCTTTGAGCAGTTAGCTGCTAATTTCCCAGCACATTTAGAGAATAAAAATATGTCCGGAACTGTTTATAGAAATTATGAAGTAGGTTCCTTTGTAATTACTGATCAGTACTACTTAGCCTTTGTTCATAAGTCTGAAATGTTTCGTCCATTACGACTAGGCCAAAAGATTAAGGGACGTGTAATTGGAGTTAGTCAGTATGGTAGATTGAACTTAAGTGTTCTTCCTCGTGGATTTGAAGAAATTGACGATGACGCACAAATGATCTTAGTAAGTTTACGTCGTGAAGCTACAAAAACTCTACCATTTTACGATAAGAGTGATGCCCAAGAGATTAAAAATCACTTTGGTATTTCTAAATCAGCTTTTAAACGTGCCTTGGGACATTTATTAAAGGATGGGTTAATTACTGAAGATAAAGATGCAGGAACAATTAGCTTGGTAGAAAAAGATGACTCAGACACAGATAATGAAGGATAATTTAGAAGATTATTTACGATTTAGTCAAGTAGAACGTGGCTTAAGTCCCAATACAATTGTTTCTTACCGAACGGATTTAGAAGAATATTTAAGTTATTTAGAAGATCAGAATGAAACAAGTTGGGAAGTTGATTATCTAGTAGTTGATGCTTTTCTTGCAACACAAAAAGATAAGGGAAAAGCCACAACTTCAATCAGCAGAATGATCTCTAGCTTACGAAAATTTTATCAATGGCTTTTGCGGCAAGATATAATTGAACGTGATCCTTTAGTTAAAATTGATTCACCTAAAAGCGAACGTAGATTGCCGACAGCTCTTAGTGAGGAAGAAGTTACTAAATTGTTGGATGCTCCTGATACTAATACTCGTTTGGGGATTAGAGATCGAGCTATGCTTGAAGTGCTCTATGCAACTGGAATGCGGGTTAGTGAGTTAATTAATTTACGTACTGGCGATATTCACAGTGAGTTAAAAATTATTAGAGTTCTTGGTAAAGGATCAAAAGAACGTCTTGTTCCGATTACCGAAGTTGCTTTATCATGGTTAGAGAAATATCAAAAAGATGTCCGAGAGAATCAAGTCTTAAAAAGCGGTCAATTTACTGATGTGATTTTCCTAAATAATCATGGTCATCAATTGACGAGACAAGCTGTTTGGCAAAAGATAAAAAAATATTGTCAACTTATCGGAATAACCAAAAATGTTACACCACATACTCTTAGACATACTTTTGCGACTCATTTATTAGAAAATGGGGCGGATTTAAGAGTGGTTCAAGAAATATTGGGCCATAGTGATATTACAACTACGCAGATTTATACTAATCTGACGCAGAAACATATTTTGGAGGTTTACAATCAAGCACATCCACGTGCCTAACTATTATGATCAGCAAATATAAAAAAGATTACGAAAAAACTGTAATGGGATATTTATCTTATCTCCCAGATTTTAAAAATATTAAGAATCTGCAAGAAGAGATGAAACTGTATACTAGCGATTCCAATCAATTCGAGGTTCTTATCTATCAACAAGATGGCAATGCTCGCGGTATTGTTGGTATTCAAGAAGAGAAAGATTTTATTATTATCCGCTATTTATCTCTTGATCCAACAATGCGTGATGAAAAAACAAAGCAATTGGTAATGAATGACCTAAAGCATCTTTATCCTGATAAAATGATTACTGCCTTACCTAATTGGGCATCTTTATTAAATTATTTAAAGGAAAATAAAACTGATGAATAATGTTGATGAATTAACTTTAGATCTTCCTAATTTTACGGGACCATTAGATTTACTTTTACACTTAATTAGGTCGCAAAAAATAGATATCTATGATATTCCAATTGCAAA
The DNA here is from genome assembly GCA_947565635.1 of uncultured Lactobacillus sp. Taxonomy (GTDB): domain Bacteria; phylum Bacillota; class Bacilli; order Lactobacillales; family Lactobacillaceae; genus Lactobacillus. The sequence continues at coordinate 4,323 of CANOGU010000007.1, read as the reverse complement.
AATTACGGGACAATATTTAGCTAATTTAGCTCGCTGGCAAACTTTGGACTTACAAATTGCTGGAGAGTATTTTGTGATGGCGTCAACATTACTTAGAATTAAGTCTCAATATTTACTTCCTAAAAATGACTTTATTGAGGAAGATCAGTATCAAGAAGATCCACGTACTGAACTTGTTGAGCAACTAGTCCAGTACTCAGTCTTTCAAAGAATTGCCGAATACTTTAAAAAAAGAGATGAAGAAATGCCAATTACAGTGGCAAAGGATCCATCTGTTTCCCCTAAAAAAGAGATTGAACCACTTCCTTTAGGAGAAATTACAAGTGATGAGCTTGCAAATACTTTTAAAGTAGTTTTAGAGCGATTCAAACTGAGAAAGCCACAAGTTGGAAAAATTGAGGTTCACGAGACTTCAATTGAAGAAATGACAAGCTTTTTAAAAAACAGGTTACAAAAGAAAAGATCGACTAGTTTTTTTGATTGTATTAAAAACTTTCAAGATCTTGATCAAGTAATTGGTTTATTCCTAGCAGTTTTAGAATTATGTCGTGATCATAAAATTGTAGTAAAGCAAAATAGAGATTTTGGTGATCTAGAGTTAGAGAAAGTTGAGATTAATGGCAAGTAAAGAAGCAGAATTAGAAGCCTTACTTTATGCAGCGGGGGATGATGGTTTAGAAACTGAGAATTTACTACAGTTGTTAGAAATTTCTCCAGCTGCCCTAAGAGAATTAGCTAATCATCTTAAGGACCGATTGAAAAATGATGAAAATTCAGGTTTGCAGTTAATTTGCATCAATCAAACTTATAAATTAACCACTAGTCCGAAATGCGGAGATATTATTTCTAAATTTTCCCAAAAAGATCTATCTAAGAATTTAAGTCAGTCAGCGCTTGAAATCCTGTCGATTATTGCGTATCGACAACCGATTACTCGAGTTGAAATTGATGACTTAAGAGGGGTTAACTCAGCGGGGGCTTTGCAAACTTTGGTTTGGCGCGGATTAATCAAAGTAGATGGAAAAAAGGATGTCCCAGGACATCCTAACTTATATGTAACGACCGATTATTTTTTACAGTACTTTAACTATGAAAGTTTGGCTGATTTACCGGTAATTGAAGAATTTGAAGCAGATGATAATCCTGTGAACCTATTTAATCAGGATGATAGTAGAAATAAAGAAATTAATTTTGATGAGGGTGAGTAAAATGGCTGAAAGATTACAAAAAGTAATTGCGCAGGCAGGTATTGCCTCAAGACGTAAGGCTGAAAAGATGATTAGTGCAGGACAAGTAACTGTTAATGGAAAAAAAGTTACTGAACTAGGAACAAAAGTTGAACCTAGCGACAAGATTGAAGTAAATGGAGTTCCAATTGAAAAAGAAGCCCTCCACACATACTTATTTTATAAGCCACGTGGCGTGATTTCTTCAGTAAGTGATGACAAAGGAAGAAAAACAGTAGTTGATTTCTTTGAGGATGTACCATATCGCCTTTATCCAGTAGGGCGTCTTGATTACGATACATCGGGCTTATTACTAATGACAAACGATGGTGAATTAGCAAATAAGTTAATGCACCCACGTAACGAAGTGCCAAAGGTTTATGTAGCAAAGATTAAGGGAATCCTTTCTCCAGAAGAGATTCGCTCTCTTACTCATGGTGTGCGTATTGATGGACGAAAGAGTGCACCAGCTAAGCTAAAGATTCTAAAGACTGATGAGAAAAAGAAGACTCAAATTGTTCAATTGACTATCCATGAAGGTCACTACCACCAAGTTAAGAGAATGTTTGAAGCAGTACATCACTTTGTAGAAAAGTTAGCTCGTGAAAAGTATGCCTTTTTAACTTTAAAGTCATTAAATTCGGGCGAGTATCGTGAATTAACGAATGAAGAAGTCTTTCGTTTAAATCACTTAGCTGACTAACGCTTTATTAAAAGCTATGATAAAATAAAACTAATAATCTATAATTTGGAGGACTTTTGAATGAAGGAAAATAAATCTCAGGACAATAAAGAACCAAAAGGCCCTTACAAGCATTTTGAGCGTCCTAAAACATCTAGAAGGGCAATGCATCATCGGGAGTCAGAAGCAGAGCCAGAAGTTACTTCTAGAAAATCTACTCAATCAGAAGGCAGTCCAAAAGGTCCACATCATAGTCAGCTCTGGGCTGGATTGATTATTGTTGCAATAATTATCATTGCATTAATTCCGATTGTTTCTTCAAGATTGCACGCAAACTCTAATAACTTAGCTGAAAAGAGCGTTAAGGTTTCAAAAAGCTCATCTTCTAAGTCTCACAAGACTAAAAGTAAAAAGAGTAAGCGCAATTCTTCTAAGAAGAGTAAGTCTAAAAGTAGCAGTGTGAGAAGAGAAGAAGAAAGTTCTTCAAGTCAATCTCAAGACACAACACCAGCTGTTGTTAGTCAGTCAGAATCTCAAAGTAGTCAGGTTAGTCAAAGCAGTAGTACCCAATCTTATGAATCTAGTGCTAGTCAAACTACTACTCAAGATCAAAGCCAACAATCAACTCAAAACTCGACTCAAACTAATCAAAATACTTGGCAAAACAATGGTGGAAGCAGTTCTTCAGAACATGAAGCACCAAGATCTTACACTGTGCAAGAGGGAGATTCTTTATCAAAGATTGCCCGTGAAAATAACACTTCAGTGCACCACTTAGAGCAAATTAATGATTTAGAGTCAGCTGATAGTATTAGTATTGGCCAATCAATAAAATTAAGATAATAAAAAACAATAATGTTTACAATTCTACCAAGAAGTATTATTATTTACTTGTAAAAAATAAATACAAGGATGTTGTCTTCAGGGCAGGGCGAAATTCCCGACCGGCGGTTAGAGTCCGCGAGCTACACATGTAGTTGAACCTCAGGTACCGATAGTTATAGTCTAGATGGAAGAAGACAGACTAAAGAATTAAACATGATTTAGATGATTAATAAGGTCTGTTGCTGAAGCGACAGACCTTTTGTATGTTATGGAGGAACTATCATGCAAAGAAAAACAAGTTTAAGTCATGTAAGATTAGCCTACTGGCTCGCTTGGGCAATGATTGGTGCATTAGCATTTTTGATTATGAAGATTGAAGTACCAATTATTCCTGGTTTTGATTACTTAAAGATGGATTTTTCTGATTCATTAGTAGCTTTAAGTACTTTGGTTTTTGGTCCTTTAGGCGGGACAATGATTGCCCTTTTTAAATCATTATTGAGCCTCTTTATTTCAGGATTTAATCCAATTTCAATGATTGGTCAGTTGGCTGCATTTTTAGCAAGCTTAGCTTATATCTTGCCATTCTACTTCATTAGTAAAAAGCATGAAGATAAAGTACAATACCAAATTCTGGGATTAGCAGTCGGAACAATTGCTTTAACGGTAGTAATGTCTTTAGCAAACTACTTCGTTTTAACTCCAATGTATATTTCTTTGATGGGCTTTAAGCTTAATTCATCGCTTTTAACTTATATTGTTTCAGCAATTGTGCCATTTAACCTAATTAAAGGGATAATTAACAGTATTGTCGTTTTATTATTGGCTAAGACCTTATTGCCAGTTTTAGAAAAATTTGTAAGACGTAACTTTTAAAGTTTAAATAGTAAAAATAATTTTATTTAGCAGGAGTCATTTGACTTCTGTTTTTTGTTTTATGGTAGAATTTACTTTGAATGAAAAAGAAAGGACTAAATTATTTAATGCAAGTAGCTATTGATGGTCCTGCATCAGCGGGGAAGAGTACAGTTGCTAAAATTATCGCACATAATTTGGGCTATATTTATATCGATACTGGTGCAATGTATCGAGCATGTACATTAATTGCACACGATAATAGCGTTGACTATGGGGATGAAAAGGCAATTTTAAACTTAATCGACCATAGTACAATTGATTTTAAGCAAGAAGATGGAGAACAAAAGGTTTACGTAAATGGTAAGGATGTATCAATTGACATCAGAACACCTGAAATTACAGAGAATGTTTCTCAAGTTTCTGCCTTAAGATCAATTCGTGAAAAGATGGTTGAATTGCAGCGCGAAATGGCGGGCAAGCACGATGTTATTATGGATGGTCGTGATATTGGAACGACAGTTTTACCAGATGCAGAGGTAAAAATTTTCTTAATCGCTAGTGTTGCATCAAGAGCTAAGAGACGCTTCTTAGATTTTCAGGAAAAAGGCATTCATCAAGACTTAAAAGATATCGAACATGATATTGAGGTTAGAGACTATAAAGATTCGCATCGTGAAATTTCTCCATTGAAAAAAGCAGATGATGCAATTGAATTAGATACTACAAACTTAA
>CANOGU010000006.1 GCA_947565635.1 uncultured Lactobacillus sp. | reverse complement strand
TTACATTTGGAACATCAGTAGTCCAGCCTGGGATATTTGGTGTTGGTTCATTTGGCGTTACCTTAGTTGGATCAGTTGGATCAGTTGGATCATTGTGGTATCCAGGGGTTGGAGCATCTGGAATTGGATTTCCGGATGGATCTACTGGAATGATCTTACCGATCTTGTGGTAAACGATAGTGATTTCCTTGTTGGCATCTTCTGGAGTTGCAGTTTGACCTTCGTATGTCTTTTGGTCTGATACGTAACCATCAATTACTACTGCATTTGCATCTGTGTACTTGTGACTAGTTTCATTCCATTGACCGGTCTTACCTGGCTTAGTGAAGACGAAGGTATCATTTGTATTGTCATCACGTAACTTGTTACCTTGTTCATCTACGTAGTGAACTACTTGCTTACCAACTACAGTTACATCATCTGGAGTTGGAGTTACCTTAGTGTAAGGAACCTCAGTATCCTTAGTTGGTACTTCTGGGGTTACATTTGGAACATCAGTAGTCCAGCCTGGGATGTTTGGTGTTGGTTCATTTGGCGTTACCTTAGTTGGATCGGTTGGATCATTGTGATATCCAGGAGTTGGGGCATCTGGAATTTGGTTTCCGGATGGATCTACTGGAATGATCTTACCAATCTTGTGGTAGACAATAGTGATTTCCTTGTTGGCATCTTCTGGAGTTGCAGTTTGACCTTCATAAGTCTTTTGGTCTGATATGTAACCATCAATTACTACTGCATTTGCATCTGAGTATTTGTGACTAGTTTCATTCCATTGACCGATCTTACCTGACTTAGTGAAGACGAAGGTATCGTTAGTATTGTCATCACGTAACTTGTTACCTTGTTCATCTACATAGTGAACTACTTGCTTACCAACTACAGTTTGATCTGCTAGAGTTGGGGCTTCCTTTTTAGCTAAAGTAATTACAACACTACTATTTTGACTATTTGGAGTAATAGTTTCGCTAGCCACTACACCGTTACTCATATCAACATTAGCTGAAGTGTTGTTTTCACTAACCTTAACAATATTGTATTGAGTTGTATCAATTACCTTCGTTGCTTCAAAGTCGTGATTGTCAGCATTCCAAGTAATCTTACCTGCACCAGTGATCTTGCCATTTTCTACAGTTACTAATTGACCAGTTACAAGATCAACAAAACCGTTACCGTTGAAGGTAAATGTTTGGTGAACTGGAGTCTCAGCTTGACTACCATCTTCGTAAACGTAAGTTACATCACGAGTTACAGTCTTAGTCAAAGTTTGTGGTACGAAGTTGTCTGGAATCGTATGTGGATTGTTTGGATCATTTGGATTTGGAACTTCTTGACCTGGCTTACCTGGATTTTCAGGAGTAATTGGAGTAGTTGCATGAACTAAGTGAACTTCAAACTTGTTTTCTCCATCAGTAAATACTTCTTGACCATCCTTGAAGTTGTTAGATACAAGATCATAACCCTTCTTCTCGTAATTTGCAATTCTATCAGCAGTTGTGTAATTGATCTTATCACCAACGTTACCGCCGAAGCTTGCATTTTCAAGAGTATTACCAGTAGTGTCATCGATGTAAACGATTGAACCATTTGCTGGAGTTGGAGTTACAGGAGTTTTAGCGTAAACAACCTTAATAGTTGAACTTGGGGTGTCCTTGTTTACAGTTTGAGCAGTTACAGAACCGTCTTGACCGACAGTGAAGCCTGAAATTCCGTTACCACTTACAGAAATTACGTGGTAACCGTCTGCAGTCTTAGCTGCAATTGCATCAAAGCTGGCATCCTTATCTGGAGTCCAAGTTAAACCTTGAGCTAAACCAGTGATCTTCCCGTTTTCAACAGTTACCCACTTACCAGTTACATTATCTAAGTAACCTGAACCTTGGAATTTAGTTTCTTGATGTTCAGGAGTTAAACCTGACATCTCATTACCTTGTTCATCAACATAAGTTACATCACGAGTAATTGTGCGATCAAGGTATTCCTTAGTGAAACCATTCTTGTCATCTGGATGATCTGGATTTACTGGAGTTACACCATGAACTAAATTGATTACCCACTTTTGGCTGATATCATTCTTATCATCAGTGTTGTCGTAGTTACCAAAGTTAATGCCAGCATAGTTAGTAGCATCTAAGTTAGTACCATTGTATGAAGCACCGTCCCAAACGTAGCCCTTGTTCAATAAGGTTTGAACAAATTCTTGAGCATTACCAAAGCTAATTGCATCTCCTTCAAGACCAGGTTGAGTGTAACTACCTAAATCTTGCTCTTGACCTGGAGTCACATCGCGAATAGTCAATTTAGCATTTTGTTGCGTCTTAGGAATTTCTGGATTCTTAGTCAAAGTGATAACAATTGTACTATTTTGACTTGATGGGGTTACGGTTTCCTTAGCTACTGCAGTGTCAGTAACTTGAGCGCTAGTATTGGTTTCACTTACATTGGATACGTAGTAACCGTCATGGTTAATTGCATCTACATTACCAAAATCTTGTGAATCACGGTCCCAAGTAATCTTGCCTCGTTGATCAACAATGTTTCCATCTTTATCAACATTTACCAAGTTACCAGTTACCAAGTCAATAATACCTTGCCCCTTGAAGGTAACAGTTTGAACTGAATCATTATGAGCTGGTGTACCATCTGCGTATTGGTATTTAACAGTACGAGTGATGGTCTTTTCCAAATTAGTCTTTGATAAGTTTGGATTGCTTGGCGTTGGTGTACCTGGATGTTGTGGATCTACAGGATCAGTTGGATTTGCAGGGGTTTCTGGAGTTACAGGACGTGTACCATGCTTTACATTAATTACAATTCGTTGATCACCATCAGTGTACTTAGTTGGAATTGTTGGCAATTCACCATCTAGTACATATCCCTTGCTTTCAAGTGCAGGTAAATCCTTATCATGTGGATTGTAACTATATGAGGTTCCTTCATCTTCCTTAGTTTGTGGTCTACCATAGCCTGGAATATCAACATTATCAGTTGTGTCGTGGTAAACAACTTCAATAGTTCCTTGCTTGATTGGAGTTGGAACCTCATCCTTAGCGTACTTAACAGTTACTGTGTAGTCAGCCCCTGTGTGGCTAATCTTAGCACTGTCAACGTTTTGGTTATCAGTTGTATCCTTATCAACACTTACTACGTGGTAGCCTGGGATCTTAGGTGTAGTTACACCGTTGAATGTTTGATCTTCTGACCAAGTTAATGGAGTAGTCCATTCACCAGTTACCTTATCAAGAACACCCTTAGCAGTGAAGTGTACTGGTTGTTGTACATCACTTGGAGTGTATTCACCTGCACCTTCATAGTGAACTGTACGAGTAATGTCCTTAGTAAGATCTGTTTCACTAGTACCAGTTGGATACTTAGGTTGTTCATCCTTTGGACGTGGATCATTAGGGTTGATTGGCTTATCTGGAGTACCTGGATTTTCTGGAGTTACTGGAACAGTACCATGTTTTACGTGGATTGTTACAGTAGTTGTCCCCTTAACAATTGATGGAGGAATATTACCATCAGTTGATACGTAAACGTAACCCTTGTTTTCAAGGTTAGTTAAATCAGTACTTGGGTTGTAAGTTACTTGAGTACCAACATCTTGAGTGCCAGTATCAGTACCTACACCAGTCAAGTCCTTATTATCAGTATCATCGTGGAACTTAACAATTAGGTTACCTTGTTCAGCAACAATTGGGTTGTATTGAACTACAACGTTAATATTGTCACTTGCATGAGTAATGCCAGTGTAACTCTTAACATTTCCGTTGCCATCGTCAGCACCGTCAGTTACAACCTTTGAAGTGTAACCATCAATATGCTTAGTTGGAACTAAGTTAAAGCTACCTTCATCCTTAGTACCATCAGTGATTGTCCAAGTAATACCCTTAGTTTGATCACTTAATTCCTTACCATTTGCATCCGTCCACTTACCGGTTACCTTGTCTAAGTAACCTGTACCTTGGAAGTGAAGAGTATCAGTTACAGGACTTGGAGTCTTATCGCCGGCACCTTCGTAAGTAACAGTACGAGTTACATCCTTAGTCAAGTTGGTCTTATCAGTACTGGATGGGTACTTAGGACCATCTGGATTATCAGGATTGATTGGTTGATCTGGAGTACCTGGAGTTGTTGGAGTTACTGGTTGAATACCATGCTTAAAGGTTACATAGAAGGTTTGAGTATTACCGTTAATATTGTCAAAGCTTGGCTTAGTACCATTTGCGTCAAAGCCGTTTGATACTAATACGTAACCTTGTTTTTCGTATTCAGCAATCTTATCAGCAGTGCTGTAGTTAATGCTATCGCCTGCTTGACCAGTTAATGGATCACTTTGGCCTAAGTCAACTGGGTGAGCTGGATCGTTTACATCTTGGTAAACAACTAAAGCATTTTGCTTATCTGGAGTTGGAGCGTCCTTAGTGTAAACAACGTTTACTACTTGGTTAACACCACGTTCTGGAGTAGCAAATTTTACAGTCTTAGTACCTGGAGTGTAGCCAGTTACTTCTGGTGAATCAACATCAGTAAAGGCGCTCTTATCAGAAGTCCAAGTACCTTCATTAACGATTGCACCAGTTACTTGATCAACTGTGTTAGTTCTAGACCAATTAATAATTTGAGTTGGGCTATCATCAGGAGCCTTCGTACCATCTGCCATGATGTAGTGAACATGAGCAGTAGTAGTTGCAGTTTCCTTCTTTTCACTAGTTGCATGTTTCAAGTAAATCTTGAAGCTTTGGTTAGTATTAGAATCATTGTCAAAGCTTGGGTAAGTGAAGCCGTTAGTTGCATCCCCACTCATACCTTGACCTTCAGATTTTTCAAAGGTGTAACCATTCTTCAAGTAGTTTTGCAATTGAATGTTTGAACCACCGAAGCTAATTTGCTTACCTGATTCGCCACCTGCTGAATAAGTTGCCAATACACGTTGGTTCTGTGGATCATTATCATCAATGATTTGTAAATCAGCAGCTTGAGCAGAGCGGTTGTAAACAACAGTTACACGTTGGTTTACATTACGTTCTGGAGCATTGAATTGAACAGTTTCAAGACTTGGAGTGTAACCATCTTTAGAAAGATCTGGTGAATCTACATTAGTAAATGCATTCTTGTCAGCCTTCCAATCGCCCTCATTTACAACTGCACCAGTCACTTTGTCTACTTTATTAGTTCTAGTGTAAGTAATAGTTTGTAGATCGCTATCTGCTGGAGCTTGTACACCATTATCAGCAACAACATAGTGAACTTGAGCAGTGGCTTGAGCAGTTTCAGTCTTATCTTCAGTATCGTGAATCAAGTAAATCTTGAAGTCTTGAGCAATATTACCGTAAGTTGGGTAAGTGTAACCACTTTGTGCATCCCCACTAAGGTTACCAGCAGTCTTTTGAAGCTTGTAACCTTGACTTAAGTAGCTTTGAAGGATTTCATTTGAGTTAGCAAAAGTAATTTGATCTTCGCTCTTACCTTCGTTACTAAATGAAGCTAATTGCTTAGGTGCGTTAGCATCGTTGTTATCGATAATTTCAAGGGTTGCCTTTTGAGTAACTTCAGGTGACTTATTCTTAGTGTAAGTTACAGTTACATCGTTAACCTTTTGACCTGGGTAAACAGTTACGCCACCAACAATTGAAATGTCAACCTTGTCGTAACCTACTTCGCTAGGAGTCTTAGAATCAACTGAACTCATATTTTGAGTTGTTGGGGTCCAAGCACGGTCCTTATCAGTAGTAGTTACATTGGTAGTTCCATCAGTACTGTAGCCCAAGATTTGACCAGTTACCTTATCGATAACGGCATTACGTTCAAAGGAAACGGTTTGAGTGTAAGTACTCTTACCATCTGGTGAACCATTTACTGGAGTAGTAGTTCCGTCTTCATTTACACCAACGTAGTTAATGTGACGAGTTACTTCAGTAGTTAAAGTCTCCTTAGTTAAACCATCTGGGTAAACTGATGGATTATTACGTGGATCGTTAGGGTTAATATTTCCACCTGGGTTATGTGGAGTCTTTGGTGTGATTACTTCAGTTTGGTGACCGTAGTAAACATTAACCACAGCATCTTTGGTATTTGCATCAACAGCTACATGATCGGCTTGTGCCAAATCAGGAGCAGTGTAACCAGAATTTGAAAGATCTGGTGAAGTTACTTGAGCCCAGTCACCAGTGTTCCAACCATCAGCAGTTGCTCCTTTAGTAAAGGTCTTACCATCAGCACTAACGCTTCCATAACCCATATCTTGACCAGTTGATGAAACAACGTGCGTACGTGATAAAGTTACGGTTTGAGCTGTAGGATTGTCCTTAATTAACTCATTAGGAATCTTTTCACCGGTTACCTTGTCGTAATAGTTAATTGTACGAGTTACAGTCTTAGTTTCAGTAGTACCAGTGTAAGTTGGTGCTTCTGGAGTCTGAGGATTGTAAGTAACAACAGTTGTTGGGTTTTGATTTGGATCTGGAGTTGGTCCTGGAACATTAGTCTTGTCTGGAGTGTATCCATCAAGGTTTGGTGTTGGTACATCAGTATAATTATCTGGAGTAGTCCAGTTTCCAGTTGGAGTTGTTACACCAGTTACCTTGTCCTTGGTTCCTGGACGAGTCCAAGTAATAGTTTGGACATTGTCTGTTGGTGGATTAGTCTTACCGTCTGAAACAACATAGTGAACAGTTGAAGTAGTAGTCTTCTTGTCTGTTACATTTTCAGTATCATGAACTAAGTACAACTTAAAGTGTTGATCACTAGTACTATTGTTGTCGAAGTTACTGAAACTGATTTGACCATAAGAAGCTGGGTTAGAAGTTTGGTTTTGGTCATTTACAAAACTATCGATCTTGTAACCCTTAGCAATTAAATCAGCAACGTAGTTTGCAGAACCACTGAATGAAATTTGGGTGCCAGTCTTACCACTGTTATTGAAGTTGTTAAGTTCCTTGTTGTTATCACTCTTGTCGTAAATGACTAGGTCAGCTTTTTGATCAACTTGAGGATTTGGATTGTAAACAACAGTTACTACTTGGTCACGGTTAGGTTGTGGTGTAGTAAAGTTAGCTACAGCTTGATCTGGAGTGTAATTAGTAAGCTCAGGTGAAGTTACACTAGTAAAGCTGCTCTTATCTGGAGTCCAAGTTCCTTCAGTAGTTGCACCAGTAACCTTGTCAGTAGTATTAGTTCTAGTCCAATTGATTGTTTGAGTTGGGCTATCTGCCGGAGCAGCTGGCTTGTTAGGATCGTTACCTGCTACAACATAGTGAACGTGAGCATTAGTTGTTGCATTTTCAGTCTTAGTATCAGTTCCGTGAGCCAAGTAAATATTGAAGCTTTGAACATTGCCATCAATACTATCAAAATTACCAAAGTTAATATTTGAAGCAGTTCCAATTGAATTGCCACTTGCATCAGTTGCACTATCAAATACGTAGCCTGAATTTAAGTAAGCTTGAAGGGTTTGTGGTTCACCGTCAAAGCTAATTGCACTACCCTTAGTACCATTGTTGTTCTCAAAAGCAGCTAATTGCTTATTATTTTCACTCTTATCGTAAATAGTAACCTTAGCTTTTTGTGGAGTATCTGGGGTCTTAGCATCTGGAGTGTAAACAATAGTTACATCAATATCATCCGAATTTGGATTTACAGTAATTGCATTTGCGCTACCATCCGCATTAGCATTTACGTTACCTGTGATGTGGTAGCCAGCAACAGCTTGACCAGCAACTTGAGCTAATGTACCAGTTGATGGGGTCCAAACAGTATCACCACTCTTGCCAGTTACTAAGTCCTTAGTAGCAGTTCCAGTAAAGCTTACTTTTGATCTGCTTGTGGAGTCAAGTGACTTTCTGGAGTAGTGCCATCAGTAAAGATGTAGTGGAAACGACGAGTTACATCTTCATTAGTAGTTACTTGTTGAGTTTGGTGACCATAGTAAACATTGTAAACAAGATCTTGAGTAGTTGGAGTTACTTCATGAGCCGCTACAATACTTGCACTTGTTTCATCTTGGAATTCAGTAGCAGTGTAGTTATATGCGCTAAGATCACTTGAACGCTTAGCAGCAAATTGAGTACTGCTTTCACCAGCAGCGGTATGCCAATCTTGAGTTCTAAATGACTTACCATCAGTTGCAATAGTACCGTAACCTACAACCTTACCATCTTGATCCAAAACTTGAGTACGAGTGAAAGTTACTGAATCAGTAACTGGGTTTTGTGAAATTAAGTTAGATGGGATTTTTGCGCCGGTTACCTTGTCGTAATAATTAATTGTACGATTAATAGTCTTAGATTCTTCAACACCTTGGTGGTAAGTAGTAGTTTGAACTGGGTTCTTAAAGTGAACAACAAATGCTTGATTGGTGTTGTCGTCATTGTCGTAGGCTGGGAAGCCAACACTAGTAAAACTACCACTAGCTGAACCATTAATTACGCCATTACCAGTTGTACCGTTGTAAATGTAACCTTGGCTAATCAAGTTAGCAACAGTAGTACCCGCATTGTCAAAGCTGATTTGACTACCTGCATCTCCACTAGCATTTTGTTGCGGACTTAAACTTGCACCAGTATCATCGTTAACAAAAGTAATGTTAGCATTTTGCTTGTTAGCAACAGGAGTAGCAGCCTGGTAAAGGATAATTACATCTTGGTTACCATTAGTTGCATTATTAACAAACTCAGAACTAGCACCATCTGCTATTCCACCTGACTTTAAAGTAGAGCGAGAAATTGCACTAACGTACATAGCCTTCCAATTAGTAGCATCGTAACGTTCTGCATCATAAGCATTCAAGGTTACAGTACCCTTGGTATCTAATTGTTGGGTTACATAGAGTCTATTTGGACCTGTGTTAGTAACAGTAAAGTCAATATCACCAGCACGGTAGTTTTTAATTTGACCAGTCAATGGAGTATCTAATAAGTCTGATGCTTTAATCGCTACACCGTTATTAGTAGTTAAAGTACGATCAGTAGCCAATTGACTTGCACCATATACTCCATTATTTCTCTTAACTAAATCGTAAGTTTTACCATTAGCGGTAATTTTGTCATATTGAGCACCAGTTAAGTTGTATTCTTGACCGGAAATAGTGTCATCAGATACTTTATGAGCTAGTACTTCACCAGTATCTGCATCTACATACCAAACATTTTGCTTTACTTTAGTTGGAACCAATCCACCAATACTTTGCCAATAACTATCTTGAACAGTTGTACCACCGTTATTCCAAATCATTTGTAAAGTACGAGGAGTTTGATCGGCAGATCCACTAACACCAATAGTAACAGGACTTTCACCGTCTGCATCAGTTACATCAATACGCGTAAAAGTATTCAAACCTGTTCCAGAAAGAGAACTATTAATTGTCTTAACATAATTATAAGTTCCCCCTTGGTAAGTGTTTCCATTTGTTTGGTCAATAGTCAATTTACCACCAAGAGTAGGTTTACTTGGTGTAGTAGCTTGGGAAGAGCTAGTAATCAACTTTCCATTAGCATAAAGATAAAGTGTTTGTCCCGGATTAGATCTATCGGTAGCGAGGACATAAGTTATCTTTCTAGATGTATCATAATCTGCTACATACCCATATTTATCGGCTGGAATACCAGTTACACTAGTGTTATAGCCAGTTGGATCAGTAAAGTTAAAATCTATCTTCTGACTGTCTATATCAGTAACTTCCTGATTAGATGTAGCTACAAGAGAAGTATTAAGTAAAGATGACAATTGAGCAGCGGATAAAGATGCACTACGAGTCTTTAATCCTTGAAATTGTGCAACTGTAGTATTGGACTCAACACTAACATTTTGTTGAACAGTATTTTGATTTTCTTTTTCAGTAGTTTGAGCAGATTGACTCTGAACATTAGAAGCAACTGCTTGATTTGTATTAGAAGTAACAGTATTTGATTGATCTTTTGCTACTTCTTGATCATTTGATTGATTGACCTGGGTTGCATCGGTTGCCTGTTTAGTTTCCTGAATAGGTTGATTTTGAAGAGCAGCATCATTATTTGTTTGAGTAGCTTGTGTCTCCTCATGAGTTTCATTTTTAGGAGCAGAAGCTACCTCATTTTCCACTTTAGTTACTTGAGTGTCATTATTTATTGAAGCTGATACCTCTTGGCCTTGAGTGTTTTCTACCTTGTCTGAAGTTTGATCAGCTTGAACATCCAAAGTAGTAGGTGCCTTCGCAACTTCTATCTTCGTATCAGAAGCAATAGGTTGAACATTTTTATTACTATCAGTAGAAGCAGCATCTTGGCTATCGTTGTCATTAACGGCTGCATGTGCCGAATTAGTATTAGTTCCTAGCCAAAGAGTAGTACCTAAAAGAACAGAAGTAGCCCCAATAGTAAGTTTACGAATCCCAAAGTGGGATTGTCTTTCAGCGGTTTCTTCCATTTTTTTAATTTTATTATTCTTTGAAACCATAGTTCCTCCAGTAATTTATAATTTATACAAATATTGCGTAAAATAAAATAACACACTGCCTAATGCTTATTTGATATAAGTGTTATTTAAATACAAAAAATATTTTCCTAATTATACATATACCAACGCATATAGGCAAGGTGTTTTTTTATTTTGTATGAAATTTAATTATTAAATTACTGGTAAATAACGCTTTTAAAGTGAATTTATAGAAAGTAAAAAATAAAAAGATGTTTTACTTATGAGAAAAAATACCATAACTGTGAGCGTCCCCTATTATTTTTCAAATTTAAACTTTTTCCTATAAAAAACTCTCTTTACAGATTTTTTCAACTTTGAAAATTTATATGTCTTTCTTAACGTAGCTCTAACCAAAATTCGTTTTTTATTATCATTTGTACAAGTTAACATAGTTAAAAAATTACTCTTAGAATTAAGTGCTAGATTGACCTGAGTTGGAAAGATAATACGAACTGATTCTATTTTATATTCTTTTACTAACTTAAAATCAGTAATAAAAACCTCCCTATCAATCAGTTTATTATTTGCAAGTGGTGAAAATAACGCCTTACTAAACGATCCGAGGTTGTGTGCCCCAATAATAATATTTGAATTACTATCTATTTTTCTTTTGACTAACATCCCTGCACCAAATTGATAGACAGCATCATTCGTATTTTCCGCTACCGGAACCTCCATATTTAAACTAGGAACAATAAGAACTTCCTGATATTTAATATCATTCTTAAAAAATTGTCTTATTAAAGATAATATCGTTATATATTTAACGGAATTCCAATCATTTATCCCATTATTTTGCAAACTATTCTGACTATTGATTTTGGGTTGGTAGCAATCAATAATCCAACTTTCTAAAATTGGGCTGAAAAAACCTATCCCAATAAAAAATGCCCCAATTAATAGAAGACGATATATAACTTTTTTCATCCTCATGATTCTTTTTTATTCTCAAGAGATGTACTGATAAAATCAATGCAATTTACAATTGGGAAACTTAAAATCGCATAGCCAAAATTCCTTAATCTATCACTTCTCTTATCATAAGTAACATATGGTAATTTCTTAGTGGTATAAACCGTTTTTTCATGCAATACTTTACGTTGAAGATCGCTGCCAAAATTAATAGCGAAAGATATAAGAATGAGTAGGATACTTCCTAAGTACCAAAGTTTTCTATGTTTCATAAAATTTTCTCCCTATAACCTCTATCAGTTGATTTCCCAAGAATTATAGCAAGCTATTAGTAATAAATTATCTTTTTTACTTAAATACATACACAAAGTAAACGTGGTAAACAACATATGCCAAAAGTAAATACAATGGTAATCTTTACTAATAGAGCTAGATAAGTAATGAGAGGAAAATTTTATGGATTTTCGAAGTATAAATACTAGAAATAGAATTTTTAGAGGATTTATTAAAGTATTAGAAGAAAAGCGTTTTAGTGAATGTACAACTTCTGACATTCTTAACTACGCAGAAATTAGCAAGAAGACCTTCTATAATTACTACAAAAATAAGCAGGAATTATTAGAAGATCTAGAAAACGAATTATTAGTGGGCTTATGGAAGGCTTTGGAAACTGATCGCGCCGAACTACAAAAAATCGAAATTAATAACTCTACCCAAAAAATTAGAATAGCAGCAAAGTCAGCCTTTAACTCCACTTTAGACTATTGTGACTTGCATCGAGAAGAATTAGTCTCTCTCCTTTCTTCTAATGGAGATATTTCTTTTCATAATGAAATCGTCAGAATAGCAAATAAGGAATTTGATCTTCGTTGTCCTCACTTATTTAACATTGATCCCAAAACTTGTACTGGCCCAGAATTAAGTACGTATGCCGTTTTTAAAATAATATATGTAGATGCTATTAAAAATGCCCTAATTCTTTGGTTAACTCATTATGATGACATGACTTTAACAGATATCAAATCTTTAACTGCCTTAGTACAAACTAGTTCGCCTGTTGAATTGATGAAAATTCTTTCTCAAAAGCAAAACTGAAATAATTTTGTAGAAAGTAAACATCATATGCCAAACTTACATCTACAGACAATTTAATTTGACAATGTCTTTCTCCAAAATTAACTTTATTGATGGAAATTAAGAGACAGGAAGGCAAGTTAATATATGGATATAAGAATTAATAGCACTTTAGAACAAATTCAGTATGGTCTATTTGAGACAATGAAAGCAATTCCTTTTAGAAAACTTACAAACCGTGATATAATAAAAAATTCTCATGTTAGCTCTCGAACATTCTATCGATATTTTAAGAATAAAAATGACTTGCTAGAGAAAGTTGAGGACAATCTTATTTCTGATCTTATGATTTTTTTAAAAAAGGATCGTAAAATGCTAGAAAAAAATAAGCTTCTTAACATAGACGCAAATAGTTATCATCATACTTTAACGTTTTGTGCAAAGAAGCGAAAAGAAATTCTCCTTCTTCTTTCCCAAAATGGAGATATTGGTTTCCTAATCAAAATAAAAAATTTGGGAAGAGAGGAACTAAAAAAAAGATTTGAATTAACAAATCGAAAAATCGAAAATAATTTTTATCTAGACAACACCGTAGATAAGAATCTAAATGTAGTTATCAACTGGCTTATCTATTATGACAATCTTTCAAAAAACAATATTAGCAAATTATTAGCTCAATCCAGTCTGCAAAATCTTTAAACTTTACGTAAACAAAGTGTGTCGATTATAAACCGATAGATTGTTGAGTCGAAGATATATTTTCCACTAAGATAAAAAAGGTATTAGAGGTGTGTAAGAAAAATGAAAAATATAATTATACTCAACAATGAAAAAGAATTAATAAATCAAATTCAAGTTTTGCTTGAAGAAGATCGAAAAAGCCTAGAAACTATCAATGGTATAATAGCTGAAACAAAAAAGAAGACAGTTACCCTATCTTCTTACTCAAATACATTCAAATATTTCAAAAAAAATCGTAATTACATTTTATGGTTGTTCTACGAAAATAATCAATCCTGGCTACAAATAAGAGAAATTTTTGAAAAAGATCAGGAAAAAAGGATCAACCTTATTTTTCAAAAAATGTGTCTAGGTAAGACACCAATCTATTGTGTTCCCAGTCAAATTTGGGTAAAATACCAGACTGATAAAATTATAGACTATTTAATACAACAACTACGCTATAAATAGACGCCGGAAAATCAAATGTACGCTCTTAGGATGATCATTTAGATTTCTTACCCTACTTTTACCTAGTAAAAAGACTTTCTTTCTGTAATTCAATAAGCCAGAAAGAAAGTCTTTTTATATTTTAAACTTATTTATTTAACATATACTTTTGCTAATCAGACCAAAGATAAGTTCGATTTATTATAGTCCAATGTGTTCCCAAGGTTTTAAGTCAATAGCTGGCTCTTCCCAGAGTTTAACTAAATCGTCAGACAAATATTTCTTATCAACAACGACATCATACACATATTCTTCAAACCACTTCTGGCTCATTTCGTAGAATCCTTTATGGCCATACTTATCACCCCAAGAATTTTCTACTTTCCATTTGCGAATTTCGCCATTATCTTCATCTACACCGACTAAGGTCATATCGTGTGTTGCAGAGCCTTCCCCCGTGGCTAAACGATCTGCTTTACTCATTTGAGTATCAACACTAAATAGATCATCCGTTTTGTATAATTCAGTATCAAGAAAACCAGTCTTACGTTCCATTTGTTTTAATACGTCGTTTCCAAAAATAACTGCTTTTCCATCTTTCAATTGGGCTGCAGCTGCTCTTGCCAAAATTTCAATTGGTACATTTAGGCCAGTAATCGGAGTACCACCAGCCACATTATCGTATAAACCTTGGTGATAGCGTTTGTTGTAATCATAATTAGGTGAATTCAATAAAACAACGTAATCATCCCAATTAAAGTCTTTTAAATATTTTTCAGCAAATTGACGTGGCGTTAAATCCTTTTCTAAATGATATTTCTTATCGTCGTCTCGGTACTCTAAATCAAATTTCTTAGGTGGCTCACCCAAAGCAACTGCTGCCATTCGGTAAACCTCATTTAAAAATTCCCTCTTAGCTTTTTCAGCTTCTTCTAGCTTACCTTCTTGAACTAATTTACGAAGTACCAAAGCATCTTTTCTTTCTTTACGAGCTAAGGAATCGATTAAAGCACTAGTATTATTTGAAGTTGCATTTTCTGGCATTGCATATGATGGAACAACACCATATTTTTTAACCAGATTAATAGCCATTTGCCACAATCCACCATCTTGACCTGCAAAGTCAAACCAAGTTTCGACTTCACGATCATCAATTGGTTTATCAGCTAAGCGAATCATACTATCATAAAAAGCATTTGCTCTCTCAATCTTATCCCAAAAGAAATTATAAGCTTGTGAGAAAGTAAAATCTTTAACATGATACTTTTGGCCAAAATGATGACGCAAAACATTTAAAGTAGCAAATTCCCAACAACGTCCAGAATGCTTTTGATCAGTAACTCCACCGATATCTAATTCAGTTGAAAAAGTGTGATTTAATCGCTTTGAAACTTCATCATTAAATGATGCTTCAAATAATCCACTTCGACGTGCAGCTCTAGAAGCAATTTTATTTTTATCATTTTTGTTAAAGTCTGCAGAAAAAGCCGCTAATTCTTGTTCAGATAAGGCACCCATTATATCTCTCCTTTTGTCTTCATCAATTTAATTAATTTTAATCTTACATTAATATAGAAAATAAGCAAGTTTTATAACAAAAAAGACTAAGTATTCTTAAATACCTAGTCTCTTTATTAAATAATTTAAAATGTAGACAGAAAAATATCTTTTCTATAATTATTCAAAAATTTCATCAATATCAAGTACTACTACAAATGCATTTGGAGTATCGGTACCAGAAACGATCTTCTTTGCATATTCATCATCTTCATGAACATGTGGCGTAGCCAAAACTTGAACAGCAGTATGTGATGGTACATCAGCTGCTACTAATGCTACTTTTGAACCATTTTTAATATTTTCAAAGGCTGCACCTTTAGTTTTTTCAAGATATTGCATATGAGATGGGTCTAATACTGTCATTGAGCCTTTAGGACCAACTTGTGGATTACCATTTTCATCAACAGTAGCAATGTAAACTAAATTGTTCTTAAAAAGGTCAGCTTGTTTATCAGTTAATTTATTTGTGTTTAATTTTTTCATAGTATATAGTTCCTTTCTACTACTAATCAATTATAAGTATAGACCTATTTAATAAAAAAATCTTCTTTTTTGCTCAAATTTTTATAATATTTAATTAAATTAAATAACATTTATACCAAATATCAATCTATATAAATAGATTTTTCTTTTTTTATTGTCTTATTAATGAGTCAAATTTAATAACATTTAGCTTATATGAAATCGTTTTATTTTTCATTAACATCAGGAATTTTTTATTCCTTATCCATCTTGATAAGCCTCATTAAACTATAAATAAAAAATTATATTAAAAATAAGAAAAATATAATTTGATGTTGACTTATTTTCAAAACGGCGTAATATTATGGTCACAAACATTATTATCAAACAGCTTTGATAAGGAAAAGTAATTAGGAAATCGTCTTTCAGAGAATTTCTGGTTGGTGTGAAGAAATAGATAGATTCTTAATGAAAATCACCTTTGAGCGTAAACTACGATTTAGAGTGGTTTAAGGGACAGCCCTTTATAGCGACGGCGTATCGTTCTCCTGTATTGAACCGTACGTTAATTAAAGACTAGTTTTCTAGTAAAAATAGGTGGTACAGCGACAAGACGCCCTATTGGATCAAATTGATCTAATAGGACGTCTTTTTGTTTTCTTAATCATGCTGTTAGTGGATTTTTGACGAAAGGAGATTTTATATGAAGATGTCAAAGTCCAAACTGCTGTATGTAACTCTCGCAAGCTCTCTTACGATATTCGCAACTGCTTGTGGTGCTAAGAAAACTGATTCCAGTAATCAGACAATCAAGTTTTCTCAGAATGTCCCCAAGAAAGCCATTAAAAAAGGTGGCACTCTTACCTATGCACTAGAAAACGAATCACCTTTTACTGGAATTTTTCTCTCAGAAATTGCTGATACCAGTCCCGATGTAGAGGCTGCCGCTCCGGGAGATGAGTCGCTGTTTTCAATCAATGATCAATATCAAATTACTGATAAAGGAGCTGCCACGTTAAAATTAAATCATCACGATAATACAGCTAAAATCAAGGTAAAGGACAAAGTTCGCTGGTCAGATGGTAAACCAGTAGTTGCCAAAGATCTAGAGTACTCTTATGAAATTCTTGCCAATCCTAAGGTTCAAACTACTCAATATACTTCTTCATTAGAAAATATTAAAGGTATGGCTGAATATCATCAAGGAAAAGCCAAAGAAATTTCTGGAATTGAAATGCCAGATGGTCCTAACGGGAAGACCTTAATTCTTCATTTCAAAGAATTAAAACCAGCAATGCTAAATGCTGCTAGTGGTTTTTACTGGGAACATGCCGCTCCTTATCACTATTTGAAAAAAGTACCATTCGAAAAATTAGTATCTAGTGATCAAGTTAGAAAGCATCCCCTCTACTTTGGTCCTTACAAGATGGATAAGACAGTTCAGGGTCAATCAACTAGCTGGTCTAGAAATCCGTATTATTGGCGTGGAAAACCTAATTTTGCTCATATCTACATGTCAAATATTACTAATTCAAATGTTTCCCAAGCAATCAAAAGCCACAAATTTGATGTAGCCAGTGTTTTAGACTCTCAATGGCTGCAAGTCAAAAATACTAAGGGAGTTAATTTCGTTGGCAAAAAGACTCTCAGCTACAACTACCTAGCCTTTAAAGTTGGTAAATGGGATCAAAAACTAGGAAAAAATGTAGAAAATCCTCATGCCAAAATGAATAACCCCGCCTTAAGAAAAGCAATGGCTTATGCTATGAATGTAGATGTTATTAATAATCGTTTTTATCATGGCTTAAAATTCAGAGTTAATTCACTAATTCCTTCACAATTTACGCCATATTACGATAAAAACATTCCAACTTATTCTTATAACTTAAATAAAGCTAATGAATTATTAGATAAAGCTGGCTACAAAAAAGCTCCTGGTGCCCTTTACAGACGTCAGCCTAACGGTAAGCCTTTAGTAATTAATATAGCTGTGCGGGGATCAGGCGAAAACAGCGAGGCGATCTGGCGCAACTATATCCAGCAATGGAAAAAAGCCGGCCTAAACGTTAAGTTTCTTGGCGGTCGCCCAATGGAATTTAATCGCTGGGTTGCCGCAGTTAAATCTAGTGATCCAAAAATTGATGTACTTGAAGGAAGCTGGGGCGCTGCCGGTGACCCTTCTCCAAGCGTATTTTATGGTGAAAAAATGCCATATAACTTTGCCCGCTTTGTGTCTCCAACTAATACTAAACTTTTAGATGAAATTGATTCTGCCAAATCTTTTGATAAAAATTATCGAGTACAAAAATTCCATGAATGGCAAAGATGGATGTACAATAAAGCTTACGTCGTTCCAACTAGTGGAGCTTACTCGGTTACTGCAGTTAACAGTAAGGTTACGGGATGGTCATTAAAACCATCTGCTAATGTTTGGTATGAAGCTGGCTTTAGCAAATAATTCATAAATCACAACTAATCAACATATATAACTTTAATATCGACTTGTCCTAAAAATGAAGTATCTATAAATGGATACTTCATTTTTTATTTATCAATTTTTAGATATCGACCATGCTCATCGACTACGCCTTTAAAATGATACTTTTGACCATCTTGCACTAAAAGTTCTCCCAAGTCGATCTCACCGTAGGCTTTATCTGCATCCGTAATAGTTACATCATTAAAAGTGTGTTCAAAAAAATTTCTCACAATTTTACTTTTTACTTTAATATCTTTTGAGCGCTCAAAGGCTGCAGATAAAGTAAATCCCTGATCAAGTTGAGTTTTAATAAAAATAATTAAATATAAAGTTGAAAGAGTATATCTTCTAACTCCACTTTGATTATCATCGACCGGCTTAATATATCCCTTTTCTTCCCAATACCGTAACTGTCTTTGCGAAACACCAACCGTTTTACTTACTTCGCCTATTCCGACTTCAATATTTTGAAACACATCATGAAATATCTTTTTTGCTTCCATTTTTTTATCCTTAAATATCATAATCTCAATTCTAGTTTAAAATCTTATGACAGTTTTAGCAACATATATGTCAAAGATAATTACATGTTTGTAAGATTATTTGACAATCATTCTCTTTAAGATTATAGTTTTTATAGTTAAATTTTAATATTAATAACTTAGAAAGGATCTTCAAAATGGATAAACAACCCACCGATATTCATGGAAAGTCCTATAATCGAAACTTACTGGTATTAGTTTTAATTATTGGTTCTTTCTGTACTGTGTTAAACGGGACATTGCTTGCTACTGCTCTACCTTCAATAATGCGTTCCTTTCATATCAGCACTGCAACTGCTGAATGGCTTTCAACAGCATTTTTGCTAGTTAACGGAGTAATGATCCCAATTTCCGCATGGCTAATCAATCGCTTTGGATCAAGAAAAATGTACTTGAGTGCAATGTCTGTTTTCTTTATTGGAACAGTTATCGCAGCAATTGCACCGAACTTTGGCACCCTACTTGCTGGTAGAATTATTCAAGGATTAGGTGTTGGAGTCACGATGCCTCTTCTTCAAACCATTATGCTTTCTATCTTTCCAGCTAATAAACGTGGGGCTGCTATGGGAACTGTTGGTATTGTTATCGGCTTAGCTCCTGCCATCGGCCCAACTTTATCTGGATGGATCGTTGATAATCTTTCTTGGCGCTACTTATTTAGTATTATTGCCCCAATTGCCGGTATAGTTATCGTATTAGCCTTCTTTTTAATTAAAGATGTACTCCCTACTAAAAAAGAAAAAATTGATATTTTATCTGTAACCACTTCTACTGTTGGATTTGGGAGCTTACTTTACGGTTTTTCCGAGGCCGGCAACAAAGGTTGGACTAATCCAGAAATTTTAATGTTTATTGGTGTAGGGATAGTATTTGTCATCATCTTCGGTCTTCGTCAATTGAAAATGTCAGATCCTTTCTTAGATATTACTGTGTTCAAACACTTTGAATTTTCTTTAGCTGCAGCCCTTAGTGGTATTACAAATTTGGCCATGGTTGGTATCGAGATGGTGCTACCTTTATATATTCAAAACTTACGGGGAGTATCTGCATTTCATTCAGGTTTAATGCTTTTGCCAGGTGCTCTAATGATTGGAATTATGTCACCAATTACGGGACGTTTATTCGATAAATATGGTGCCCGCAAGATGGCCATTACGGGAATGACCCTTTTAACATTAGGTACAATCCCATTTGTATTTTTGACTGAGCAAAGTTCCTATACCATGATTATCGTTTTATACGCAATCAGAATGGTCGGAGTAGCCTTAGTTATGATGAATGTTACTACTTCTGGGATGAACTCATTGCCTTTAGACAAGATTTCACACGGAACTGCAGTAAACAATACATTTAGACAAGTTTTAAGTTCAATTGGTACTGCCATTTTAGTCTCTGTCTTAACTACTGCGACTAACAACAACATGCCAAGTAAAGAATTACTGAAAACTTTACCACTTCAATATAAAAATCAAGCTATTAATGCTACTTTAGATGGATTCCATGCTTCCTTTGCCATGAGCATTGTCTTTGCATTAATTGCTTTGGTTCTTGCCTTCTTCCTCAAGAAAGGTAACCGTGCCCGTGAAAATCAAGAAGAGGTGAATGGATAATGATAATTGTAATTTTAATCTTAGCCGCAATTTTATTTATTTACTTCAACGTCATCCCTGGTAAAGGACATACTATAATCTCCTGGCTTTCCTTAATTGTTACATCGCTTTGCATTCTGGGGATCGTTGCACATGACTATAATCACTGGGGAATGAAGACTGAGACGCAAATAAGCAAACAAAGTCTAGTCTCAAGTGCTACTCCTAATCTTCCCCTTCTACTTTATCAACCTCTAGGTAATGGTACAGAAAAAGTATACTTATATAAAACTAACAATGAACAAAAGAAGCCGAATGCTATTAAACTTGATAAGGTATCGACCGAAATTAAACATAGTGCGCAAGCCAATCTTCAAATAGAAACCACTCGATATGTTTACCGAGATAATTTTAGTCGAATTATGTTCGGAGTCTTTAGTCATAATAATGAACTCAAACAGAGAAAATATATTTTTACCATTCCATCAAGCTGGAAAGTAATTTCAACTAAAGATATGAAAAAATTACAAAAGCAACTAGAAGAAAAAATGCAGGCCCAAAGAGCTGCAGCCCTTCATTAATTTTTATCTATATCCTAAAAAAGAAACGTCTATACGGACGTTTCTTTTTTACTTTCCTTTTCCATTTTCATAGGCAAGAATTTTACTTGCTAAGGAAAATTCTTTATCTAAGTCTTTTAAATAAAGATCATTTTCATTTTTACCAACATTCTTATTAAACAAGCCCTGCGCTTGTGTATCAGTAATTCCTTCACGCATTTTTTCTATTTTTAAACTACATACTACCGTTGGTACATTTGATAATACTTCGACTAATTTTAACCATAAATCATCTACTGTAATGTAGTGCTTAATATAATCTAAATTAAATAATAGCTTTTCATCTAATAGATGAGGTGGGTATAAAACACTGCCAGCCCCCGTAGCTAATAATTTCATCGATGGCTGTTCATACTTTTGACTGCACCAATTCCAATCATCATATGCTTTAATCGATCCATCATCATTAAAAGTTATTTCATGGGCTCTTCCCGTGACAATACATTTCGGAAATTTTAAGTACGTTTTATATAATTCTGATAGCATTTCTTTGTAGTAAATAACATCATCATCTACTGTAACAATAATATCGTCAGGAAACTCTTGCATAGCATAGTAATATTTTTTATGCGGTTTTAGATCTAAGGGAACAAAGCGATATTCAATTCCCCTATCGCGTAATTCAATAAGAGATGATGGAAGATGACTTTCTTTAATATCATCAGTCAGATAAACTAAAATTTTATCGGCTTTTTTAGTCTGATTAAGCAAACTTTTAAGGCAAATAGATAGTGTATTCAACCTATCCCCATAGCTTGTCAAAGAAACAATTATCCGAGGATTCAATGCCTTTTTCATACTGCTCATCCCTTTCAGTTTAATATTATTAATAATTATCTCTTGATAGCGTTTTATAATAAATTAATATGCTCATTATTTACTATTTTTAAGACCCAATTTATAAACAAAACAAAAAAGCTACAATCATTTCTGATTGTAGCTCAACATGATCTTAATGAAGAAAAATAAATTGTTACACTTCTTAAAGGAGAAGTTTTCGGATCAGTCATCTATATCTTAGTCCATTTTTCTTCCATTGTTAAATCCAAATCTTTAATATAACAAATATCGGTTCAAGTTATCTAATGAGCAACTTTCTTTGCTTTAGCATTAACTCTAATTAGACTAGCAATTTGATCAATATCTGCATTATTTTGGGCAATAATCAGGTCTTTGTTTGAACGTGGATAATCAATCACTTGACCATGATTGGCAGCAAAAGCTTGTAAAAATAATTTACTGCTTCTCCCATTTCCCTCTCTAAAGGGATGAAGATAATTTAATCTATCCAGTAAAAAAGCATAGTCAACATTTGCAAGTTCTTTTTTAGAAGACAATTGTTGTATCTTTTCGTCTATTTCTTCAATTCCAAAATTAATACGAGAATACTCTAAAAACTCTGTCTCTCCTTTAACTAATTCATAATCTCTAATTTGACCAGCCCAATCGTAAAGCCAACCAAACATAATTTTATGAATTTTTTTCAAATCTTCAACACTAGTGATTTTCTTATTCTTTCTCAAAAAAGCCACGGCCCGAATTCCTGAGCCTAAGTATTCTTTTTGTGCTAATTCTGCCGCATCAGTAATATTGAGCTTATTTTTAAGCGTACCATTTGGGTAAAGAAATTTTTGACGATACCATTCAGAATCCTTTTCGGCCTCATTCATTTTCTTCACCCCAAATCCGATCAATTTCACTTTTAATCTCCTTAGATGGATTAATCGCCTCATCAAGTAGCATTAAAATATCCTCTTCATCTGGTTGCCAACCCTCTAAGTGTTCACTTTCTACAACAAATCTAATTTGTTCATACATTTCTGGATCTTCAATATAAATGCCTTGAATCATTTGATTAGTGTCATTAATTTTCAAAGAATAAACTGGATCAAGTAATTCCAGTAAATCTCCTGGTCGCATATTTAAAGATGACGATAATGCCGATAAAATTGCACTTGACCAATTATCTGGATTCTCATTAAGTGCATCTTCTAAATCTTTTTCCATTAAAGAATTACTTTGTGAAATATCCTTTAAGGTTAAATGATGATTTGTAAGTAAAATTGATATTTTTGATAACATAATTGCCCTCGTTCATTTTTACCTTACTATATTTATATATTTTAAATCAAAATTGGATTTTTCACTAAAGAATTACATAAAAAAATAGAGAATTAGCACCTTTAGAATTACTAATTCTCTATTTTAATAATTAATCTAAATTCTATTATTCAACTGTAACACTCTTAGCCAAGTTACGTGGCTTATCTACATCAAGGCCCTTATCTTTTGATGCATAATATGCAAGAAGTTGAGCCGGCACAACAGTTAATAGAGCAGACATATAATAGTTAATTTCTGGTAAAACTACATTGTCCCCTTCTCTAGCAAAGTCTTTACCAGCAATAGTAACAACGTTAGCACCTCTAGAAACAACTTCTTGAATATTTCCGCGCGTTAAATCAGCTGTTGCAGGATCATTAATTAAGGCAATTACTGGGGTATCTTTTTCGATAAGAGAAATAGTACCATGCTTTAATTCAGCTGCTGCAAATCCTTCAGTTTGAATATATGAAACTTCTTTAAGTTTTAATGCTCCTTCTAAGGCTACTGCATAATCAATTCCGCGTCCAATGTAGAAAGCATTTCGAGACTTAATTAGGTATTTATCAGCAATCTCTTTCAAACTTTCTTTACTGTCAACAAGTTGCTGCATCCCTTCTGCTGCAATAGCTAAATCATGCTTTAAATTCCAATCTTTAGCTTCTGCTTTATTAAGTGCTTCGCCCAACGCCTTAGCCAGAACTGCTTGAACAGCAATTTGGGCAGTGTATGCCTTAGTAGATGCAACTGCAATTTCAGGACCAGCTTCTAAGAGCATAGTGTAGTCTGCTTCTCTTGATAAAGTTGAACCTTCTACATTAGTGATTGTTAAACTTGGGATATTACGCTTATTAACTTCTTTCAAAACAACACGAGAATCAGCGGTTTCTCCTGACTGAGTTAAGAAAATAAAGAATGGATTCTTACTCATCATTGGGAAGTGATAACCAGCTTCTGAGGCCAAACCAACTTCAGTTGGGATTCCAGTATAATGCTCTAACATTGTCTTACCAACTAAACCAGCATGATAACTAGTCCCAGCAGCGTAAATATAAATACGATCTGCTTTTGAAATAGAATCAATAATTTTTGGATCAACCTTAACATCATCATTTTCATCAAAATAAGTTTGAGAAATTTTACGCATTACGCTTGGTTGTTCATCAATTTCTTTGAGCATGTAAAATTCGTAAGTTCCCTTTGAGGCTGCATTAGGATCAATATCTAATACATGGGGCTTACGTTCAACCTTTTTACCATCAACAGTTTCGATTGTGTAAGAATCTTTAGTAATGTCACCAACATCACCATCTTGTAAATCAACAAAAGTTTTGGTTTGATCTAAAACAGAAATTGCATCAGAAGCAATAATATTGAAACCATCGCCAAGCCCTAACATCATTGGTGACTTGTTTTTAGCAATAAAAACATGCTCTGGTTCAGTATCATCAACTAAAAGGAAAGCATATGAACCTTTGACTAATTTCAAAGCTTCTTTAAACGCAGAAAAACCATCTAAATTCTTCTCACGAGCAATCTTACTAATTAATTGGACAACCACTTCAGTATCAGTATTAGAGTGGAACTTTACCCCTTGTAAGTATTTTTCTTTTAATTCGGCATAATTTTCAATAACCCCATTATGAACTAGGTAAAAACGCTTAGTTTCATCAAAGTGAGGGTGAGCATTATCCACTGTTGGCTTACCATGTGTAGCCCAACGAGTATGACCAATTCCTACTAATCCTTGTTCATCAGGAGTTAGTTTTTCTTTTAAGTTAGAAATTCTACCGACTGCTTTTGTTAAATATTCGTTTCCATTTAAGTCATTTAAATATATACCTGCAGAATCGTAACCACGATATTCTAAGTTAGTTAAGCCATTTAAAATAATATCTCTTGCAGGTTTTCCAACAACACCAACAATTCCACACATAAGTTTTCTCCTTTGGTATAGTTCATTTAAGTTAAATGGACTATATTTATTTTGCTGTTATACTAGCAATAATAACCCTATTAAATAAATTGGTCAAGATGTTTTATCTACAATTGGTCTATATCAAAAGATAAAAAATTGCACAAAAAAGACGCTCCATATGGAGGGTCATATCAGTGATTTGGTGCTCATAAAAAATATATAGAAAAGCTTACATTTTTCTTTGCAATCCATTTCATCTTTATTCATCAAATGAAATACGCTACTCTTTCACCTCATTTAAATTAATCACTTCATTAGCCAATTGTTTTATTTCTTCTCTTAGATGATGAGTTACCATTATAACCGTTGTATTCTTCTTTGATAAAATTGCCTTTTCAAGTTTAACACTAGCAGACTTATCTAATGCAGAAGTTGCTTCATCTAATAAATAAATAGGTTTATCTCGCAGAATTTCTCTAGCAAATGAAATACGTTGCTTCTGTCCACCTGATAATTGCTTTCCCTGATCACTCAATACAGTATCCAAGCCATTGGGAAGTTTAGCGACCATATCTTCAAGACCACATTCATGAATAACGTTATTTATTTTAGCATCAGGTATATTTTTGCCTAGAGTCAAGTTCCACTTTAAAGAAGCTGAAAAGATATAAGGATCTTGCTGTAAATATGATATTTTTTCATGTAAGTCATTGTCTGAAATTGCTGAATAGCTTATATCATTCATTTTTATATCACCACTATTATTTCTTAGTAGTCCCGCAACTAAATTAAGAATGGTGGACTTACCGGCAGCTGAATCACCTACCAAGATGTATTTATTATTAAGCTGGAAATCTAAATTTAAATTTTGGAATAGAGGTTTTTCGTTTTTAGAATATTTGTATGAAATATTATCAAGTTTTATATTACCTAATTCTACATTTTTAAATATTTGCTCATTATCCTTCTTATCAAACCCTGATTTGAATTTCTGGATAATCGGTTTAACTGATTTGAACTCTTGCCAATTAAAACTAATACCACTTAACTCTGCAAATATAGTGCCAGCAAAGAACTGGGCACCGCTAATGGTTCCTACCGGAGTCAAATTATGCAATATTAGCCAACCGGTTTGTCCCAAAATAATCACCTGACTAATAAATGCCAACCCATTTGTAATAGCCTGTGTAATCCCAGCTGTTTTAGCATATTGTACGGTATATTTTTTTACATTATCTGAAGATTTATTTATTTTCTTTATGATAGTTTGGGGTAAATTAGCAAGAAAAAGAGTATTAAATCCATTTAATATATCATTTATTGTGTTTACTAAACGTTCATTAGCATGGGTATATTCCAAGGATTTTTTAGCCAATATTTTTGAGAATAGATTTGGAACGATACCCATAATAATTGTCAAAACCACCACAGTAATTACTAGACTGAAATTGAAGTAGGCTAGTGTTAACATGCCAAAGATTATTTCAAACACTTGCCTGACAATCATTAGAAAATCAGCGATACCAAAATTATTAATCGTAGTTATATCATTGGTGAGCCATGAACTATAGGTGGAGACAGTGTGCTTATGAAAAGTCGCGTAATTAGATCTTGATAATTCAGTAGCGATATCTTTTCTAATTAACTTATCTACATTTTGTGAGAATCTAGCTTGTTCAATATTAACCAAACAATTTACTATTGCGTAAACAATGTAGGCTAATCCCATTACTGCAACCCACATAAAGAATTCATTTGCTCTAAATTTTGCAACAGCACTCAAGGCATTTGCGCTAGAGATACCGGCTAAAGTTAGAAAACCTGCATTAACAACTATTAGAAATACCACAAACAGGAATTCCCATTTTAATTTTCTAAAATATTTTAATAATTCCATATACACTCCTTGATTTATTAAATTTTAATTTAAATAATAAATATAAAATTAAAATAAATCAACGCTTTTAATAAAAGTAAAATTAAAATTGCACCATAAAATCTACTTAAAATTAATTTATTGATGAGTAATTGAGAATATTAAAAGTTCAATTATTAGAAAAATTACGTCATAAACGAAAGCCCGATAGCACAAATTGCACTAAATGGTCAAAAAAGTATTACTTTTTGTAGAAAACGGTAATACTTTTTTAGAATTCCTTGTATCTCTTTGCTGTAGTTTAAATGTAGTATATTTAAAGCTTATTGCAAAATCATTGATATAGTTCTTTTAAAAATAATTCCATCAACTTAAAGAAAGTAACAAATAAATTAGCTTGGGGGTCAAATAAAAAATTGCACAAAAAAAAGACGCCCCATACGGAGCGTCATATCAGTGATTTGGGTGAGATTCGAACTCACGACCCACGGTTTAGAAGACCGTTGCTCTATCCAGCTGAGCTACCAAACCAATTCCTTAACAGAACATATTCTAGTATAGGGAAAAGGAACTTATATGTCAATTACTTTTTTGAATTTTTTTGATTTTAATTTAAATTTTTTTATCTACCCCACCTTTAAGGATATAAAAATAAGGAATAGCAGCTGATATTTGCCATTCCTATTCCTCTAAATTAACTTATAATGCTTACCTGCATTAAAGATGCCGTCTGCGTCAATATCAGTAGTTACATAGTCTGCAATGCGCTTTACTTGCTCTTCGCCATTCCCCATTGCAACTCCAATTTTAACAGCTTTTAACATTTCTAGATCATTTTCGCCATCACCAAAAGCCATTGCATCTGCTAAAGTTTGACCTTGTAGTTCTAGATACTTTTCAATACCAGCTAATTTACCACCGTCTTTTGAGATGATATCTACTACATATTCATTCCACCAACTTAATTTACAATTAGGCAAATCATTCACTAAATTCTTTAATTTTTCTCGATCTCCATATGCAATAAATTGATAGACCTTTTCTCCGTGATATTCACCAACGGGTGCAACCTTACTTGAAACAGCTTTTTGAGCAGCTACCACCTCATCAGTTACAAAATTAATATACGGACCCTCTTTACCAATCGTAGTAATTGGAACAGTTTTTTCTTTAATTAATTGGACCATTTTTTCAGTATCCTTCTCATCAATTGGATTACCAAAAATTTCTTTTCCATCTCCATCTAAACAAAGTTGACCATTCATCGTCAAATAACCATCAAATTTCAAATCCTTGACTGGTAATTTTTTCAATTGACTCATATCACGGCCTGTAGCTAGCACTAATTTATAGCCATTTTCATGTAAAAGCTTAAGTGCCTTCCTAGTACTTTCTGGAACGCTATCGGTTTTATGAGAAACTAATGTCCCGTCCACATCAAAAAATATTGTTTTTACCAAATCCTCTCACCTCTATCTTTTCAATTATATCAAAAATGCGCTTTCAAAACCGAAAGCGCACCTTTTAATTATTTATTTTTCAAATTTTAGTCAACAGCTTTAGCAATTGCAGTGTTAACAGCAGACTGTTCTTTCTTAACTAAGTTAACCTTAGTTTCAATTACCTTAGTATCCATCTTGATTTCACGAGTTAAGCCTGGAGTATTGATCTTTGGTTCAAAGAAGTCTTTGAATTGATTCAATCTTTCTTCAGTATGGAAAATATTTGCAGTTACAGTAATAAAGGTTGCAAATTCCATATCTCCACCTACAGTTGCTTCAAGCCATGCCCATTCTAATCTAATCCAGTTCCAAGCTTGTTCTTGACCAAATGGATTAGCTAAAACATTACGGTACCATGCACGTAAGTCTTGTGGCTTAATAATTTCGGAATTTTCAAAGTCATCAACAATTGCATCAATGATTTCAGGCATTTTAGTTGAAGTAATACCAGCACACAAGTCTTGCTTCAAACTTGCGTCAGAAGTTTCTTGATACTTCTTAAGAAGTTTATCAAATAAAGTCATGTTACCAAAGTTCTTAACCTCGTTAACCAAAACAGCACTTCTAATATCAGCGGAAATACCCTCTAAGTTATCCGAATTTTCTGAATAAATAGTGTGCAGACCGTTAATTGTCTCATCATTACCAGCATATAAGGAAGCTGCAACAACATATGGTCTAGTTAAATTATCATCATTAGATTCACCAGCTTTTGGAAGTAATCCTAGACGCTTAACTTGTTTTTCAGAAAGTAAATTATAAAGCTTCTTTAGATCCTTTTCTTCCTTAGAATCTGGAGTTACAAAATTACGTAAAGTAGTCATAATTCTGTATAAAGCATTGTTTACAATTGGTGAAGTAGAATCTGCAAATTTAGGAAGAAGTGGAACAATGTCTGCATAAGACATATGACCGCCTTCTGCTAATAATCTGAAGTCTTGTAGTAACTGTAATTTATCAACCGCATCTAATTCATCAATGTGGTTCAAAATATCATCAAGTAAGGTCTTATCATATTTAACAATAAAGTCTGAATTGTTGCCTACATTTAAACGGAATGGAACACCGTTGTCAGCAATTAAATCAGCATAGTCACCAACAACTAATTTTTCATCCTTCATAATCTTTGGAACAGCAGCATAGTTTGAATTTAGTGGAATTTGCCACTTACGTCCTACTTCCTTACCTTCACCGATAAAGAATTGTTTTTGAGTTAAAACTAACTTACCATCTTCAACTTTTGCGTTTACTACTGGGTAACCTGGTTGTTCAAGCCAAGAATGCATAATCGCACCAATGTCTAAGCCACTTGCTTCTCCAAGTGCCTTCCATAAATCATCCCCAGTTGCATTACCATATTTATGAGCAGCAAAGTAGTTCTTCAAACCTTCACGAAGAGCTTCATCTCCTAGTAAGGCACGAACCATTACTAACATTCTTGATCCCTTTGCATAAACAATGGCTGAGTCAAATAAGGCATCAATTTCAGCTGGATCGTTAACCATAACATGAACAGATTGAACACCATCTGTTGCATCCCTTTGGAGAGCTGCTGGAACTTCTGAAGTTTGGAACATTTCCCAAATCTTCCAATTTGGTTCCAAGGCATCAATAGCTACATATTCCATCATATTAGCAAAACTTTCGTTAAGCCATAGATTATCCCACCACTTCATAGTTACTAAGTCTCCGAACCATTGGTGAGCTAATTCATGAGCAATAACTGTAGCAACTAATTGCTTCATTTCTAATGAAGTGTTGTCAGGATCAAGTAATAAGTATGCTTCACGATAAGTTACACAGCCCCAGTTTTCCATCGCACCAGCTGAAAAGTCAGGAAGTGCTACTTGATATGAATGCTCTAATGGATATGGAGTTTCATAGAAATCTTCAAAGAATTCAATTGAACGCTTAGCAATATCTAAGGCAAAATCTAATTCTTTTGCTTGGTGAGCTCTTGTAGCAAAAACACCAATTTCAACGCCAGATTTTGTCTTAGTCAATTTTCTTTGCATATCACCGAAGACAAAAGCAACTAAATAACTAGACATACGTAGAGTTGGTTTAAAGTAGTGAACACCATCTTTAAACTTCTCTTCTGGTTGGTTAGAAATAATACTTTCACCAGGTTTTTCATCAAACTTAATTGCAAGTGCAAAAGTAGCTTTTGCTTCTGGTTCATCAACACATGGGAAGGCTTGACGAGCAAAGGTGGTTTCAAATTGTGTACCAATTAATTGCTTCTTTTCACCATCAACTTCGTAGTAAGAAGGATAGATTCCCATCATTGTATCAGTCAACTTACCTTCGAAGTCAACTTCAATTTTCATCTTACCTACTTTTCCAGCTTCAATATTAATTACTTCATCTTTATCGTTGTAATTAAAGTCAGCCTTCTTTTGATCTACTCTAACAGAGGTAATCTTTAAGTACTTTTGATTTAGCTTGACTAATTCTTCTTGTGCTTCACCGATTACAACAGTCTTACCATGAAATCTCTTCTTTTCACGACTAATATCTAAATAGATATCATAGTGTTCCGGATGAAAAGTTTCATAAAAGCGTTTTACTTCTGTCATATTTTGACCTCCAATATTTTAACTTCTCAACTATTTATTATAAGAAATTAAAATCTTACTTACCAGTTTTTGGATTAAATTAAAAATAATTTAGGCTATCCTACATAATTTAAAATATTGTTTCATTCTTCTTTTATTCAATTAAAACTAGTAAAATAAAAATTAAGAGAAAAGACAAAAAAGGAGTGCTTTTTATAATGAAATATAATCAATATGGTTATCTAAAAACAGACTTTGACCAAATGGTTAAAGAACTACAATCTATTAACTTCTTACCTAATGATTGGAAAGAAAATAGTTTTTCCGGCCTTTTAGCAACACTAGTTGAAAACTCCGTTGCCGAAGCCAAAACTTATGGTGCAAAAGAAGCTAAATTAGCAGAATTTGCAGTTAGTGATCATAAAAATCTAAAAGATTTTTTAGCTGAAAATCCTAATTCAATTTTACGTAACCAATTTTATAATGTTGCCCTACAATTACTCGGCTATCATGTTGGCTACGATTATGACTTAAATGACCCACTAGCTCGGATGAAGGCTAATGCCCTTCCTTATACTGATCAAGAAGAAATTGACCGTAATGAATTAGTTAAAGTCTTCTACCGCCTACTTAACACTCGAGCTAAAAATGGCCAAACTTTCATTGATAATATGGCTGGTAAAGGTTACTTCACCCAGTTTTATGGTAATAATAAATTTATGTACTTTAATGGTAAGTCACTCCCAGTTTTTGATATGAGTAAGGTTATTCGTGAAGTGGTTTATGTTGAAAGTGATCTTGATACTGATGAAGATGGCAAACCTGATTTACTTCAAGTCACAGTCTTTCGTCCTTATCAATCAAACAACTTTAAGTTCCCTGCTCTCTATACAGCAGATCCATACTTTGGCGGAATTATTGCTAATGAAAAACGAAACCACAATGTAGATATCAACCTAGAAGATGCTACTAAGAGTACTTACCCTAAGTATGAGGCAATGCCTACTGCTAAAGCTCAAAAGCCCGCTAGTGAAGATCAAGCCGCTACAGAAGAAGCTGTACATAAAGCAGCCTATTCGCTAAATGAATATTTATTAGCACGCGGATTTGCAAATGTTTATGCTGGTGCCATTGGAACACATGGTTCCGACGGTTTAAGAATTACTGGTGCACCAGAAGAAACTGAAAGTGCTAAAGAAATTATTGAATGGCTCCATGGTGATCGTATTGCCTATACTGACAGAACTAGAAAGCATGAGACAAAAGCTTCCTGGTGTAATGGGAATATCGGAATGACTGGTCGTTCATACCTTGGTACTCTTCAAATTGCAATTGCTACTACAGGGGTGAAGGGACTTAAAACTGTAGTTTCTGAAGCTGCAATTTCTTCTTGGTATGATTACTACCGCGAGCATGGCTTAGTCATTGCTCCAGAGGCTTGCCAAGGAGAAGACTTAGATATGCTAGCTGAAACTTGTCAGTCTAATCTTTGGGATGCAGGTGACTATCTAAAAATCAAACCTAAATACGATGCAATGCAAAAGCGTCTTTTAGAAAAATCAGACCGTGAAACTGGCCAATATTCTGATTTCTGGGAAGCTAGAAATTATCGTCACCACACTGATAATATTAAATGTTCTTGGATTTCAGTTCATGGCCTTAATGATTGGAATGTTAAGCCTAAGAATGTTTATAAAATTTGGCAAAAAGTTTCTAAATTACCAATCGCACATAAACTATTCTTACACCAAGGTCCGCACTACAACATGAATAATCTTCTTTCCATTGACTTTTCTGATTTAATGAACCTCTGGTTCTGTCATGAATTGTTAGACATTAAAAATAATGCTTACAAGCAATGGGAAGATGTAATGATTCAAGATAATCTACAACCAGATATCTGGCATGAAGAACCAACTTGGAATAATGAATTAGGTAAAAAAGAAATTTACTTCCCAGATAAGAGTGGCAGCCTCTTAAAAGATGGCGGAGAAGATAATGATAAAGTTTCATTTACAGACCAAGGTGGAAAAATCTTTAAAGAAGCTAAAATTTCTGAAGGAAAATGGCAGTACGACTTCATTTCTGGAGAAGAAAAATGGCTTGATCAACAATTGCGCTTTGTAACTGATGAATTCATTCATACTGTTACAGTAGTTGGTCGTCCTAAGATTAAAATGAGTGTTTCTACCTCTCTTCCTAAAGGCCAAATTTCTGTAGCTTTAGTTGATCTAGGGACTAGAAAACGCCTTACCCCAATTCCTAAGTCATTTAACGATCAAATTCAAGAATTAGGCTACCGTTTCGGCACCGAAGTAATGAAGGAATTCGTTCCTGATAAAGAAACCAAGGCCAAATTAATTACTAAAAGTCACATGAATGTTCAAAACTATGCAGACATGAAACATGCCGAAAAAGTTGAACCTGGTAAATTCTATGACTTAGAGTTTGAATTGCAGCCTACCTTCTATCGCTTACCAGCTGGTGCACGATTAGGTTTAATTATCTACTCAACTGATCAAGGAATGACCAAGCGTCCATTAGAAGAAGAAACTTATACTATTGATTTAGATAAGACACAATTGATTTTTCATGAGATGTAATTAGTTGATGATACTAAGGCTTAACTTCTAGTTAAAGAAAGGAGTGAGACCATATGGAAACATCAAGTTCAACAATGTATTGGATATTATTTTAAATAATATTTTAAAATTTACAGTATGCAAAAAGCAGCTAGTCTTCAAAAAACGAAAACTAACTGCTTTTCTTATTTTGCTAATTTCAAAATTACTGTAAAGATAATCATATCATCTTTATGACTAACATGAATTTTCCCATGAAATGTGTGAACAATCTCTTGTGCCATTGCTAATCCAATTCCAAATCCTGATTGCTTCGAATTGTGTGATTCATCTTCTCGATAGAAGCGCTCAAAGAAATGCGAATAATCTTTTCCTTTTCCTTCTTTATAAGTATTAGCAACCTTTAAGATGGCATTTGTTCCCAGCTTTCCTTTAGTTAAGGTTACCTGCACTTTCCCATCTTTATCGCAATATTTACGTGCATTGTCTAGTAAGATGTTAATCAGTTCACTTAAAACATTTTTCTCTGCCTTAACATATAAATCTGGCATAATCATTCCACTATATTTAAGATTATTTTTTTGCATTACAGACTTAAAGCTATTGACATTCTTTTTAACAATTTCAGAAAAATTCACTTTATTTAGGATTACTTCACCAGTTTCGCCAGTTCGAGCTAGTGCAATTAATCGGTTAATTAACCTTGTTAATCGATCAACTTGTTCCTTGGTGCTTTTATTCCATTCAGAATTATTGCCTAACATCTCTTCCATTTCGGTATTAGCAGCAATAATGGCCAAAGGAGTTTTTAATTCATGGCCAGCATTGGTAATAAACTCACGTTGTTTACGATATGTTGTAATAATTGGACCGATCGCCTTTTTAGAAACCAAAATCAATACCAAGGCAAAAACAATCAAAGACCCAATTCCTAAAACAATCGATACCCTAACTAGGAGAGAAAAACGATGATAAATCAGCGATTCATTTAAATAAACAATAAACTTACGACCAGTCTGATTTTTCCCAACACGGTAAGCATACTGATTATTACCAATTGTCACTACGCCGTCTGTTGTCTTATCCTTAAAAATTCTCTTACTTGTACTAAGAATTTCAGCTCGTCCAACATCATAAACATTGTCATCATTTACTATCCGCGGATTACTCTGCGGAGTCTCGGCAACAGTGAAATAACGATATTGAAAAACTGCCTCCGGATTATATTCACCTGCTAAAAAATTCTTATTGATCGGATCTTTCTGATTACCAAAGACTGGCTTAGCATTCCGCGGAGTTAATTGTCCTTGATTGTTCACCAAGGCCGTTAAAACTCGATCCACCTCATTATGACTTTGAGTATAGCTAACTCCCAATAAAGCACCTAAGGTGATGACGAGTACTATAAACAACGCCATAATCGACATTCCAATAAATTTCCACCGAAACTTTTGGATCATTTTAGCTCACCTACCTAATTAAGGAAAAACTACCACCTTTTTCACCAACAATCTGAACTGAGCTCTGAATCGACTGCAACTTTTGTCTTAGATAAGAAATATAAATCCAAACGACTTCTTCACTAGCTTCATCATCATCTTTCCAAACATGCGCTAATAAATCTGAAGTTGAAAATTCTTTTCCTTCATTAAGCATCAAATAATTCAAAAGTTGAGTCTCTTTACTTCCTAAACGAATCGAATTATGACTGACTAGTTCTTGTTCAGCAACATTTAAAGCCAGGTCTCCTACTTCAACCTCATTAGGTGTATATTGATCGTCTCGTCGCTCTTTTGAACGTAAACGTGCTAGCAAATCTTTCAGTGAGAATGGCTTAGTTAAATAATCATCAGCTCCGCTATCTAAACCAGTTACTCGATCATCAACTTCTGCTTTTGCGGTTAACATTAAAACATAAGTCTTATCGCCACTCTTGCGAATCTCCTTTAGAGCAGTAATTCCATCCATGACTGGCATCATAATATCTAAGATGATAACGTCATATGAATTCTTCCTAGCAAGTTCAACTGCATCCCGTCCATTAAAAACAGGATCCACCTCATAATTAACACTCTGCATTGCGGCTACCAAAACACGAGATAACTGTTCTTCATCTTCTGCAAGCAAAATTTTCATTAAGTTAATCTTCCTCTCTAATTAAATGGCGCAAAGTCTGCATACTTACATCACAAGAAGCTAATTCATCAGCCACTCGCTTCAACTCTTTACCAATCATTTCGGGATTCTTTATCTTGTGCTTATACTTCATTTCATGCTCTAAACTAGCCCAAGTATCCATTGCTATAGTTCTAAGTTGTACTTCAACATAGTAGTGACCCGGAGTATTTCCCACAATATCTTCTTCGGTCCTTTCAACATCTAAAATCATATGATAAGAACGATACCCATTTGGTTTAGCATTTGTAATGTAATCTTTTTGCTTGACGATCTCTACATCGTCCCATTCCTTAATTAAATCGATACAGGTATAAATGTCATCAATAAAATTGCAAACCACACGAATTCCTACACTATCTCGATTTTCTTTTAGAGCTGATTTTGGGGTTACCGGCAATTCTTTTCGTTGACATTTTTCAATCATACTTTCTGGCCGCTTAACTCGGCCAATCAAGTGTTCATATAGGCTATCGCCGGTTTTCTCCTGATGAAGTTGATTTTCTTTCCTAAAGTACTCCAACATTTGGTTAAGTAAACTATCTAGCACTGGAGTATAGCCACCATAAATATCCATATTAACCCCTCTTTATTAATTTACTAATATTATAGCAGTCGAGATTTTTTAATAACTATAATAATGTTAATTTAAAGAATTTTTGCTTTTCATTAGAAAAACTAATAAAAAAGCAAAATTCCATATTAATAAGCAGATCATAACCCACAAAATAGAATTTTTAACTAACCATAAAATTAAAGCTCCAATAATAAAGTGCAATAGTAAATAAAATTAACTCATATGAACTATTTTATTCAATTGAATCTCTCTCAAACTTAATTAGTTTCTATCTTGCCTTATATTCATAAAAAAATCAAAAAAGCTCTTAGTCGTTATGCGACTAAGAGCAAATTGATAACTTAATTTTCTAATTCTACGTATGTTTTCACACTCTGTGATACTGTTTGATAAACAGTTGAAACGTGTAGAGTATGAGCTAAAAAGTCTTGTTTTTCTTCTTGAGACATAGAGCTTTCAAAAGAAACCGTAATCAACATTTCACTAACAACTGACTTTCCATGGCCGAGTTTAGTAGTAATTGCTTGATTTGTTACTTTAAAGTTCTTTACATCTAAATGATGTACATTTGCAATCATCCCTGCAGAAATTGAAATACAAGAGTTAACAGCACCAGCTAAATATTCTACTGGATTCGGGGCAACATTTTTACCACTTGCTGATTCATCAGCCATGAATTTATTTTTCTTTGTTCGATTTTCAATTTGCCAAGGAGTATCAGTTAATTCACTTTTTACTGTATATTTTGTCATTTTTTCTCTTTTCTAAATTAATCCATGTTTTACCAAATAATCATGAGCTACTTTAGCAGGTTTCTCATGCTTAACATTAACTTGATAATTCATCTGCTGCATCTCTTCAGTAGTAATTTTACCAGCCAATTTATTTAAAGCCTTTACAATCTGAGGATTTCTCTCTGCAAATTTTGCCCTCATTAGGGGAGCTCCCTGATATGGTGGGAAGAATTTCTTATCATCATCTAGCATCACTAAATTATACTTCTTAATTTCTGCATCTGTTGTATAGCCATCAACAACATTAGCTTGATTATTAGCAATAGCATGATAGCGAATGCTCGATTCAGTACTCTTAATTGAGGCAAAATCTAACTTATAGATTTTCTTTAAGCCCGGATAGCCATCTTTTAATGAGGTAAAGTCTGGATCAAAGGCTGCATGTACTTTTTTATTTACACGGTTTAAGTCACTCATCTTGGTCAAGTGATTGTCTTTAGCAAATTTTTGTGTTGTAGCTAAAGCATAACCATTCTGGTAAGCCATTGGCTTCAGATATTCCATATCAAATTGTTTCTTTAAGTCGCTTCTAGCTTCTACATAAACTTGATTTGGATCATTCCCGGTCTTTTTACCAGTTTTGACTAAAGTTTGTAAAACTGTACCTGTAAATTCAGGATAAATATCAATCTTATCGGTTTGAAGAGCTTTGAATAAAAATGTGGTTCCACCAAAGTTAGGTTTTAAAACCACCTTAGTATTGGGGTCATTCTTTTCGATTAGGTCCTTATACATATTAATCAAAATAGCTGGTTCTGATCCCATTTTTCCAGCAATGGTAATCGTTTGTTTTGGTTCAGCAACATTTTTAGAAGTCTTAGCATAATGATTATACAGGCTACTTCCACCCCAAATTACTAAAGCTAAGGCAATTAGTGCACTTCCTACTTTTAGACGTTTATTATTTTTTGAAATGAATTTCAAAACGCCACTAAATATTAGAGCAAGCAATGCAGATAAAATTGCTCCCATTAAGACTTCAGTATTATTGTTTGAATTAATTCCAACGTATATATAAGTCCCTAAGCCTCCGCCACCAATTAAAGCAGCTAAAGTGGCAGTACCAATAATCATAACTAGAGCGATCCGAATTCCTGCTACTATCATTGGCATAGCCATGGGAATTTCTAGTCGCTGCAACTTTTTCCATTTAGTGAGTCCAAAGGCAGTAGCTGCTTCTTCTAGATTTTCGGGTATTTCCGTTAATCCCGAATAAGTATTTTGAAATATTGGCATAATTGCATATAAAACTAATGCAATGACTGCTGGCACAGTTCCGATTCCAACAAATGGGAGCAGTAAACCTAGAACCGCCAAACTAGGAATTGTTTGAATAATTCCCGCTATTTGAAGTGTAAATTCAGCAGCCTTTTTGTGACCTTTTAAAATAAAAGCCAGCGGAATTGCAATTACCATTGCAATCAGCAAGGCAATCAGAGAAATCTTAATATGAACAAGCGTGGTAGCCCAAATTTGTTCATGTTCAGTTAGTAACATCTGCCATAGTGATTTAATCATGTCCAGCCACCCACTTTAAAAAGAAATTCCAAACTCTTTTTGGCTCAATTAAAAATTCACCAAACCTGGTCTCTGCAACAAACAGAGTATCAGGATGGTTAGAACAATCTTTAATTAAATCCTCTACGCTATCAACGTGATAACGAACAAGGGTATTCACTTTAGGATAGAATCGTGGATCTACGCCCAATTCACTCTTCAATAAAGTTTCAAGGTCGAGCTTTTGATTAATTCTATTTCCTGCAAAAAATTCCTGTACAAATTTTGTAGCAGGATGTCTTAAAATTTCTCTAGGTTTGCCAACTTGCTCTAAAACACCTTTATGCAAAACTCCAATTGTGTTTCCTAAACGAATAGCTTCTTGCATGTCATGTGTTACAAACATTACTGTCTTATTAAATTGTTCATGTAAATTAATAAGTAAGTCTTGTAGTTGCTTTCTTACAACTGGATCAAGAGCAGAAAAAGGTTCATCCATTAAAACAACTTCAGGATCCGCTGCTAAAGCCCGAACAATGCCAACTCGTTGTTGTTCACCACCTGATAGTTCACTCGGCATCCGATCACAATACAATTTTGGATCCAAATCAACCGATTTTAATAGCTCTTCCTGTTTTTTTCGCCGTTCTTTGCGATCGACACCTT
Organism: uncultured Lactobacillus sp.; assembly: GCA_947565635.1. Classification (GTDB taxonomy): domain Bacteria; phylum Bacillota; class Bacilli; order Lactobacillales; family Lactobacillaceae; genus Lactobacillus. The sequence continues at coordinate 42,911 of CANOGU010000006.1, read as the reverse complement.
CTTGCTCTAACACAATTGTAATATTTTCACCAACAGTTAAATTTGGAAACAAACTGGCTGTTTGCAATACATACCCTGTCTTTTCCCTTAGTTTACGCAAATTATATTCTTTTATTGGTTTATCACTTAGAAGAATTTGTCCCTTTGTTGGTTCAATAAGCCGGTTAAACATCTTTAGCAACGTTGTCTTTCCGCTCCCACTTGGTCCAACTAAAACAAAAATATCTCCTTTTTTCACTGCGAAAGAAACATCTTTTAAGATTTCTTGTCCATCGTATTTTTTTGAAATATTTTTATATTCAATCATCATTTTACCCTTATAAAAATAGTTATTTATATTTTCTCACTATTTATAAGAACTTGGCAAAAAGATTACATCTTTTTAAACAAAAAAATAAGACTGACGAAATAGTCAGTCTTATAGTTCCAAAGAAGTCTTATTATTTCTTCTTTGAGTTTTTATCTTCTTTTTGTAATTTTTGAGCCATGTTAATAATGTACTCACGTAAATCATCTTTAATTTGAGGGTGAGATAAACCATATTCAATTGATGTTTCAAGGTAACCTTCCTTGTTACCAACATCATGACGTTCACCATTAAATACATGAGCGAATACTCGTTGAGTCTTGTTCATAGTATCAATTGCGTCAGTTAATTGAATTTCGCCACCACGACCAGGTTTTTGATGTGCTAAAATATCAAAAATTTCTGGAGTTAACAAGTAACGACCAATAATTGCGTAGTCACTAGGTGCCTTATCAACGTCTGGCTTTTCAACAAAGGCCTTAACGTTAATTAAACCAGGTTCAATTTCGCTATCTGGATCAATAACACCATACTTAGAAACTTCTTCGTGTGGTACAGGCATAACAGCAATAGTTGATGCATGAGTCTTGTCATAACGATCGATCAATTGCTTAGTTAGTGGAACCTTGTCATCCATCAAGTCGTCACCAAGCATAACAGCAAATGGTTCATCCCCAACGAAGCTACGAGCTCTTAAAATCGCATCCCCTAAACCAGCTGGGTGTGGTTGACGAGTGTAGTAAAGGTTAACACCTAAGTTAGTAATTGATTGGGTTAAGTGTAAAAGTTCAGTCTTACCCTTTTCTTCCAAATCTTGTTCTAGTTCTGGGTTAGCATCAAAGTGATCTTCGATAGAACGCTTGTTTTTACCAGTAACGATCAAGATATCTTCAATTCCAGATTTTTTAGCTTCTTCTACAATAAATTGAATTGTTGGTTTATCAACAATCGGTACCATTTCCTTAGGCATAGCCTTAGTGGCAGGTAAAAATCTAGTACCTAATCCAGCTGCTGGAATAACTGCTTTTCTTACTTTCATTTTATTCTCCTCACAAAATAAGCTTTCCTTAGTGTATTTTACCAAACTTCTAGAAACTTATTTAGACAATTTACTATTTTTTTCTAAAAATTCTCAAAATCGGGCTACGACTGTATTCAATTTTTCTACCTTTTAATTCATCCCCTGTGGCATTAAGACAAATGCCAAGCAAAAGTAAAAATGAACCTACATTTAGCCATAACATAAAGATTATAAAAGAACCTACAATTCCATAGTTTTGCCAGCGCGTTCCAAATTGCCTCAAATATAAACCAAAGAAATAGGATAAGGCGCTCCAGCTCACTACAGTAAACCATACTCCAGGCCATACGATGCGCTTTTGTACAGTGATGTTGGGAATGACATAGTTAATATATAAATTTATAATAACCATAACCAAAATTATAATCGGACAACGATAATTTTCTAACTTATATACCCACCACAAGGATAGATTAAAAATTGGAGCCAAGAATTCCATAATCTGTCTACCAAAGGTAACAACAAAAATTATTATTGAAAAGCCAACTACTAAAATCACAGAAAGAACAAAAGTAAACGTTCTAGCAAGTAAATAGTTCCACCATGACTTACCTTTTTCTTTTTTATCAACGCCATAAATTTTATTTGCTGCTAAGCGAATTGAATTAACCAAACAACTTAAAGACCAAATAGCAATCACAATACCAAGAGAAATAAAACTACTGGAGTGTTTTTTCAATAAAGCATTGATAATTGGCATAATTAGACTTGAAACTTGAGATGGAAAAATCAATTCAAGATAACGAGCAATTGGCTCAGTGTCGATATTAAGCAAAGGTAAAACATTTCCAATAATAATTATGATTGGAAAAATACTTAATAGCACATAATAAGCAATAATAATTGAAGTCTGATTTATCTCGCCTTGGCTAATATATTTAGATAATAATTGAAAAAACTCTGTTATACGGTTTTTAGTCTGATTGAGAAAAGAATTCATGGTCTTACTATCTATTAATCTTCATCTAAAAAGTGAGGAAGATATTTTTCATAGCCATCATATGGCTTTTGCAAAGTTAAGATCTTTGGTCCATCTGGAGTAATTGCAAAAGTATGTTCAAATTGAGCTGCCTTCGAACCATCTGGAGTTGCATAGTAAACCCAATCATCATTAGGATCTGATACAGTTTTTTGTTCAATTCTCCAGTCACCACCAGCTTCAACCATTGGTTCAACTGTAATAGTCATTCCTTCGCGTAAACGCAGACCATGTCCTGCCTTACCCCAGTGAGGAACTTCTGGATCTTCGTGGATTGATGGTTGAATACCATGGCCTACAAGTTCACGTACATCACCATAGCCATTTTCATCTTCAACATAATTTTGAATAACGCTACCAATATCACCAATACGATTTCCAACAACCGCTTGATCAATTCCCATGTACATTGCTTTCTTAGTAACGTCCATTAATTTTTGGTCTTCAGCAGAAATTTCACCAACACCATAAGTAGTACATGAATCAGTTTCGTAGCCATCAACGTTGCAAGTAACGTCAACGCTGACTAAGTCACCCTCTTTTAGGATCTTATCTTTTCTAGGAATCGCATGAGCAATTTCATCGTTTACACTGATACAAGTTCCATACTTATATCCTTCAAAACCTTGTTCTGAAAGACGACCACCATGTTTTTTCATAAAATCTTGAGCAAATTCTTCAATTTCCCAAGTTGAAATTCCAGGTTTAATAACATCACGTAAACCTTCAAACATAGCTGCTAAAACGCGACCAGATTTTTGCATCCCTTGCAACTCGCGCTTTGATTTAATTGTTATCATTAAAAAGTCTCCTTTTTTAATTTATATACTCTTAGCATACCTTAAATAGGTATGATTTTGTAGTTATTAAGAAAGTCTCAACCATTCATTATAAAGCTTTTCTTAAATAATTTCTCTTAAGATTTACAAACTTCTATACTTCTTTAGTATAATAAGAGAAAACGTTATAGAAAGAAGTTTTTTGCATGAAAGCACAAATTGTCTTTGCCAGCATGACTGGTAATGATGAAGATATGGCAGAAATTTTAGAAGAAAACTTACAAGATGCAGGTTTTGACGTAGAAAATATTGACGTCAGTTTTGCAGATGCTAGCTCTTATCTTGATGCTGACCTTTGCGTGATGGTTACTTATACATATGGCGAAGGCGTGATGACTGATGAATTAAAAGACTTTTATGACCAACTAATCACACTTGACCTATCCGGTAAAAAATTTGCTGTAATGGGTTCAGGAGACAAGACCTATAAAGATCACTATTGTGAAAATGTAGATGATTTTGAAAAAGCATTTATTAAATGTGGCGCTATTGAAGCAGCAAAGCCAGTTAAGATAGAAAATGCTGTTGATGATGATGACATCGCCTTAATTGATCAAGCTACTGAAGAAATAGTTGAGGCATTTAATGGCTAAAAGTCATCATAAAAGAAAGGGACAAAAGATTACTCAAGAGCAGTTAAGAAAACTCGGGAGTAAACTCGTTGCCAGACACCGAAATTTTTATGTTTATGTTATCTTCGGTTTTCTAGCAGCCGTTATTAATATTGCCTGCTTTCTTTTATTGCATAATATTTGGAAGATGCCTGTGATTTATGCCAACACAATCGCATTTATTATTTCTAATTTAGCCTCTTTTTCTTTTAATAAACATGGTGTATTCATTCAAAATGTCGATAAAAAGCATGGAGTAGTTTACCAAATCTGTTTATTCTTTATTTACCGAGTCATTAGTTTAGTCCCGGATAACTTAATTATGCTAGTTGGTATTTCTTGGCTTCATTGGAATGCATTTTTTGTAAAAATAATCGATCAAATTTTAGTAGGTATTTTCAACTATTTAACTACCAAATCAATTTTTCTTAATACTAGTGGTAAATTCGCTAAAAAATTTAAAGACTACTTTAATAAAAAGTGAACTAAAAAAGCTCCATAAAAATGGAGCTTTTTTAGTTAAAATCAACTGGTTTTTGATTATGTTCCTTGTCAAAATAATAAGCAATTGCATCCATAATCCGATCAGCTGCTTTTCCATCCCCATATGGATTTTTTGCATTCGCCATTTCAGTATAAGCTTTTTCATCTTCAAGTAAACGTATCATTTCAGCACGAACCTTATCTACTTCGGTTCCCACAAGCTTTAAAGTTCCAGCTGCTACCCCTTCAGGACGCTCAGTTGTATCACGTAAAACTAATACTGGCTTACCTAGAGAAGGAGCTTCTTCTTGAACTCCACCCGAATCAGTCATAATAAAGTAGCTTTTTTTAGCTAAATTATGAAAATCAACTACATCTAGGGGTTTAATCAAGTGAATTCGCGGATCGTCACTTAATACCTCTTTAGCTACCTTTTGTACACGTGGAGACAGATGAACCGGATAGATAATTTCAACGTCTTTATGACTATCAACTACCTGTTTTATAACTTTAAAGACGCGTCGCATCGGTTCTCCTTGATTCTCTCTGCGGTGCATGGTAACTAAAATAATCTTACTATCTGGGTTAATTTCATCCAGAACATCGTGATGATAATCTTCTTTAACCGTCTGTTCCAAAGCATCAATGGCAGTATTCCCAGTCACATAAATATTATCAGCGGGATGGTTTTCTTTAATTAAGTTTTGTTTGCTTAATTTAGTTGGTGCAAAATATAAATCAGTTAAATCATCAGTCATTTGCCGATTCATCTCTTCTGGAAACGGAGAATACTTATTCCAGGTTCTAAGGCCAGCCTCCACATGGCCTAACTTTGTTTGTTCATAAAAAGTTGCTAAGCCAGCCGCAAAGCTAGTTGTTGTATCCCCATGAACCAAAACAATGTCTGGTTGCTCTTTTTTTATTACTTTAGCCATATCAAGCATTACTTTTGAAGTAATATCTTCTAATGTTTGATTTTTATGCATGATATTAAAATCATAGTCAGGTTTAATTTTAAAAATATCTAAAACCTGATCCAACATTTCACGATGTTGAGCACTTACGACTGTTATCTCTTCAAAACGATCATCTTTTTTTAGCTTCAACACTAACGGTGCCATTTTAATAGCTTCTGGTCTAGTACCAAAAACTGTCATTACTTTTACTTTATTCATAATTTATCCTTACCTTATATTTTGTATCTTCTACTATACCCCAATTAAATTTTCTTTGGTACTATTTGTCAAACTACTTTATACTTATATACTATAAGGAAAGTGAGCAATTTATGTTTAGTTTTTTATCTTTAGCTGCAATTTTAATTACCATTATAGTCTTTTGCTTAGTTTTCCTCTTTGGGAACTCTTACCCACAAAAAACTAAGCATGTTTTAATTGGAATTATTGCAATATTACTAATTATTTTTCTCTGGATTGTTTTAGAGATTTTTATTAACCCATTAAAATATGTTTAAGATGAATAAAAAAGCATTTCTTCTCATTAATTGAAGAAATGCTTTTTTCATGTATGACCCCGGTGAGATTCGAACTCACCTCTACGGTTTAGGAGACCATTGTTCTATCCAGATGAACTACGGGGTCAGGACTAGTTTCTACTTTAACATAAAAACTAGCTTTTCACTATCATAAATTTAATATTGAGGTAAATAGAAATTCCGTTGATTATTATCGTGCTTAGCAATCTTATCTGCCGCAAAAACAAACGGCATCCAAATAAGAAGCGCAATTACCATATTAATGAGAGCCAGTACAATAGCACGCCAATCATAATTGCAAGCTAAGAACGGTCCAATAAGTGGCGGCATTACAGTTGGAACAAAAATTTGAACTGGATTAACTAAACCAGCCTGTGTAGCCCAATAAGCTAATGATACATTTACTAAAGGAGCTACAACAAACGGAATTAAATAGACAGGATTAAAAACAACTGGCAGACCGAAAATAATAGGTTCATTAATATTAAAAATTCCTGGTGCTACAGCCATCTTTGCTATTGTTCGATAATCTTTACGCTTAGAAAACATTAAAATGGCAATAATTAATACCAGAGTTCCGCCTGCTCCACCAAACCATGCAAAAACATTAAAAGAGTCGCGAACCCAAATATAAGGAACATGCTCACTGTTTCTAACAGCTGTAACATTAATATTTTCTGGTGTCAGCCACAAAGAATCCATTACTGGAGTTAGCACACTTATCCCGTTAATTCCAAAGAACCAGAAGATCTGAACCAAAAATGTAACTAATAAAACAACTCCAAAGCCCTGTCCTAAATTAACCAAGGGTCTTTGAATAGTAGTAAGCAGCCAATTACCAAAATAGGTTCCTGTAAGCCTTTGAAAAGCATAATTAACAAAACCTACAATAAAAATAGAAAGCAGGATCGGGATCAAAGTACTAAATGCAACCCATTCTGCATGCGGCATACTACTATCTACTTTTAGTCTAATTCTAGCCTTATAAAAGGTAATAAATAATGCTGTTCCAATACAGCCAAAGATAATAGCTGTAAATAGCCCCATTGTAGAAAATTGTTTGATATCAAAAGCATTTTTAATATCAACTACATCCCCATCAATGTGCAATTTAACAGAATCACTAATGCTCATTGCAAAAGCAACTAAAGAAGCGACAGAACCTGCAAATCGGTTCACTTCATAAGTCTTAGCTAGGTGATAACCCCAAGAAATTGCAAAATAAACCGCAAAAAGGGCAAATGTACCTTCCCAAATGATATTGTCAATCGCTATTACAGGCTGCATTAAAGAATAAAAAGTATCCCAATGCATTTGTACTTTAGCTGCTCTAATTATGCTATTAAATAGCATTGCAATTGAACCGGCCATTGTAATTGGCAGTAAAGAAATAAAAGTATCTCGCATTGCAACTAGCCAGCGTAGTTGAGCTAAACGCGATGCAGGTGGCAAAACATAAGTTTCTAGCCATTTAACTAAAGATGACATTATTTTTCTCTTCTATCCTTTCGAGGATGATATCCTTTATTTTTCTTATTGCGCCAACGCTTCTTTTTATGCTTAGGCTTACTTTCCTTTACTTTCTTCTCTTGGGTTTCTGGCTCTTCTTTTTTTCGTTTTGGTTTTTCAGTCGTTAAACTATAGCCTGCAAAATATGCTCTTTGAACTTGGTAAGTATCAGCTAGTAACTTTTTCAAGTCTCTAAAGTCATGATCGTCCCCAAGAGTGACAACAGTTCCTGATTTATTCATTCGGCCCGTTCTACCGCTCCGATGCAAGTAGGTATTTACTTCACTCGGAATTTCAAAGTTAATAACATAGCTAACATCAGGTAAGTCTAACCCACGAGCTGCTAAATCAGTCGCAAATAAAAACTTAATTCGACCTGCCCTAAAATTACTAAGAATCTTTTCTCTATTTTGCTTACTAGTTTCATTACTTAAAACAGCAAATTTTGTCTTACTATGACTAAAAATTCGCGCAAATCTCATTTCACTTTCTGTACTATCAAAAAAGAGAATACCCTTAAACTTATCTAACTTTGCCAACCGCTGCAAAAACTGCATTTTATATTCATTTGAGACTTGTAAAAAGTAATGTTTAACTTCAGATTTTTGCTCTGGTCGCACATCAATCAGTAAGAAAGTATGATTAAACAAATCTTCGGCATCTTTTGTTATTTCTGACTCTGATGCTCCAAAAAGTAAAATTTGAGCAGTTGAAGATAAATTTTGTCCTAATGAACTCAGTAAATCTAATTTTGTGAATTCTAAAATATCATCCGCTTCATCAATCACCAAAGCATTAATGTCTTGATACTTGATTCGATTCTCTGATAAAAAGTCAAAAAATCTTCCTGGTGTAGCAATTATTATTTCCGGCTTTTCCTTTTTTAAGCGTTCTAATTGTCTTTTTCTATTTCCTGCTCCAACTAATGCAATGGTTTTTAAGCCTAATGATTTTGCATAAGGTAAAAGATTATTTCTGGTTTGGATCGCAAGTTCAGTGGTTGGTTCTAAAATAATGCCTCTACCACCAATTTCGGCAATTCGCTCCATTACTGGCAAACCATAAGCTAAAGTTTTACCGGTACCAGTCTTAGCCAATCCTACGATGCTAGCACCATTACGAATAGCATCATATGTTCTTTCTTGAATTAAGGTTGGTTTATTTTTATGTTCTTTTTCTAAAACTTGTGTAATTGCGTTTGAATACATTTTATTTCCTCTATTGTGTTCCTTGCTGACCATATAATTGCTCGTACTGCGTATTAGTACCAATATAAGCAAACATAGTTACATTCCGTTCGAGATTATCTATATTTTTAACTCTTCCATTTTGAGTGTAACACCAAAAAGCATAGTGTCGTCTATCTTTTAAACTTGCTCCCGTATATAAGAACCGTGTTCCCTCTGGAAAATAATTATGATAACGGTAGTCACCAGCTATCATTACTCTTTTTCCAAGATTATTTATCATTTGAGCAAAAATTCCCATTCGCTTCCAATATGATTTAGTCAAGTGACTAGCAGCTGGCACAATCATAACAGGCAAACTTCCGGTGTTAGTTCCAACTTTATTCAAAAAGTATTGGTATTGTTCTTGATTACTCGTTTCATCACTATAAGCAATAATTGTACCAAAGTTTAAGTTAGTTCCTTGAATTTGATCGCGATAAGTAAGTAATTATCGTCAAAATAAGATTTTCCTTGTGTTGACCTCAAATATACAAAAGAAATACCATTTTTTTCTAGCTTATGTAAATCAATGTAATCTTTTGTTTGGTCTAGTTCAATGCCTAATACACTCATATTTGAGCCACGAGGAACAGTTGTATTTTGCCTCATATTAAAGTATCCCCATACTAGTCCTGAAAAAGCTAAAATGAGTAAAATAATAATACTTGGGAAAGTATATTTATGTCGATAACGATGCATTTCAGTCCCTCCATTAGCTATTTTAACGAACTTCTTCTTTCTACACCACTTTCATTAAGATTTAGTATAAAATGATATCATTACTAAAAGTTATAGATATATCGAAAGGAAAGCACAATCTTGAAAAGACAAATTAGCTTTGGTCAAGCCCTAGCTACAGTCGTTGGAACTGTAATCGGTGGGGGCGTTTTTTTCAAAATAGGAAGCATTAGTCATGAAACCGGCACTTCCTCATTAACTCTTTTCGTCTGGATTTTAGCCGGTATTGTTTCCATCGCTTCTGGCCTTACCGTATCTGAAATTGCAGCTGCTCTTCCAGTTACTGGCGGCTCTATCAAGTACATCGAGTATACTTATGGAAAAGTTTGGGGCTTTTTATTTGGCTGGGCTCAAATGCTAGTCTATTTCCCTGCCAATATTGCAGCTTTAAGTGTAATATTCGGGCAACAATTTGTTGTTTTATTTAACTTACCTGCTAAATACGCAACTTTAATTGGTCTACTGCTCGCCATCTTTTTAATGGGCTTAAACTTTATTTCTACAAAATTTTCAACCCGAATGCAATCAGTCATGACTATTCTTAAGGCCATCCCAATTGCTTTAATTGTGATTTTCGGTCTTTTTAATTCAAGCAAAGTCGATATTAACTTATTCCCTTTAAGCGCTGGGCATAATACATCTTTTTGGACAGGCTTAAGCGGTGGTTTACTTGCAGCTTTATTTGCTTATGATGGCTGGATTAACGTAACTAATTTAGCTGGTGAAATTGAAAAGCCTGAGAAGAATCTATCAAGAGCTATTATCATCGGTCTATCTGCTATTACTTTAATTTATGTATTGGTCAACTACGCTTTTCTGACTGCTCTTCCTTTTAAAGAAATTATCGGCAATCAAAATACTGCTTATTTAGCTTCGTTAAAACTATTTGGCAGTTTAGGCGGTAAATTAGTTACGATTGGAATTTTAATTTCAGTTTATGGCGCAATTAATGGTTTTATGCTTACGGGAATGAGAATACCTTATACTTTAGCCAAAAATAAGATGTTACCATTTTCTGATAAAATTAGTCGCACTAATGTTAATACAGGTGTACCTACTCTTAGTGCCCTAATTATTCTCGTGGTATCTTTAATAATGATTCTACTAGGGACTTTTGATCTCTTAACCAACATGCTCGTCTTCGTCATGTGGACCTTTACCACCTTAATTTCAATTGCAGTGGTAATTTTGCGCTACCGCGAACCTAAACTAGAACGTCCTTATGTTGTTCCTTGGTATCCGATTGTCCCGATCATCTCAATTGGTGGTGGTTTATTCATTGTGATCAGTACTGTAATTAATGAATTTTGGCTCTCAATAACCGGTATCAGTCTAACGCTATTGGGCCTTCCTATTTATTACTATATGAAAAAACAGAATAATCGCCAATAATAAAGCTCATAGATAAAGGGTTGAAACTTCCACTAGCTAAGGAGAAAGTCTCAACCCTTTTTAATTTTATGATAAAGATATTTTGAATGATTAACGGTTTAAGTTTGCTTGAATAACTTCTGGTTTTAAAACACCAACATAAGGTAGATTACGATATGCATTTAAGTAGTCTAATCCATAGCCAACTACAAATTCATTTTCAACTTTTGAGCCATAGTAATCTACAACTACATCATCTTCACGGCGTTCTGTCTTATTAAGAAGTGCGCAACACTTTACACTCTTTGCGCCACGTTCAATTAATAGATCCTTCATAAATTTTAGAGTATGACCAGTATCAACAATATCTTCAACCAGTAATACATCTCTACCCTTAACATCTGCTTGAACGTCAATATCTAATCTAACTTTACCAGTTGATTCAAAGCCATCACCGTAGCTTGAAACATCCATAAAGTCATTTTGCATTTTTACATTCATATGGCGTGTTAAATCAGTCATAAAGTATACAGCACCCTTTAGTACCCCAATGACTAATGGAAACTTACCAGCATAATCCTCAGTTAATTGCTTACCTAGTCTTTGACAAATCTCTTCGATGTCATCTTGACTAAATAAAACACGATCAATAATGTTGTCAATATTATCACTATTTTGCATTTTAACCCTCTATATCCTTTTATAAATGCGTTGTTAATAGTAGAATTATAACATTTAATTAGACAAAAAACACCTATCTTGAGGTGCTTTTTCCGATTATTTATCTTTTTCTTTATCATTTTGATCGCTATTTTCTGAATCATCATTTTCACTGGCTTGATCGATCTTAGAAACGATGAACCAACGCATGAATCCTTGTTCAATGTTTACTAGCTTAAACTTAAAGCCTTCTAAATCAACAGACTCACCACGTTTTAAATTAGGATAGTGTTCCATCATATAACCACCGATGGTAATAATATCACTATCTTCGAATGCCTTAAGCTTAGTATGGAAGTAGCGTTCAAAATCATATAAAGTAGTCTTTCCTGAAACATGGATATTTCCATGATCATCGCGGACAATATATTCGTCTGAAACATCATCGATTTCATCCTTAATTGATCCGAAGAGTTCTTCATAAATATCTTTATCAGTTACAATTCCACTTGTTCCACCATACTCATCAACTACTAAAACAATTGGTGTGTGCTTTTTAATCATTAATTTCAAAATATCTTGAATTAACATTGATTCAGGCACAGTAATAATCGCTCTAATAATTCTAGTAATCGGAACATTAGGATTTTCCTGATCTTGACTTACGATATCATAAGCATAAACGTATCCTACAACATCATCTTTATCATTATCACGCACAACTGGGAAACGACTAAAGCCATCTTTAATATATTTTTCTAAAGCTGTTTTTACATCATCAGTCGCATTTAAAACTTGAAGTTGAGTACGGTCTGTCATGATATCTTTAGCAACTTTATCATTTAATTCAAAAGCACGTTCCATGTACAAAAGATCGTCTTTATCAAGTGAGCCGCCAGTTACAGCGTTACGAGATAAACGTAAGATTTCAGATTGTGAATAAACTTCACTTTCTTCATCAGCGGACTGCATCCCTAATAAATGAAGCAATCCATTAGCACTATGGTTAAGTAACCATACAAATGGATATACAATCGTATGGAAAGCAGCTAAAGGAGTAACAACTGCCATTAAACACTTAACGGGCATGTCAATAGCAATATTCTTAGGAACAATTTCAGTTACAACAACCTCTAAATAAGTTAGCAATACAACACCTAAAGTTGCTCCTAATACTCCGCTAGTCTTTGCTCCAAACCAAGGTGTCATTTTAAACACATCAGTCAATAGTTCTTCAATAGTTCCTTGACCAATCCAACCTAAAATAACACCAACTAAAGTAGTACCTACTTGAGTGGTAGACAATGACTCATTCAAATTATGAACCATATGTAGAGCACGCTTTAGTTTCTTAGGGTTGCCTTGCCCGTTTGCCAGCATATCTTCTAGCTGACTCGATCTAGTCTGCACTAAAGCAAATTCAGCAACAACAAAGAAAATTGCAATTAAAAACGTTATGAAAATAACAATTAAATTAGTAGTTATAGTACTTGTAGACAAGTGATCTTCACCTTTTTTATATATTAAATAATTACATCTCTATTTTAGCATTATTTTGCTGAATCAGGGATCCAGTTTGCAACTAATCCGGGATGATTATAATTTTCTTCAATATTACTTGAAACTTGCTTGTTATAGGAATCGGCTGGTAGTTCTACTTTATCGCGTAAATTATATTTTAAATCAATAAATCCTAACTTCAAAAACTTTTTATTTCTAATCTTAAAATGATAGCCTGTAAAGTAAGCTTTACTTCCTGGAATTTTTTTACAATCTGCCAGACTGAACTTCATTACTACATCATTTAATTTAATAAAGGCATAATAATCATTTTTACCAAGATAGGTAACTTCTTGCTTCACTGGTATCTTTTTGTAAACGGAAGGCAAATGAGACGGGGTCTGAATATCAGCTACATATTTAAACATCTCGATTTCCTCTGGATCATAATATTTATTAGAAAAAATCTGAGCATCATACTCTCTAACCATTGCCGTTAAATAGTGATTTTCTTTGACATATTCTTTTGATTCCTTATTTTTAAAATAAGCTATCCCCAGAAAAGTTACTAAAAATACGGTTGTCACCCCAAATAAAGTATAAGTAATTTTATTATGTACGCATAAAAATGGAATCAATCCAACAAATAAAAAAATTATCCCTAAAATTAAAATATAGCCTGGCAATGTGTAATTAAACCATTTATCCCAATTAGCCCATTGCTCAGGAGAAACTAATAACATCATTCTTCTTCTCCTTTATTTTTTATAATTATGCCATATTTTAATTTTATTTTAAATAAGCAAATAAAAACTCTTAAAGAATTCATCTAACAAATTAGCTAGACTTTAACTTCTTCAAGAGTTTCTTAACTAGATATCTTTTTTAATCTTTAAAACTTCATCTAACGGTACACGTTTAGACTTATAATTATTGATTGTTGCCTTCTTATTCGGATATCCTAAACCAATACCAATTCCAATTGATTCATCTTTTGGAATATCCAAATATTTTCTTATTACATCTGGGTACTTAACGAAAGCATGAGCTGGCATTGTACTTAAACCACGATTATTAGCAGCTAACATCAATGTCTGTGAAAACGCACCTAAGTCAAAAATTGACCAAGCTGGAGATTTTTTAGGAATAGTCAAAAATACTATCACAGGAGCGTTAAACAATTTTATTTGAGCTTGATCGAAAGCATCAGATTCACCACGTAAAAAGTAATCTAAAGTTTCACTCATCGTTGCCATATTCTTACTTGGAAACGTATCCCACTCAACTTTTAGCAATGAAGCAAAATCTTCATGTGGTTCTATACCTTCTCCTCATGATCTTTTCTTATTGCTTTTGCAACCTCACCTTCAGCCACATAAATTCGCCATGGTTGTGAATTTAGTAATGATGGTGTTCTTTGAGCCTCTTCGATTACCTTAATCACAGTTTTTTCGCTTACTCTTTGATCAGTAAACTTTCTTGTTGCATGTTCACTTGCTAAAACATCTTTAAAATCCATCTCATCATCCCTTCCTACAATATCTTTTATTTATTAATAATTACACTTACTTTCCTCAATATATTATAACAATAAATATCACACTAACAATACACTGATTTTTTAATAACTACAATTAAAAAAGACCGGAAATTAATCCGATCTTTAAAAAATAATATATTTATTTTAAGCCATTCCATTGCCATTCAGTAACTTCAGGCATATCTTTACCGTTATCACGGATATATTGATGGTGTTTAGCAAGCAAGCTATCCATCTCATCAATGAAATCCGCATTCTTTTCATTTAGCTCAGGAATACTTTCTACTACATCTTTTGCTAAGTCATAGCGATCCATGTGGTTTAAGACACGCATATCAAAAGGAGTGGTAATGTCACCATTTTCTTCATAGCCATGAATATGCACATCATCTTTACCACGGCCGCGATCAAACCAAATTGATTCCATCATTGGCTTAAATCCATGCCATGCAAAGATAACTGGTGTACCTTTAGGGAAAAGACGGTTGAATTCTTCATTACTAATTGCATTTGGATTCTTTTCTGGTGACATTAACTTCATGACATCAATCACATTAATATAGCGAATCTTTAAGTCTGGAAATTTCTTATGAAGTAAGTCAATGGCAGCTAAAGATTCAATTGTTGGTTCAGTACCAGTTGAAGCAAAAACAACATCTGGCTTAGCGCCCTTATCAGTTGATGCCCAGTCAACATAGCCAAGACCTTTATCAACTAATTTCTTAACTTCTTCAATTGAGAACCACTGAGGACGAGGTTGTTTAGAAGTTACTAAAACATTGATACATTCGCGATCTCTAAATGCCTTATCAGATACAGCAAGAAGGGAGTTAGTATCTGCTGGCAAGTATTCGTGAATTAAATCAGGACGATTCTTTTCATACAAATGAGTTAACATACCTGGATCTTGGTGAGTATAACCATTGTGATCTTGCTGGAAAACAGTTGAAGTATCAACTAAGTTTAAAGCTGGATAATCATGTCTCCAAGTTTGCTCTTTAGCTTTTCTCAACCATTTCATATGTTGAGTAAGCATTGAATCAACTACACGGCCAAATGCTTCATAAGTAGCAAAGAATCCGTGACGACCGGTTAATACATATCCTTCAAGCCAACCTTCATCTTGGTGTTCTGACAATTGTGAGTCAATCACACGACCTTCGTGAGCCAAGTTCTCATCGTTTGGAGTATGAATATTTTCCATCCATTGACGTTTTTGATTATCTAAAAGTTGGAATAAACGATTAGATTTAGTTTCATCAGGGCCAAAACCACGGAAATTAGTTGGGTTCAATTCAGACATCTTATCTAAATATTTTGCCCATTCAGCCATATCTTGTTTTTCAACAGAGCCAGGTTTATCAAATTTAATTGCAAAGTCGCGGTAATCAGGCATATTTAAGACTTTTGGATCAATACCACCATTGGTTACTGGATTCATAGCCATTCTTTGGTCGCCTGATAAGGTATTTTCCTTAACAATATCTTTTGGTGAGCCGTCTTCATTGAATAATTCTTCTGGCTTATAGCTTTCCATCCAATCAGTAAGCATTTCTTTATGAGTCATGTCATCTTGAGCAACGGGAATTGGAATTTGGTGAGCACGGAAACTATTTTCAATTGGATTGCCATCTAGATCAAATTTTGGCCCAGTCCACCCCTTCGGTACTCTAAAGACAATCATTGGCCACTTCACTAAGGAATCATCCTTGTTTTCACGCGCATGCTTTTGAATAGCCTTAATCTCTTCAACAACTTCATCCATTGTCTTAGCCATTTCTTGGTGAACTTCCATGTGGTCTTTATAACCATTAAATTCACCGTCTTTATATGCAGAAACAAAATATGGCTTCCAACCCATTCCTTCAAAGTACTTAGTTAAGTCTTCATCACTCATTCTAGAAACGATAGTTGGATTAGAAATCTTAAAGCCATTAATTTGTAAGATAGGAATAACTGCACCATCTTTAATTGGATTAATGAACTTACTTGAAAACCAAGAAGTAGCAAGTGGACCAGTCTCTGATTCACCGTCACCAATTTCAACTGCAGCAATTACGTCTGGATTATCTAAAATTGCACCAACACCGTGGGACAGTGAATATCCTAATTCTCCACCTTCATGGATTGATCCAGGGGTTTCTGGAGCAGCATGAGAAGCAACTCCACCTGGAAAACTAAATTGCTTAAATAACTTAGCCATTCCCTTTTCATCTTGAGTAATTTCTGGGTAGCGTTCAGTATAAGAACCATCTAAGTATGAATTAGATACCATTACTTGACCACCGTGACCAGAACCTTCGATATAGAACATATTTAAATCATATTTCTTAATTGCACGATTTAAATGTGCATAGATAAAGTTTTGCGGCACAATTGTACCCCAGTGACCAATTGGCTTCGGTTTTACATCTTCTGCCTTTAATTCTCTTTTAAGTAAAGGATTACTCATTAAAAATAATTGTCCCACTGATAAGTAGTTAGCTGCACGCCAGTATGCGTCAACACTCTTTAAGTATTCTTGAGAATCGTAATTTACTGCCATAGCTATATCTCCTTGAAATAGTTTTCATTTGCTTATTACAGTACTTATCATATAGCATCAAGTGCAAAAATTCAACTTTTAAAATTATTGGGACGGTCCAATTATAATTACTTACTTTTTTCCTTTTCCTCTTCGAGTACTTCACGAATCTTAATATTCTTTTTAAAATATTTTCGATACTGTGGATCAAGCTTATTATCTGTAATCAAAATATCAGCTTGCTTGCAATCCATGACCTTATACGGCGAAGATCTATCTTCTTTAAATTTATATTCTTCTGCCAGTAAAATAACTGTTTTGGTTCGATTAACTACTTCTCTTTCAATTTGTGCATCAGAGTGATTAACTACAAAAACTCCATTTTTATTAACCGATGATGTCCCGATTACGGCAATATCAAATTCATATTGATCTATTTCTTTTAAACTATTTAAAGAAGATGTATAGTGATTCTCTTTGTTTAGATAACCGCCTAATAAGATGACATTAGGCAAGTTATCCATCATTAAGGCATCCGCATTATCAATCGAATTTGTCATCACTGTTGCATTTAATCCGTTAAGATAGCGACATAACTGCGAAATAGTCGTTGAAGCATTCAAATATATTAGCTTATCAGCTGTTAAATATTTTGCCGTCATCTTAGCTATTTTGTTCTTTATAGGCGACAAAACATGGACGCGAGAATTATAATCTGGCACTGTCCCCTGTTTAATTTTCATCAATCCGCCATGAATTCGAATCGCTTGACCGGTGCTGGTTAATTTAATTACATCCCTCCTAGCCGTATCAAAAGAGACATGACACAATTTCATAATTTCACGTGTACTAATTGCTTTTTTCTCATCTAATTTTTGTCTAATTAAATCTAATCTTTCAACTTGTGATTGCATTTATCTCACCTCATATGTCTAATCTTATCAGAAAGCTCTTTCATTTTACGTATTTATCTGTATTTAAGGCTTTATTTTAAGGATTAATCAGTATTTAAGAAATGATTCACTGATTTAAATCAGTATAATGTTATTTAAATCAAGATAAACACTTAGCAAAAACCGCTACTTTCATACAAAATAGGCTTTTCAAGCATGAAAGATGCTAGTATTTTAGTGGGCCCAGAAATCAGTTAAATTATTTAAGATAGTGAGGTCTTTATCATGTTAGAAAAATCTATTACAAAGCACGATGAAATTATCACAGTATTAAAAGATTTATATACTAGTTTCAATAAAGTTCAAATTAAAGCATATCTTCCGCTTGAGCAGACAATTTTAAAAGTCATAGCCAAAGCTGAAAACCACGATGACGCAGCTGCTTGGAGCAATAAGTTAGTTATGTATTTGCAATCTCAAATAGTACTTAAGCAAATTCCGATTACTAAGGAACAAGATACTTTAATTAATTCCCTCAGTGAGCAATGTAAAAATACTAACTTAAACTATGTATATCTGTCCCCGGTTGACGATAGTTTGCAATTTGATTAAGCTACTCGTCCCATACAAAAACCCATTGTTTCTCTCATCCCCCCGAGAAAAACAATGGCTTATTTTTATTCTTGACTTAAGTTAACAAAAGTATTGTACTTCATGTATTTATAATGAATTCTCATATTTGAAACTTCAAATGGAGTTCCATCATCTAAAAAGAAAATACCTTCCATTACACCTACAGGTTCATTAGGTGCCAGCATCAGTTTAGATTGATCTTCTAAAGTTGATGGCTCAACTGTAATTGTTAAGAATGAACGTGTTACAGTTTTATTTTGTGTATCTTCTAAGTAGTTAAAGAGGGATCCTTTAAGAATATCCGGATTTAATTCTGGAGTAATCTTAATAGGAATAAATCCTGTTTCAATTAAAAATGGCTGATCATCTAGTAAACGAAGTCGTTTTATTTGATAAACAAAATCTGAATCTTTTAAAAACAAATCCTGTCTCAAATCTTCGTCGGCCTTGATTACCTGATAGTCTAACAGCTCAATACTTTGCTTCTTACCGGGAACACTAAAGGAATCGGTAATACCTAAATTTGATCCCTCATACTTAAAAAGCGCTTGATTCTTCAAATAGAGCGGATTAATAAATGTTCCGCTACCTCTTTTTTTAAAAACTATCCCCTGCTGAGCAAGCAAACCTAAAGCGCGTTTCATCGATGAACGACTTACATGATAATAGTCGCTTAGGCTTCGCTCATCAGGCAAACGCATATCTTCATATTCATTATTAAGTATTTTTTGTTTAATATCGCGCATTACTGAGCGATAGACTAAATCAGTCATTATTTTCTCCCATTATTAGCAGTCTTGATACTATCAATGAACCAAGCTGCAAACTTCTCTGTATCAACGTCGGTTGCAATCTGTGCATTATGTTTTTCACTTAAGAAATCCATCACACTAGCACCATATGTATAGCGTCCAGCTAATTCAATTTCAACATTAGCTGGCTTTAAAGTAAAGAATTCAGGATGAAGCATAATTCCAACCGCTGTCGGATCATAAATCTTAATTCGAGTATCTCCATCAGGTTCATGAATATTAGAAAACATCGAATAAAGCATTTTACCAACTTCGCCGCATTCTTTAATCTTGTCCATCTGATCTTGAGTTAAATGAGCTTTATCTCCAATTTCAAGTGGAGCTACATAAACTGGCAAGCCGGAATGGAAAACTATCTGTGCTGCTTCTGGATCACCTGCAATATTATATTCCGCAAATGGACTATGGTTTCCATGCCCAATGTTTCCACCCATAATATAAATTTCAGCAATATTTTCTACCACATCAGGGTATTGCTTAAATAAAAGGGCAAAGTCAGTTAAAGGACCAACTCCTAATAAAGTAACTTTTTCAGGACTGTTTTTAATTGCTTCATACATCTTAGTAGCAGCAAGTCCTGGCTCTAATAACTCATCGCTAGCTTTTTCAAATTCAAAGCCAGCAATTCCCGTTTCACCATGAACAGAAGCTGCACTAATGGCTGGACGCACTAGTGGCTGATTAGCGCCCTTGACTACAGGAACTTTTGTGTGTAAAAAGTTCTCTAAATCAAGAGTGTTTTGTAAAGTATGAGCTAAAGAAACATTTCCCCAGGTTGGAACAATCATTTTAACATCAAGTTCATCTGCAAAAAGACTGATTGTCATTGCAGCAATATCGTCAATACCTGGATCTGTACTAATAATTAAGGGCTTTTTTGACATAAAGGTCCTTCTTTCTAAATTTACGTATCATATTTATTATGAACTAAGATTTGTTACAAAAAAAGACTTGAACTGGTCAAGTCTTTTAAAAATTATATTAGTTTTTGATCTT
The DNA here is from genome assembly GCA_947565635.1 of uncultured Lactobacillus sp. Classification (GTDB taxonomy): domain Bacteria; phylum Bacillota; class Bacilli; order Lactobacillales; family Lactobacillaceae; genus Lactobacillus. The sequence goes on along the minus strand of CANOGU010000006.1, from coordinate 22,711 downwards.
TAACTGTCTTTTTAACAAAGCTATATTTATCAAGAAGGCGATTATTAATATGGTGTGCACTTTCAATAATTGTTCCAGGGACTTGATATACTAGTTCTCTAATCTTATCACTATTCTTATCATCTAAAGCAGCAGTGATTTCATCAAGTAAAATAATAGATTTATTTCTTAAAAGTGCACGAGCAATTACTAATCTTTGCTTTTGTCCGCCCGAAATATTTTCCTGAGTTGGATTTATTTTTCTATTAAGGATATTTTCTCCTAGTTCTGCTACTAATCCTACTTTTTCCAAGATTTTCATTAGCTCTTTATCAGAATATTTTTCGCCTAAACATAAATTATCTCTGATTGTTCCCTCAAAAATCCATGGCGTCTGCGCAATATATGTTATATCAGCTAAATTTGGTTTTCTTTTATTAATCAACACTTTTCCTTTATTAGGCTTGATTACACCAGCTATTAAATTCAAAAATGTACTCTTCCCTGCTCCTGATGGTCCTTGTAGTAAAATCTTACTACCGTAAGGAATATCAAAATTTAGATTATTATAAATTACTCGCTCATCATATGTTACATTGATATTTTCCAACTTAATATTCGGCTTACATAATTCTATTTTTGATTGCTCTAAAATATCTTCGTTAATTTCATCAATCTTACGTATATTTGTTGTTCCGGCTACTTCTGACCAACACTGCATTAAAATCCGAAAATTTTGAACTACACTATTTGCAGAAAGAGTTAAGGAAAGAAGTGCACTAATTGTAACGTTAAATAAGTGGTTGACAATAAAGTAGAAGCCAATAGCCCATGGACCTACTAATGCTAAAATTGTAAACAATAAGTTTACATATTGCACAAGCCACTGTAAATTTTCTTGCTTTAAAAGAATACTTTCACTTTGATTAATTGTAGAGGAAACATGATTAAAGAATGTTCTTTGTGCATTATATTGCAAAATATCTCTAAAGCCACGAAGCCAGTCACCAGCCGTATGCATTACCTTAGTATTACTTTTACTCCATTCGTCTCCTAGCCTTCCAAGTTTTTTCTTACCAAAAAGCATCGGGATTAAACTTAGACAAGAAAAGGTTACAAAAATAATTCCCATTAGAATATTAACCTGTAATACATAAATAGTCGAAATAACTGCTGCCACAGCAGTAGATAAAATCTCGGCAATTAGAGAGAAATAATTCTCATCGATTTTGGCTGCATCATTACTAATTTGATTCAAACCTTTTTCTGTTTCTTGATGATTTGAAAAACTACTTAGAAGCATAGTTTTTTTTAGAGAAACTCTTAAAATTTTCCGTGCATAATTTAAGAGTATATTTTTCAAAACTAAAGCTGTATAGACAATACAGAAAATTCCACTACTTTGAATCAAAAATAAGATTAATTTGTTTGAAGATGCATCCACAAGATTTGGAAATTGTCCTAAAATAATTCCATTTACTACACCTTCAAAACCACCTAAAATTAAAAAAATTATAATTAATCCGATTAACCAAATAGGAAGATTTTTAATTATCCATTTGAAGTTGATTTTCATACCCTTTTCTCCTAATTAGAGACAAAATAAGAATGTTATTACTAACATTCTTATTTATGAATACTTTATTAATGAAATGCAGAACATCCACAACTTAAACTACTTGCAAAATGATTATCATTTGCTGTTGCTTTGTGATCTTTCATTGGAATAGATTGCAAATCTTGCAAATCTACTACAGTTTCAATGTTTTTCATGTTTCTCACCTTCTTTCAAAATATTTACAAATCTTTAAAAATAGGATCAAATTCTTGATTATCGATAATCTTTTTTAAAGTTAATAAGATTCCCATTGAACCAGATCCGTAATCTATAAATTCTTTAAAGTTTTGATCACCAGAAAAAATAATTTGATTTTTCATTTTAAAGCCTGTCGATAATAATGATCGAATTAACTTTTCAAAATATATTCTTACCTGGTACGGATCAGTTTTATCAAATTTTAAAATATCATTTAAAGTTGAAATAATACCCGCTGTACCAAAAGCATAGCCAGACTGCAATGTAGACGACACCTTCAATGAATTTACTAAAAAATTTAATTCTTTTCTCAAACCAAGATCATCTATTTCTCCTAAATATAACAAAGTAGTCTTAATTATACCGGCAGTACCATAGGGAATGTATATGTAAGGTATATTAGATTTTAAATTGCATCTAATTCCTCTTAATTTATTTTTTCCATTTATTAATTGACCTTTTTGGATATCTGTTAATATATATTTTTTTGACTGTTTAAGTATAGAAATTTTCTTTCTGTACTTATAATACTTAATTAGAAATACAGCTACCCCTGTGTTTCCATAAGCTAAACCAAATGTAGATAAAATAATCTTTTGTTGTAAAATGATTTTTACAATAATATCCGGAATAGAAAGATAATACTCTTTTTGGGTTATTTCATACATTATTAAAGATAATATACCTATTCCACTTAATCCATTGTCCAGAGAAAAAGATATTTTTTTAGAGAAAGCAATCCTAGAAAATTCACAATTTAATAAATTTGATATTTTATTTTCCAAATTTGGATCTAGCGTTAGACGATAAATCACTATCATTGGAGCCAATTTACCTCGCGAAAGTGACGAGGGAAGAACTTCATTATCTTTACTTTTTATTTTCTCTAAAGTAGCGTCTAATAAGTCTTGAGGAATAGATTCATCAAACTGCTGTAATCCATACAATACTCCCGCTGTACCATATAAAAAATTATAGGTATTGGAAAAATACGGGGTCAGTTTAGACATATAATTTTTTTGACTTAAAATATCTATTAATCGATTTTTTCCACTTATTAAAGTTTTTTGACATAATATACTCACATCATCCATAAATTTGAATTTCCTTGTTTAGATCGCTTAATATTTCTTTTATACAATTTTGTGTCTTAGAATTATTTTTATAATGTTCTAGATACAAGATTAAATGGGTACATAATTGCGCCCATGAATCTTGTATTTCTCTACAAAATTCTAGTGATTGAATTATTAACTTAATATTAATATTTAGTAGTTGTGCCCGTGCTATCAACATATCTATTAAACACATGACCCATGAGAAATCATCGTTTGTGCTAAGTTTTTTTGAATAAAAATATTCTGAATACCCCGGCGTAACAAATAAAGGATAGGTAGGTTTTTCACAGGACAGATCAACACTACTTTCTAAATCAATTATTTTAGCTGAATTCGTTTTTAAATCTACGATAATATTATTTGGCGTAAGATCATTTAATATAATCCCATTTTTGTTTATTTTATTGATTTTAAAGTATAAATCCAAAAATATATGGGATAATTTCTTTAAATATTGATTATACTCATCTTCTGTAGCATTTGGATAATACAATGGATTTTCAAGACGTAATGTTCTTAGAAGATCTCCACTAACATATTTTTCGACTAGATAATCTCCTGACTTTTCTTTAAAGTAACTTATTGGTTTAGGAGTAGCATTTATTAAACTAATTTTTTGTAAAATTAAATATTCATTTCTACGAATTGATCTTACATCCTTAGGGAAACTATTATTAAATATATTTCCTCCAAAATATTTTTTTGCTTCTTTAATTACAACGTGTAAATTATCTTTCTTTTGAATTGCTTCATAAACCCCACCATAATTAGTAAATTGAAGTGCATTTTTAAAATTATATTGTTCTAATAACTTAGATTTTTGTTTTGGATATAGATTATTTAATGGTTTTACAAAATTCTCAGTTATCCACTCAGGTTTATAAATTCCAATTTCTCTTCTGTCATACACCAATTTTTTGTTTGTATCTCTTATACAATATATTCCATCTCCTTCATTATCGTAATCCAATATTTTCTTAAAACCACCATATCTAATTGATATTACATTTCCTATAGACTTATCTGTCAAAATAGGAACACCACTATATTGACGTAATTTTTTTTGAAATATCCTGCATAAAACTTGAAACTGAATATTATTCTGAGGATAAATAGTAATGAATTTTCCAGCCTGTTCTCTCAAAAAATCTTTGGTTAACATAATATTTCTATTCTTAATAGAAACCCATTTAAAAGAAACATTCAGTGGAACTATTATTCTAATTACTTCTTTTAAAATGTGGATATAATTATTATTAGAAGCTGAAATATGAATTTTCCACCCTTGTTCTTTCATAATATTTTTAGTAGAAATACATTCTATAAAAAAATTATTTTGTTTAACTTCATAATCTGGTAAACTTTTCAATTTTTTTAATATTAATTTTGATAATTTCGAGTTTTCCGGTTGTGATAGTAATTCTGCATATTCTATATTCTTAATCAAATTAATATTCATTATTTTCATCGTTATCATCTCACCAATTCATCTATTTAAAGTGGATACCAGGGAATAAACATCTGAATACCTCCATTTCAGTTTTAACTAACTTTCTTTATGTACTTATATTAAAATTAATTCTTATAAAAAAATAAAAAGTGTTAAATTTAACACTTTTTATTTTTACTTTTTTAATATTTTATCCATTCCGCTATTTCTTATGACTTTTATAATTTCTTCCATATTTTTGCTATTTTCTGCAAAATATTCTCGATAATATAAAGTCATTAATTTTGCAAAACAATTATCCGGTTCTCCATTTAAATTATCTAGTACCTGAAATACTTTCTTGATCAATTGAATATCTGAATTTTGAACTTTAACAGAATAAGATAAAAAATTTACTAGTATCGCAGATAAAACTAACCTAAATTCCTTTTCTTCCAAATTCAAATTAAAATGGCGACTAATAATAGATTTTACCACCGAATTCAATTCAGAAATATCAAAAAGTGATATAGCAATTGCAAATAGCCTTAAATCTTCTACTTGCCATTCATCATTACTAAAAATAATTCTTTTAATATTTTCTTTTGATTTATCCGATAATGTATCAATACTGTTTGTAAAGTAAGCTTTTAAAAGAGATGCTTGTGCTTCTAAATTTTTTAACTCTAGTGTTTTTGGTTGTTTATTTTTCAATTTATTACTAATTTGCTCAATTTTCTCAATATTTCTCGTGTAATAAGCTGCATGAAGCTGGGCTAAATAGGCTTTCGTATTTTCTTCTTGATTAGTAACAGAAATCTTTTTAAAAAATTCAACCACATCAATGTTATGTAAATTTAAAATTGTTAATAATTCATTTGTTCTAATGTCAAACAAGCCACGTTCAATTTTTGAATAATGTGATTTCGTTATTAAATTTCCTGTCATTTGAGACTGGCTTAATCCCAATCTCTTTCTTTCTGCTTTTAAAGCTTCTCCAATCGTCATATTTATACCTTGATTAGTATTAGTTAAACAAATAAGGACTCATTTTTATAATGAGCCCAAATTAATTATTTTTTCTTCTTATCTTCGATTGTACCATCACTATGCGCAATGATAACTTCATCACACATGTCTAAAAACAAACCGTGCTCAACTACACCAACTGTATGATCTAGATAGTCAGCTAAACCATGTGGTACTGGAGTTGGGTCAGCAGCTAAATCAATGATGTAATTACCGTAATGCGTTACATAACGCTTACCCTCATCATCTAAACGCCATTGAGGCTTCAAACCTTCTGCTTCAAAACGCTTAAAGTTTTGTTCAGCAGATACTGGTAATACTTCAACTGGAAGCGGAAAGCCACTTAAGTGATGAACAAGTTTTGATTCATCAACAATCCAAATAATCTTTTTTGAGTTGATAGCAACATTTTTTTCTAAAGTTAAGGCACCACCGCCGCCTTTAATTCCATCTAAATTATCGTCTACTCGATCAGCGCCATCTACTGTTAAATCAGCTTGATCAATATCTGCTAACTCATCAACCTTAAAGCCCAGTCCTTCAAGTTGCTTCTTACTACGATTAGAAGTAGTAACAATATGCTTTAAACTAAACCCTTCTTTTTCTTTGCGTTCACCTAATGCATCGATGAAAAATGCAACTGTTGAGCCTGTTCCAACTCCTAAAACAGAATTAGGCTCTACCATTTTAGCTGCTTTAGTAGCTGCTTCTTTTTTTAATTGATCTTGCTCTGTCTTATTCATTAGTTTTTCTCCTTCAAAGCTTCTTCAACTACTTCTCTAGTTGGAATAGATGGAAATGCACCTAATTTTTGAACTGTAAATGAGGATGATTTGGATGCATAAATCACACTATCTCTTAAGTTACTTAAATCAGGCTTCAATTCGCTAGATAAAGCACCTAAGAATGTATCACCAGCTGCTGTTGTATCAACTGCCTTTACTTTGAAAGCTGGAACAATTTCTTCAATATCTTCATAAGAAACATAAGATCCACGTTCACCAATTGTGATAATTACACCCTTAATTCCCATTTGATGAAAAATTTCACTGCTCTTCTTCATTGACTCTTCACTGTCAACTTTAATTCCTGTAATACTCTCAGCTTCAGTTTCATTAGGAGTAATCAAGTCGGTTAACTCTAATAATTCTTCTGGGATATCAGTACGAGCAGGTGCAGGATTTAAAATAGTAATTTTACCAGCTTCTCTAGCAATCTTAAAAGCTTCAATAGTTGCTTCAATTGGTGTTTCAAATTGAGCAATCACAAAATCACTATCTTCAATTTGACTCTTCGCATTTCTAACATCTGCTGCTGTTACGTCAAAATTTGCACCATGTTGAATAATAATTGAATTTTGTCCTGTCTCTTGAAGCAAAATATAAGCTTGTCCAGTTTGTTGGTTTGGAGTTATAGCTACATGGTCAACATTAATTCCATTTTCTTTAAATTGTTCAAGCATAAAGCGACCATTGTCATCATCCCCAACACGTCCAACAAAAATTGTTTCATTTTTTGCTCGACTACTTGCTACGGCTTGATTTGCTCCCTTACCACCAGCAGCTTTTGAAAATTCAGACATTGCTATCGTTTCTCCTGGTTGAGGAAGTTTCTTAATATGCATAATATTATCAACGTTAATTGACCCAACAATTGTAACTTTATTCATGGTATTTCCTTCCCTGTATGGCAATATTTACTTTAATTATAGCAAAAAAGCATTCCATACACGGAATGCTTTGCATAAATATATTTTTCCTATTCACCTTCACCTGGACGTTGACCAAGTTCAGCTGACATCATCCAAATTCTTTTTTCGATCGCGGTATGATAGGAAATCAATAGGTCATTAGTTGAGTCGTCTCCTTCTCCTTCACTAATCTTGATCCCTCTTTCATAATCATCTCGCAATTGTTTGTATGCATTTATAATTAATTGGAATCTTTCTTCAATTGACAAATCCCAGCTACCGATTTGATCTGGAACGTTAGTTTCCTCCAATACTTCTTCGTAGGTGGAAATCGGATTACCATTAATGGCGATCAATCTTTCAGCAACCCCATCTTGCTGCTCAGCTAATTCTTCCATTACACCATCTAAATATGGGTGCAATTTTAGAAATCCTCTTCCAAGCATATACCAATGGTGTTGGTGGACAACCATGTGAGTTTGAGTTAAATCAGCAACAATTTCATTCATAATTTTTTTAGTTTTTGGATAAGCCATACAAAAGCCTCCTTAAAATATTAAACAATGTCTTTAACTTCATCATAACTATAAAAAATACTAAAAGCTACTTATTTGCTTAGTTAGTAAACAACTAAACCAATTGCTAAAAAGGCTAAACAAATTCCAAATTCAATAACTAACAGTTTCCAACAAAACTTAAACCATTTATTGAACCCAATATTTACCATCATTAAGCTCATTAAAATTAATCCAGTTGGTGCAATTAAACTAATAAATCCTTGACCCCAATTATAGGCATCAATAATGCTTGCGCGATCAATGCCAACCACGTTAGCTAGGGGTGCCATAATTGGCATTGAAAGCACTGCTAAGCCAGATGATGACTGAATAAAGAAACCAAGAACAATGTAGACCAGGAACATAAACCAAATAAACAATAATGGTGGCATTCCAGAAACTTGCTGACTAAAGAAATTCATAATTGTATCACTTGTATGACTTTCTTCCATCACAATTGAAACAGCACGTGCTAGGCCAATTGTTAAAGCTACACCCAATAAATCTGCCGCACCATTTACAAAGCTCTCGACAAATTTATGCTCACTTAAGCCTGAGATAAAGGCGAAAATATAGCCCGTTGCTAGGAAGACAACGGCAATTTCGGTAAAGTACCATCCCTTTTGTTGAACACCCCAAATCATTACGATAAAGGCAATCGCAAAGACAAGTAAAGTTAATTTTTGACGCCAAGTAAATTCACTTTCTTGTACAGTTTCATTTTGATTCATATATTCTTGATCTTCTTTAGCAAAGTCATTATAAACATATGAAGCTTTAGGATTCTTTTGCACTTTTTTAGCATAAAGAATCACATAAATCATCCCTACAATAACACAAGTTGCCCACATACAAATCCTAAGTGGCAGTGCATCTGTAAAATTGACCCCAGCAGTATTAGAGGCAATTACCGTTGAAAATGGGTTAATAGTTGATGCCATCGTCCCAATACTTGTACCTAAAAAGATCGTCGCAACAACTGTCATCCTATCAAAGCCTGCTAATAAGAAGACTGGAATTAAGATAGGATAAAAAGCCATTGTTTCTTCAGCTAAACCAAAGGTTGTTCCACCAATGGCGATCAATCCCATTACTAAAACAATCAATAAAACTTGCTTACCCTTAATCTTTTTAGAAAGTGCCTGCATTCCGGCATCAATTGCACCATTTGCATGAACAACTCCAATACAACCACCTAGAATCAAAACGAAAGCAATAATATCAATACTTTGAGCAATCCCGTTTACCTGAGAAGAAAGGAATTGATAAATCGCTCCACCAAGTCCTGGCTTTTTCTGATTAATTTTTTCATAGGAATCAGGAATAGCTACGGGTTTATAGATCGTTCCACTAGTAAACTTTTTAACATCGATCTTAACTTTATATTTGTCTAAAGTTTTTTGGGTTGCTGCTTCTTTATGCTTGCTACCATTTGGTTTCGTAATTACAAACTCTTTACTTGGTTGATCATATTCAAGCGTTGCATAATTACCCGATGGTATAAAAAACGTTAAAATTTGCACCAATAATAAAACGATAATAATAACTGTATACGCTGTTGGAAATTGATGTTTCTTCTTTTTTTGTACTGTATCGCTCATAATTTCTCCCTACTTATTGCTACAGTTTAATTTATAAGTTCATTATAGATTTCTTTTCGATTATTTGCACGCGCTTACAACCAAGAATATAAAGTTAAATAAAAATAGGAACCCTCAAATTGAAGGTTCCTATTTTTCTGTATTCAGATTTTCTTTTTTAAGTAGATCATATCAATCAATTGGTGACCTGCTTCATAAATTGGATAATTATAATTATCTACGAAAAAATTTTTTATTCGGCCGGAAGGTTTAAATCCGCATTTCAGATAAAATGGAATCGTTAAAGGACTGTCACCAGTTCCAACTTGCAAGAATTTATAATCCCCTTTATATTTTTCCGAAATATAATTGATTAATTTTTTAGCATAGCCCTTCCCTTGATCAACAGGATAAGTGGCAAGATTTTTTATCTCAATAGTACGATTATCTTCATATGTTATGACACACTCTGATCGCACTTTTCCGTCATCAATCAAGATATACATTCTTCCCCGATCAAGATAACGATCAACCATATCTTCCTGTTCATCAGCTAGTAACAATAAATCAAGATATTGTTTTTTATGATCTTTAACTTCTCTAATATCCATCGTATCAGATATTTAATCCTATAATTCAGTCATTTCATCAGTATCTTTAGTATTTAAATCTACTAATTCTCCCGACATTTTATAGATAACCCATTGTGCTAGATTAACTACGTGGTCGCCAATACGTTCAAGTAAACGAATTACCATAAAGTAGCTTGAAGAAGCAACCGCTGCTTCTGGATCTTGCTTAATTCCAGAAATAATTAACTTACGAGCCTTTACATAATCCTCATCTACTTCATCATCTTTTTTAGCAACTTCACGAGCCAATTTTTCATCACCTTGTACATAGGCCTTTAAAACTTGGTCTAACATAAAGTTAACTTTCTTGGACATTGACTTAATAATTGCTTCAACTTCTGGAATACGGGGATTTCCCTTTACTCGAATTGTTTCCCAAGCAATTGAATTAGCATTTTCACCAATTCGTTCTAAATCATTAGTAGCTTTTAAGATACTAATAACATTTCTAAAGTCACTAGCAACTGGTTGTTGAAGAGCCATTAATTTTAAGGTTCTTTTTTCAACTTTTGTAGCAGCACGTGACACTTTTTGATCATCTTTAACTAGGCTTTGAGCTAGTTTTTTATCATGTTCAACAAAAGCTTGTGTTGCTTCTTCAATTGCTTCACTAACATCAATACCCATTCCCATGAAACGAGTATTCAACTTACGTAATTCATCTAAAAAAACTTCATGCATCTTAAAAACTCCTTTATTAACCAAAACGTCCATTCAGATAATCACTAGTAATTTGCTTTCTCGGATTCATAAACATATCTGAGGTCTTACCATACTCAATTAAGTCCCCACTCATTAAGAAAGCAGTATAGTCGCTAATTCGAGAGGCTTGTTGTAAGTTGTGCGTTACCATGATAAAAGTAAAATCATGCTTTAATTCAAGAAGAGTCTCTTCAATCTCACTACTTGAAATTGGATCCAGAGCACTTGTAGGCTCATCAAGCAAAACTACTTTTGGACGAACCGCTAAAGCACGAGCAATACAAATTCTCTGTTGTTGTCCTCCAGAAAATGCTTGAGCGTTTCGATCTAAATTATCTTTAGTCTCTTTCCAAATTGCGGCTTGCTTTAAACTTTCTTCAACTCGCTGGTCGATCAATTCTTTATCTTTAATCCCAGCAATTCTAAGACCGTAAGCAATATTGTCATAAACAGAAAATGGAAAAGGACTTGGCTGCTGGAACACCATTCCAACATCTTTACGCAATTCTACCAAATCCATTTTAGGACCATAAATATTCTTATTTTCAAATTTAATCTCACCACTAATATGAATATTAGGTATGTCGTCATTCATTCTGTTCAAACAACGAAGAAAGGTTGATTTTCCGCATCCTGAAGGACCGATTAAGGCAGTAAGTTCTTTTTCTTCAAAGTCTAAGCTAATGCCGTGTAAAGCTTCAACATTTCCATAGCTTAGGTGAACATCTTTACTTGTAATAATATTTTCCACAGTAAACCCCTTATCCAAAACTTCCGCGAATGTAGTCTTCCGTAATTTCACCCTTAGGATTAGTAAAAATATTTTCAGTAGTGTCATACTCTAAAACATGACCTAAATGAAAGAAAGCTGTGTAATCACTAATACGACTAGCTTGTTGCATATTGTGCGTTACCATGATCATTGTATAGTCAGTTCTTAATTGCTTAAGAGTATCCTCAAGTTTAGAAGTAGAAACAGGATCAAGGGCACTAGCAGGCTCATCAAGTAATAAAATTTCAGGCTTCAATGCAAGAGCTCGCGCAATACATAATCGCTGCTGTTGACCACCAGACATTGCCAATGCACTCTTATCTAACTTATCCTTCACTTCATCCCATAGAGCGGCTGCTCTTAAACTTTCTTCTACAATTTGATCTAATTTTTGCTTGTCATTTTCACCATTTGCTTTTAGAGCATAAGTAATATTTTCTCTAATTGATTTTGGAAATGGATTAGGCTTTTGGAAAACCATTCCAATATTTTTTCTTAACTGGTAAACGTTAATATTGTTTTTATTGATATCTAAGCCATGGTACCAAATTTCACCGTCTACTCGAGCCACTTTATCATTCATTCTATTAAGACAACGTAAAAAAGTAGACTTTCCTGAACCAGATCCTCCAATTAAGGCTGTGATAGTTTTTTTCTTAAATTGAAGACTAGCATTAAAAAGCTTTTGAACGCTACCTCCGTAAAAAACGCTAAGGTCTTGCGTCGAAATAATCTGCTCATCTTTATCAAATTGATGAATATATGTCGGGGCTTCATTTACATTTTGCATAAATTTCTCCTTATGACTTAGCAGCTGTTAATTTGCGGTATAAATGATTACCCAAGGCACGTGCACCAAGATTGAATAAAATTACCACAATAATTAATAAAGCAGAAGTTGCAGCTGAAACGATTGTTGCATCGGGGATGATTCCTTCAGTATTAACCTTCCAAATATGAACAGCTAAAGTTTCTGCTGGACGCATCATATTTAAAAAACTAGTTGGACTAAATGGATTCCAATTACTGTAGTCAATTGTAGATGCACTTTGACCTGCAGTATAAATTAAGGCAGCGGCTTCACCAAAAATTCTACCAGCACTCAAAATAATACCAGTTAAAATTCCTGGTAAGGCTGCCGGCAAAACGATCCCGCGAATTGTTTTCCAGTTAGATAAACCCAAGGCAAGTCCCGCATCTCTTTGCGCTTGCGGAACACCTTCAATAGCTTGTTCAATATTACTAGTTAGTGTTGGTAAATTAAAGAATGTAAGAGCCAAAGCACCAGAAATAATTGAAAAACCAAATCCAAACTGTACTACAAATAGTAAATAACCAAATAAACCAACAACAATTGAAGGAAGTGAGCTTAAAATTTCAATTGTTGTTCTAATTAAGTTAGTAAACCAATTATCTTTAGCATATTCCGCTAGATAAATACCTGCTCCCAAAGCAATTGGAAGTGAAATAATTAAGGTTAATACTAGCAAATATAAGGAATTAAATAGCTGATCTCTTACCCCTCCGCCAGCTTGATAGGAAGAAGCCTCAGAAGACAAAAAATGCCATGAAAGATGTGGCACACCCGAAACTAGAATATCGCCTAAAATTCCAAAGAGGATGATTACAACAATACTCACTAAGGTATAAATACCAGCAGTAGCAATTTTATTACGAGTTTTTGCATTCATTATTTCTGTCCTCTCTTTCCAATTAAGCGGACTAAGAAGTTAAAGACCAAAGACATAATTAACAATAGAAGCGCTAATGACCAAAGTGCATTATTTGGTAAGGTTCCCATAACTGTGTTTCCCATTTGACTAGTTAACTGACTAGTTAAAGTAGCAGATGGACTCACTAAGTTAGCTGGCATTAAAACTGCATTACCAATAACCATCTGTACAGCTAAGGCTTCACCAAAGGCTCTAGCCATCCCAAAAATTACCGCTGTCATAATTCTAGGAGAGGCAACTCGCAAAATCACTTTATAGATTGTTTGCCATTTAGTTGCACCTAAAGCTAAAGAAGCTTTCCGGTAATCAGATGGTACAGCTTTTAAACTATCAACAGTTAGCGAAGTAATTGTCGGTAAAACCATGACAAATAAAACTAAAGTCGCTGATAAAATACCGAACCCAGTTCCACCAAAAATATTTCTAATAAAAGGAACAATAACTGTTAATCCCAAGAATCCATAAACAACAGACGGAATTCCTACCAATAATTCAATTACTGATTGCAAAAAGCGTGCACCCTTTTTAGAAGAATACTCAGTCATAAATAAGGCTACTGCAATTGCAAATGGGGTTGCTACTAAAGCAGCTAGTAAGGTTACAGAAAACGAAGTTACAATCATCGCTGCTGCTCCGACGTGATTCTTTCCCTCACCTGGATCCCAATCACTAGAAGTTAAAAATTGAAAAACATTCACATGATCTTTAGTAAAAGTTTCTAGTCCATGAAATCCAATAAAACCAATAATTGAAGCAACCAAAATAATAATTAAAATAATGGCGCAATAAGTTAGTCCTTTACCCCAATATTCTTGTCGTGTTTCTTTTGATGGCTCAGTTAAGCTGGCAACATCAACCTTACTTGCACCAATCTTCTTTAATTTAACATGAGGAACTTTTTGCTTATCTAAAGCAGACTCAACTACTTTTTTAAGATCTTTGTTATTCATCAAAACGTCCTATTCTTTATTTTTGAACAACATGATTATTACTATCACGTTCGACCTGCATCTTATCGATACTAATATAGCCTAGTTTAGGTACTAAATCATTTTGTACCTTACTTCCAAGCATATAATCAATAAATTTTTGAACATTCTTGTTAGGTTTACCCTTAGTATAGATATGTTCATAAGACCAAAGGTGCCAGCGATTTGTCTCGACATTCTTATTCGTAGGCTTTATCCCATCAATACTTAATTTTTGAATATTTTCATCATTAGCATACGGGAATGAGATATAAGAAATTGTCCCTGGTGTAGAACTGACAATTTTACGTACAGTACCGTTAGAATCTTGTTCTTGAGCCTGAATTGGCTTTTTTCCATTTAGAACTAAACCTTCAAAAGTTCCACGAGTACCACTACCCTTAGAACGGTTAATTACAGTGATAGTTTGGTTCTTACCACCAACTTGTTTCCAGTTAGTAATTTTACCTGTAAAAATATCATTCAATTGCTGCTTACTCAAATTGCTTACACCGGCACTCTTATTGACAATAGGAACAATACCTACAACGGCAACAAGGTGATTTTGCAATTTCTTAGCATCTATTCCCTTTTGAGTTTCAGCAAAAACATCGGAAGTTCCAATTTCAACTGCTCCAGCCTGTACTTGGCTAAGACCGGTTCCCGAACCTCCTCCTTGAACAACAATATTACTGTCAGGATGAGACAGACGATAGTCATTTCCAGCTTGCTCAGCTAAAAGTTGCATGGCACTAGATCCAACAACAGTAATCTTATTGCTATTATTGTTAGCACAGCCTGTAAGTCCAATTAAAATAGCTAGCAGTCCACAAACAGCGGCTATTTTAAATTTAAAATTTTTTCTCATCGATTTCTCCATGTAATTTACAGTATTCAACAAGAATATTCTATCATATTAGTGCGTGTCAACAGAATGCTTATCCTCAACAAAAAAGCTAGGTTTTTCAACCTAGCTAAAATTTATTTATTCTCTAACATTCTCATAAACATATGAAATTTCATCTGGACGATATACTCCATGCAATTCTCCCACTTTGGTAAAATTCATTTTATCAATTAGATGTTGCATAGCGCTATTGTTTTCATGTGTATCAATTCGAATGCTATCAATATCTTTACGGTGATCACGAATATAATCAATTACTTCAGTCAAAAGCTTAGTAGCATAACCATGACCTGCGTGCTTTGAATGAATGGCAACGCGGTGAATTACAACATATTTATCAGTATCTAGAAGCCACTCACCTTTCAAATCATCATAAGAATGATCTGGTGCTTCAACTATAGAAATAGCACCTACTGTTTCCCCATCAGCTGAAACAGCTAAATAGGCAAAACCTTTTTCAATATCTTCTTTAATTTGATCTGGTGAAGGATAGTCTCCTTGCCATTGGTCAACTCCACGTTCTGCTAGTTGGTTAGCACCATCCTTTAAAATTGTCATAATTTGATCATAATCATCCATTGTAGCTTGTCTAATCTTCATTAAACTCATCCCCTTTAACTTTTCTAACGCAACTATTATAAAAAAAAGCACTCTCCTTGTAAAAAGAAAGTGCTTATTTTAAAAAATATTAATATTTAAAGTACTTTAGAAAGAAAGTCTTTTGCACGTGGACTTTGCGGATTTTCAAAAATTTGTTCTGGACTTCCTTGTTCCTGCAAATATCCATCTGCCATAAACCACACTTCATCAGAAACTTCACGGGCAAATCCCATTTCATGAGTAACAATAACCATTGTCATACCTGAATCTGCCAAGTCTTGCATTGTCTTTAAAACTTCGCCAACCATTTCTGGATCTAGGGCACTTGTTGGTTCATCAAATAGCATTACTTCGGGGTCCATTGCTAAAGCTCTAGCAATCGCAACACGTTGCTGCTGCCCACCAGACAAACTAGAAGGATATTGCTTAGCCCGATCTTTCAAACCCACTTTATCAAGCAATTCTAAAGCCTGCTTTTCAGCTTCTTCTTCACTTACGCCTTTAACTTTCATAGGAGCTAATTTAACGTTTTCAACTACATTCATATTTGGAAAAAGATTAAAGCTTTGGAAAACCATTCCCATTTTTTCTCTTAAAATATCTAATTCCTTTTCACTAATATGTGTTAAATCTTGCCCATCAAAAATTATCTTGCCGCTTGTTGGTGTCTCAAGTACATTAAGACAGCGTAAAAATGTACTCTTACCTGAACCTGATGGACCAATGATACTAATAACTTTTCCCTTCTCAACATTTGCAGAAATATCTTTGAGGACTTCTTTTTTTCCAAAACTCTTCTTTAAATGTTCAACCTTAATCATTGTCATTACGCTTCATCCTCTTTTCAAAGTGATTCAATAATCTCGTTAATGAGAAAGTCATAATAAAGTAAATAATCATGGCAATAAATAATGGTAGAACACCCTTATAAGTTGAAGTTTGAACTAATTGTGTTTGATACATTAGTTCTGCAACTCCAATTACTGAAACTAACGAACTATCCTTTAATAAAGTAATAAATTCATTGCCTAAAGCTGGCCAAATGTTCTTAATTGCCTGCGGAATAATGACATATCTAAAGGCTTTTTGACGGCTTAAACCAAGTGAGCGAGCTGCTTCCATCTGGCCTTTTGGTAAAGAATCAATTCCTGACCTAATATCTTCAGCCACATAGGCTCCAGAATTAAGTCCAATCGCAATAATACCTGCAACTAAAGCGGAAAGATTAGAAATCAAATATCCAATTCCGAAGTAAACAAATAAAATTTGTACCATTTGCGGCGTACCACGGATAAATTCAATGTAGCAAACAGCAAGCCAGTGTAAAATTGGATTCTTTGATAAACGCATCAAAGCTAAAATGATACCTAAAACAATACCAATAATTACTGAAAAAATAGTAATTACGATTGTGTACCAAATACCCTTAAAGAAATATGGAATGTACTTGGCAAAAGTATTACTTTTCTTTTCTGTCTTCATATATTTAGCAGCCGCTGGTAAATATTTTTTACTAATCAAGTCCTTTTCCTGAACTTGATCAATTGTCTTATTTACTTGAGCTACTAAATCATCTTGTCCTTTAGCAATTGCAACTGCGTTTCCTGCTTGAGTTTCTTTTAAGTTTGAACGAACTGCAGCTAAACTACTATTATTTTCGGCATATGCTTTAGCAATTAGTTCTTCTACTACTACTGCAGACACCTTGCCTGATTGTAACGCTAATACTAAGTTGTTAATTTTTCCAAGACCCTTTAATTTAGAATCTTTCATTTGAGACTTAACTAAATTATATTGGTTACTTCCTGTTTGTGCTCCAACCGTTTGACCTTTAAGACTTTGAATACTTGTGTACTTGTCTTTATCCTTTTTATTTACTAAGAAATATTCACCGCTTGGCTTATAGTAAATTTTTGAAAATGCTACACTTTGCTTTCTTTCAGGAGTAGGCGTCATGGCCGAAATAACCATATCTACCTTTCCTGTCTCAAGTGCAACTAACAAGGAGTCAAAAGACATGTTCTTAATAACTAACTTCACGCCTAAGTCTTTAGCAATGTCTTTGGCTAGTTCAATATCTACTCCAACATATTTAGTCTTACCATTTTCACTTGCGGTAAATTCTAGTGGCGGATAATCAGCAGATGTACCGACTACTAATTCTCCACTCTTTTTAATCTTCTTCAAGACACTACCTTCTGCTACTTGCTTTTGGCTAGCCGCTTGAGCTGGCTTGATAAAAGTAGCACCGAGTGAGAAAAACATCAAAAGTGCAAAGAAAAAGCTTAACAGTTTTGTTTTTTTCATTACATTCATTCCCTCTACAATTACTATTAAAAAACTGAAAATTTAAGCTTTTGTTAATTATAGCGAATGAAATGTAATCTAGACAAGTCATTCAAGAAGATTATTCACTCAAATAAGTTTTTATTGCTTGTAAATTTTTCTTAACTTCTTTTACACCGATTTGGTATACACGCTTCAATTCTTGGGGATCTTTCTCCATTGTGCCAATTTCTAAAGGATAAGGCGGTCTGATAACTAACATTTTGCCTTGTACTTCTTTTTTTCTAATGTAATTAAGTACATCATTATAATCTTTTGCTCTTGTCTTTAATTTTTTCAAGACAGCAGGATATTGATGTAAGACTAATTCTAAAGCTGGATATAGTTTACTTGCTTCTTTTCGATAAGAGAGGGGCTGCGTTAAAATGACAACGTTCTTGTCATAGCCAATTTTTTCAAAAAATTTAATCGGAATTGAATCACTAATTCCACCATCCCAATACTTACGACTCCCAATTTCAACTGGCCGCGCAAAAACAGGAATGGATGAAGAGGCGCGAATCCACTGCAAATCTGCTTCTTTACCTAAAATCAATTTATGATAGACGGATTCACCATTATTAATGTCAGTTGCCACACACCAAAAATCCATGGTATTTTTTTGAAAAGCAGCGGTATCAAATACATCCAATTCTACTGGTAATTCTCGATAACAAAAGTCAGCGCCATATAAATCACCGGTCTTTAGCCACGATTGCCAACTAGATAAACGTGGATCACTAGCATATTTTACGTTATAGCGTAGAACTCTTCCTATTTGCTTTGACTTATAATTGCACCCAAAAGCAGCTCCTGCTGATACACCTATTGCACCATCAAAATCAATGCCGGCTTTCATCAGAGTATCGATTACTCCAGCAGTAAACATGCAGCGCATTGCGCCACCTTCCATTACTAATCCTTTTTTCATACTTTCGCCACCTTCCGTATTTTTACTATTTTAGCAAGAAAAAACTGCTAGTTAAAACTAGCAGTTAAAGTTTATTTATTTTTTGACTCTTTTCTTAAAATCCATTTTCTTAACTCGTCAATTAAAATCAAAGGCAACGGAATACATACTAGCATCATCCAATCATGTGCATTAAGCGGCTCCGTACCAAAAAATGACTGAAAGACTGGCACATAAGAAATGCATAGTAGCAAGACAATTTCCATAATGATCCCAATAAAAATCATCGAATTCTTAAAGAAATATTTGTTAAACATTGATTGTCTAGCATACCGAATATTTAAGACTGCCGCAATCTGACAGAAAATAATTGCCGCTAAAGTTACAGTAGTTGCTTGGCGATAATCCCAGCCGCTTGCTGGCAAATTAGGAAAAATATGACCACGATAAAAGTTCGCAATGAAGAAGGCAGCTGTAGCAATTATCGAAGCAATTAAACCATACCAGAGAAAGGCTTTTGCCAGGACATCTTTATTAATCAAATGATCCTTTGGTGATCTTGGAGGCCGATCCATAATTCCTTTTTCAGGATCTTCTCGTCCTAAACCTAGAGCTGGAATCATGTCAGTACCTAGATCAATAAATAAAATTTCCATTACAGTCAAAGCCAATGGAATTGCCCCACCTGAAAGTAAAAACAGAACAGATGGAACAGCTTCAGGCATATTTGAGTTCAAAATGTAAATTAAGAACTTACGAATATTACTATATACACCGCGTCCTTCTTTAATAGCACCTACAATAGAAGCAAAATTATCATCAGTCAAAATCATATCGGCTGCTTCTTTTGCAACATCAGTACCCGTTCCACCCATAGCGATACCAATATTTGCTTTCTTTAAAGCAGGTGCGTCATTAACGCCGTCTCCAGTGGCAGCAACGATTTTACCCATTTTTTCATACATCGAAACAACACGGTATTTTTGTTCAGGGGCCATTCTAGCAAAAACAACCTCACCTTCAAGATAATGTCTTAACTCTTCATCAGGCATCGTCTTTAAAGCATCCCCAGTAATGACTGTCAGTGGCTTATCAGGATCAGTCAAGCCAATTTCACGAGCAATACTCTTAGCGGTCAAACCATAGTCACCAGTAACCATCGTAACTTTAATCCCAGCCTTGCGGCATTCACGGGCTGCCTTATAAACTTCAGCTCTTGGCGGATCCATCATAACGGTTAACCCTAAGAAGGTGAGATCTCTTTCAACTGTATCAATTGTTGCAAGATCTAAATTATCCATTAGCTTTTGATCAAGATTACGGCCAGCAACTGCTAAGACACGCAAGCCATCTTTAGCATAGCCGTCATTTGCTCTCATAATCTTATCTTTTATTTCCTGGGTAATAGGCTGAATTTTACCGTCACATAGGTAAGAGGTACATTTATCAACCACACAATTTGGGGCACCTTTAGTATAGGTATTGAAACGGTGTGTACCATCGGAGCTCTGAATTACTGTCATCATTTTTCTACTTGAATCAAATGGCAATTCTTTAACGCGTGGCGTCTTTTCTACTTCTGCTTCAACATCTATCTTTCCTTTTCTTGCAACAACTTCAAGGCAAGCTTCAGTTGGATCACCTAAGATTTGGTAGCGTGGATGTTGCTGATCAGGCTTTTGAATTCTTGCATTATCTGCAAAAACACCACCAAGTAATACTTCCTTCAAGGCGTCATTATCTTTTGCAAAAATATGCGTTGGTCCTTCTTTAATATGACCCCGCACTGCATAACCTTCACCAGAAACATGGTAGCTCTTCTCTAAAGTCCAAAGTTCTTTTACCGTCATTTCGTTCTTAGTTAAAGTACCCGTTTTATCAGAACAAATGACAGAAGTTGACCCTAGCGTTTCAACACTAGATAAACGCTTAATTAAGGCATGCTTTCTTGCCATTCTTTGAACTGCTCCGGCTAATGACAATGTAACAGTTGGCTCTAATCCTTCTGGAATAAAAGCCACAATCATCCCTAAAGCAAAAACAAAGGCTTTTACTAAAGGATAATGTACAAAGAAAGTTGCAACTAAGAAGAAAATAATACCAATAGAAATTGCTAGAATTGAAATTTGTTTCGTTAAAGTATCAAGTTCTTTTTCAAGTGGACTCTTTTGTTGCTTAACATTTTGTGTCAATTCAGCAATTTTACCAAAGTCAGTATTCATTCCTGTCTTAACAACAGCACCTGTAACGTTTCCTTTCATCATGTTTGTACCAGAAAAAATCATGTTATTAAGATCAGCATGATTTTTCTTTTCGACGTTTTCAATTCGATGTGTATCTTTATGCACTGGATTTACTTCACCAGTTAGGGATGATTGATCTACCTGAGCACTTGTTGCCGCAATCACACGAATATCAGCTGGGATATCGTCCCCTTCTTCTAGTTTGACTATGTCACCTGGTACTAAGTCTTTAGCCAGAATTTTTTCTTCTTTACCATTTCTCACAACACGAGTATATGAAGGTAACATATTCGCTAAAGCTTCGGTTGCCTTATCAGCCTGAAATTCCTGCCAAAAACTAAAAATCCCATTAATAATATTTACAGCCCAAATGGCAATTCCTAGTTGTACTAAATTTGCGCAGAAAGCTATTATCCCTGCTACCCAAAGTAAAATCGCCATTAAACTTGTAAAGTTAGCTATAAACTTCTTCCATAGTGGTTCTTGTTTTGCTTTAGCAAAAACATTTTTTCCATATGTTTGCTGCAAAGTATGTACTTCATCAATAGTTAAACCAGCTTGCTCTGTATTTAATTCTTTTAATGCATCTTCGACGGATAATTGAGCCACCTTAATTATCTCATCGTCTTCATCATCTTTTTCAGTCAAAGTTATCACTTCTATTCCTTTTTCCAGCTCCATTTTAGTTCACTTTGAGAAAAGATGCACATAAAGCTGATATATTAAAAAAGAGTAGCTACTTTGCTACTCTTCATTCTTTTCAAGATTCTGTTTTTGATATCTATATTCTTCAATAATTCCCTCTAAGAGAATTGCTTCTAGTGTAAGCAATCCGAAAACTCCAGTTTCTGAGGTAGAAAAAATATTTGTACCAATTTTAATCCAGAGTCCTATACTTCCTATCAAAGCTAAATAAACAACTGGTGAAAACCAGATAAACTTATGAATCTTAACTGAAGTAAAAATATATGCTGCAATTACAATTACTGCTAAAGTTGGCATTGCATAATAAAAAGCTTGCATTTTCATTCCTACCTTCCAGGCCAAGTATTGGTAGTATTCCAGCTGTTTAAGCCACCAAGCCAGCCTTTACTCATTGAAATTTCTTTAATTTTTTCAAGTAATGCCTCTTCATCTTTTTCTAAATGGAGATGGTTTACTAAACAAATCGTATTCACATTTTGATAGGTTGTTCGTGCTTCGTTTACCGCATCTTGAACATTGTTATTCGTCTTATCTAAGGCAATCTCTAATTGTTCTAATAAGTATTCGTTACCTTTTCGATCATAATGAGTCTTAGCAAGTGAAATGAAATCATTCAATACTTGTGCCAATTCATTTTTCATGTTTTTGTCCTCCAAAGGATTATATTTGTTTAAATACTATCATTCATTTGTTAATTTTACTATCATTTTTTAATAAGAATGGAAACTAGATCGATTTAGCACTTTTTCAACCAATTTGGTTCTTATTTTTTGCTTTTTAACCTTTGTTGAAGCTTATCTTTACCATAATAGTAAGTGATTGAAAAAATACTCATGCTCGCAATTAGAACTACAAGACTTGCTGTAATACTAGTGCTATTAGTCAAAGATAAAAATAGTTTATTAATCAAATATGCAAAGATCACACTGAGAATAATTACGATCCATTCCTCAGTATGGGCATCTTTCTTCTTGCTAGCTTCAATAAATTTCATCTGTACCTTTCCTTTTATGCTC
>CANOGU010000005.1 GCA_947565635.1 uncultured Lactobacillus sp. | reverse complement strand
CCCTATCCATCCCCGCATTAAAATACGGGGATTTACGGGCGGATTTCATTAAAAACATTGGTCCATTCAGGCGGCCAAAGAAAGAAATCATCACAAAGTAACAAAAAGCTCCCTGATAAAAAAATCATTAGCCCAATGATTAAATGCAGAGGATTTTGTTTTATATTTTCCCATAATTTTGCTATCTCGTTCATTAACCTTCACTTGCCTTTTCATCACTTCCTGCCATCACTTCATCTTGTGCTGACCATACTTTTGTTTGAAAATCTTGAAGATCTTTTCTTACAACAGTTTTATTTGCATCATATAAATCTCGATCGGTAATAATCATATTAATGTTGTCACTGCCACCTGAAACATTAGCCTCATAAATATTAGCGTTAAAAGTTGCTACTTGCTTATCATCTACCATTGAGCGGCCTGAAATTGCAATCGACTTACTTGTTTTTAACATCTTTATTCTCCTTTTCTGCCTTTAATTGGTTCAATTCTTGAGTTAGTTCATCAACTTTTGCTTCTAAAACTGCGTTATTATACTCACTAACTGCTAATTTGTTAATTAATTTTTGTGATACCGCATTATCGTTATTCATTTACTTTATTCTCCAATCTATTTACTTTATCTTTTAATTCTTTAATTACCGGTAAAAGGGCTGGTCCTATTCTTTCATATTGAATACCTTCTATTTCATGCGTTTGTGGATTACGACTTACTAAAAGATCCAGACCCGCATCTGCTAGATCTTCAGCAATCATGCCAAAATATTTTTCTGGTTTGATATGCCGTTTTCCAGTTTCATATCTTTCTTTTTGACCCTTGTCAGTCCAGGTTGCAATTGGTAAGTTTAAAAGTTTCTCACCATAATCGGTGGAATGATTACGTTTTATATCAGTTTTGTATTTGGATGCAGAGGTTGAGCGAACAATTGCACCATCCCACGCAATAAACATATTTGGTGCTGAACCAGTGGTAGTTTTATATGCGTCTGGGAAGTGGACATAAGAAGCAGCCAGCACAATACGACTTCCTTTTTTTCCGCTACCATTAGTATCTCTTCCATCGTCTGTACCAATAACAATCGTTGGTTGTTGGGGATAGGAATCGCCATATGGTAGTCCTCCAGAAATGTTAGTATGTCTTCCGCTTATAATATCAGTATCTCCCTTTGCAGATACTCCTAAAAATGCACCATTAAATTCTTTGTCAACCCAACCACGGAAAAGATTACCATTATAATTTTTAGTTTTCATTATGACACCATTTGGTGATTCAAGTTGCATTCCAAAGAGTCCATTGTTTAGAGGGTCACCTGAACGACTGATCATTCCGTATTTTGGACTCAAATCCAAATCTAAATTAGGTGTCGTACCATCATCTAGAATCATTTTTCCATTTTGAAAATAAACTCCGGCTCCTCCCCAACCTGTAACACTCATGGTACCGAAATTAAGATCAATGTTCAGCAATCCATTCGTGGAAGCAATGCGTCCTTTTTGGAATAGAATCTCACCACTATTAAGATTAATCTTCAAATTGGCTCCATTAATTGTCCCAGTAGTGATGTTATTTGCATTTAAGTTAATTACATTAATTCTGCCGGCATCGAGCGTACCGGTGTTGATCTTATCAGCCGAAATATTAGTTATTGCTGCATCCGGGATGAAGGCTTTACCAGAAAATACAGTTGAGCTAGCATCCATATAAATTTTGTCATTCTGGATTAAAGTTGTGCCGGCCGCTACGTTGATTTGAGCAAGAATCTTGTTTTTAGAAACTTTATCATTTGGTGATGGAGACCAAGTCGTAGCTGCAGTCCCCTTCTCAAATTTAATCCTGTTCCATTGAAGCCATCCGCCTTTTGCATTATCTACACGGAGTTGTACATTATAGTAATTATTTCTCCACGTATAAACCATATCTTCAGTTAACTGAAAACTAAATTTAAATTCACCATGTTTTACATCGCTAGATGCAAATAATTGTTGAGCTGATGGTCCAAATTGACTGCCATTCCATACAGTTTTATTACCAAACCCCTGAATATAGATATACATATCATTACCTGAAAGATTTTGATATTGGTACTCAATATAGCCAGTTACCCAGTCGCCCACATGTAATCCTTCAAAATAAACTTGAGTAATTATTTTAGTTTGATTAGATGCTCCATTAAAGTTATTCCAACCTGAATCACTCCATACATCACTTGTATTACGCGCTAAATTTATTCCTCCACCAGAAGTAGCATTTTGTAATCTGACGTTAAAATTATTAGCATTTTGAGTGATTTGACTTTGTAGATTAGTGGTTTTATTCGTTACTTCACTTCTTATCGTTCCAGCAGTCTGGCTAATTTGTGACTGCAGGTTCGTGTAGTTGTTTGATACGGTAGACTGCAATCCTTTTACAGTTTGATTTAGTGTGCTGTATTCTGAATAACTTGCACTCCGTTCCCAACTTGACCAGTGATTATCAATGTAAGTTCTAGTATATCTATCCGTAGGAACGTCATCTCTCTGCCAAGTTTGAACAATTCTTCCGTCACTAGCTTTTTTCACATCTAAATAAAACCAATTAGAAGCTGGTGCATTAGTTCCTGATCCTTTTACAAACCAAGTTCCAGTGGATTTATAGGCATTTAGATCAATGCCATGGTCTACTATCTGTACATTTGTTGCAATCTCTAGATTATTTACCTTTCCAACCACAGTACTTATCATTCCAGCGGTTTGGCTAATTTGTGACTGTAGGTTCGTGTAGTCATTAGGAGAAGCAGACCATGGAGTTGCTACCTTTCCTTTTTCAATTTTGAAGCTTCTCCACTGAAGCCATCCGCCTCTTGCATTATCTATTCTAATTTGTACTGTAAAATAATAATTTTTTAGAGCTTCATTAGTAATTTGAAAAGTTTTATTAAATGAACCCCATTTTAAATTAGATGAAGCTTGTAGACTTTGCCAAGGCAAGTCAAATGGCTCATAAGACCAACCAGTTTTGTCTCCACATCCTTGTACAAGAATTGCTAAATTAGAGCCACTTAAGTTTTGATACTGATAGTCAAGATGCAGTGTTACCCAATCACCGGCTGTTAATCCATCTAGATAGAACTTTCCAATTACTTTTGTTTGATTAGACGTTCCATTAAAATCATTCCAACCTGAATCACTCCATATATTACTAGTTCCACTCACCAAGTTAATCCCACTACCGCCAAACATAGGAACAGTGGCTTGTTGAACTTTTTGAATAAATCCATCTGCATTTTGCAAAAAACCGCTGTTAGTAAGGATATTACTTAAACCGTGCCAATTATTGTCGTTTTTAATCGCATTAACGGCATCATTTTTCGCATAATTTGCACGATTATCAGTTTCTACTTTTGTGTAGTATGAACTAAATTTTTGGTTGTTGGCAGTAATTTGAGCTGATAATTGTGACAGCTCATGTTTTGTATCTTCAAATGAATCTACATGACCAGTTGGCGCTACATCAGATTGGACTAGAGTATACCCAGCAAAATAGGCTGAATTATCTACTCTTCCACTAGGTTCAACCCTAAAGTTTTGATATACTTCACCATCTCCAATGATCTTTAGTGTACGCCACAACCATTTTCGGGAAGAGTTATCAAAAAAGGAATACTCACTGGTATTAAAACATCCCCAAAATTTTGAACTATTTGTATCATCATTTTTATTACTGTATATATTAAACGCTTTAAATGGTGATCCGCTAGTTCTATCAGTACAGTAGTAAAATCCAAACCAATATGTTTTATCTTTTTCCAGTAATATTTTTTGCTTAGAGTAGGCTGACTGCCAATCTCCCCAGGAGTGCATATAAGCTGTTATTTCAGGATGATTTTGTATGGGTGGAATAAAGTCAACTTTACTAAATTCATTTATTTTTCCACCTGTATTTATTAAATAATCCTTGAGATTACCTGTCCCGTTTAATAGGTTATCAGCTCCAATTCTTAGATTATTCAATTTATCCGTTACGCTATTGATATTAAGCTGCAGACCATTAGCTGTAGCTTGCACATCAGTAGTTTTAGCATATCCACGTAAATCACTAGCAACCAACTTAGCGTTTAAAGCATTATTTGTAGCATTAACAAAGTTAGCATACGTAGAATTATCAACTTTACCAGATAGACTAGCTTCCAGTTTCTTCGCATCTACTTTAATCTGGGCAATATCGCCTTGTGCATTACCTAGTGTGGACTGCAGCCCTTGAACTGTGGCTTTTGTTTGATTTACATCCCCATTGAGATTAGCTAGATCAACAGTTACACCATGAACATCAGTAGTAATCTTAGAGACATCTTTTCCTTGTTGAGTAGCTTGATTTTGCAATCCACTAACAATATTTTTCTGGTCATTAATTTTAGTCAGAGCATCAGATACTTTGTTAGTTACATCAGTAATTTTAGGGATGGCAACTGTATTGATGGTTGTACTTAGACCATCAAGTGTTCCTTTCTGCTCTCTAATGCTTGCATTAAGTTCATCAATATCAGTATCAAATGCTTTTTTCTGATCTCTAATACTTGCATTAAGCTCATCAATATCAGTATCAAATGCTTTTTTCTGATCTCTGATACTTGCGTTTAGTTCGGCAATATCTCCATCAGCTTTGGCAAGATTATCAGCAATTTGTTTTTTTGCATCACTTAAGCCACTTTGTGCTTCTTGAACCTGCTTTTTAACTTCATCTGGAGTCAGATCTCTTCTGACCCACTTGCCTGTTCCATTTTCTTGTTCAGTAAATACCCACAATTCTGTAGAATTACCGTTCTGCTTAAACCAGACATCATTAGGCTTAGCATTCTTTGGAGGCTCTACTACACTAGGTGGAAAAATAACTGTACCGTCAGGTGCTTTACGTGCTTGAAGTTCTTCAATAGTTTGAGCGTAAGTACCTCTCCAGCTAATTGCTGAATCAGTAGACGATGTTTGATCAGCTTTTGAAGTTGCTGAAAGTCCACCATTAAAATCAAGCGTGTAACTGTTATTAGGAACTATAAATTTATTACCTTGCTTGTCCTCTAACCGTAGCCAATCACCAGCTTCAATAGCAGGATTGCCGAACCAATTCAAGTTAAATGGATAAAAACTAATGTCTTTAATTTGCTCCCAAATATTATTTAGCCGGTCAGGCGTCATAATATTATTCTCTAGCTTAATTTGCGAACCACTAGTATTACCAACTTGATAAGTTTTTGTCTCTTCAGTGTTCTCGCCATCTCTAGTTTCAGTAGTAATAACTGTTTGACACTGAATACCACTAATTTTATATGGTGCTTCATTCTTAGTTAGTCCTGCTTGTTCATATTGACTAGGATCTAATTCATAATTAGGCTCAGCAATTGTGCGAATAGTAAACAATCCTTGTCGATCAAATGTAGCATAACCAGCGTATAGTTGTGCAATCCAACCTAGAGCTTTTCTATAACTTTGGCCACTAATTGGAATAGGTAAATCAGCTTGATGTGGAAGCCGTGCTAAATCATCAGCGTTAGCTTTAACTCCAGATTGAGCACAAATTTCTGCAACTATATCTAAAACTTTTGCAGGATATACTAGTTTAGATTTATACGTACCCTCTAATCCACAAAATCTATCGCTAGCACTAATAGATGTTAAATTATTATTTCGATCCATCTTTATTTCGCTGGATATAATAAAAACGCCTAATGGCTCATAGATATAGCCTTTAGACGTTTTTATTCCAATACTAGGACGGACTTCCATTCCTAGCTTCAATCCTTCAACAAGATGAGAAAATTCGATCTGCACATTATTGGAGTACGTAGAACCAATTGAAAATGTATCTCCGGTATATGCTCCCGAATCATATTTCAGACTATTGATATCAGTAGCTTCATAGGTCTTACCATTAACAACTACTTTAATATCTAAAGTTCGTTGTGTAGCTCGCCACGCATCTTGAACTTCTTTGATTTGTTTTAGCATTCTTTCACCTCCTACTGTTCAATTAAATCAAACGAAAGACCTTTCCATACTGGTACGGAATCTACAAAAGAATAGACGGGTGCAGTTCGGTCACCAACATAAAAAGTGCCCGATTTATTTTGGCCTGTTTCTGGATCCAGATACTCAACATTAAAGAACTCAGCTTTAACAGAGGCTAAAATTCTGGCACATTCGGACACAGTTAGAGCACCAAAGGATAAATTTATTTTACGTTTTGTGGCAACTCTGTCTCTATGTAAAAGCCCTTGTGCGTCCCGAGTTGCTTTAGCATCTATGTCTTGAATAGCAACTTGCATAGTTTGCGGAGCAGGATTAACCACTGTCCCAGAAATTTTTAAAGAATACAATCACTCATTTCCTCCTTTTAAAGATTTAGCATATTTCTACCATTTCTTTGATTAATGGCATTAATTCCTTTAATGGCATGTTCACCGAAGGACTCATCACCAATTTTTACGGAGAGATGTAAGTCAATTGGCTTTCCATTGTTACTATTAATATCTTGGAATTGAAGAGCTTGGATAATCGCATTTACTAACTCTGTACTCATCTCCTTGAAGCCTCCACTTTTCATTGTGGAAGCATTGGACTGATTTTCAGCATAAATAGAGTCATTACTAATTGAGTTTCTATTTAGAGAGGTAGGGAGTTGTAAGCCATTGCCAAAGTTATTATTCATGAAAGCAATAGCTTCATTAATTCTTCTCATGCCTAATTCACGGTTAGTTAACGGAATTACCATTTCTGGCTTGTCCCCTTCACCGATTTCATAGAAACCGTGTTTAGCAATTAATCCCCCCTCTTCATAACCGTGACCATGACCAATTACAGCAAGCATATCCGATCCATACCGATGCTTTGCATAATTGATAGCAGCAAGCATGTTGTCGTACCCATTGAAGATGTTACCGTGACCAGGGAATTTATAAGCGTTAAAAGTTGCAGAGATAGTTTGCAACAATCCTTTTGCCAAGTCTCCTGTTAAGGTGTTGATATCCGTATAACCGCCTTGTACAGCATGTTCATTACCACCAGACTCAGTTTGGATTTGACGAACCCATGCATTTACATACGCTGGTGTTGCAGGTAGACCATTCTTTCGTAGTGCTTTCTTAACAGCACTACGCCAACCTTCCGCACCTGGCCCTGTTTGATGAGTTGCACCACCAAATTGATTGATAACTTTCTTAGCCCAATTCATCATGCCTTTCTTTTCTTGATGCACAGCGCCTTTAGCAAACTTTAATGAAGCGTCACCTAAACTCCAATCATAGGTGACAAATTTATCAATAATGTAGTTAACTAATCGTTCTGGATGAGTTATATCATCAGTAACTTTTTCAAGTTCCTCCATTACACCATCAACAAAATTGCCAACTCCATCAAATATATTCCCAAAATTTAGGTTTCCAAGAGCGCTACTAATTCCGCTAAAGATACCACTAAAATCGAAATTAAAGTTACCTATACCACCAGCATATTTGGGAACCATAGCTGCTAATTCATTAGCCGTATCAGTTGCAGTTTTAACTTTTGTGCCAGCTGGCAAATAAGTTAACAAATTACGTTCAGCTGGGAATAAGCCTTGTTCTCCGTTAGGTAATTCATAACTTTCCCGATAAGTGTCTCCGGCTTGATCATTAACCAAGGCTAATCCACCTGGGTGGCTATTTGTCCCATTCGCATAAGAATTCCAATCAAAAAATCCCCAGCCAATTGAGCCACCGCCAAGTTTACCAAGTACCCAGTTAATACCGTCTCTAACTTTATTAGTAGCATTTTGCACTGGTTTAACAATTGCGTTAACTACTTTTCGAACGGCTCGACTAATATTGTGCAGTCCATCAGTAATTCCATTCCCAATTGTGCTCCCAAGGGTTCCGGCCCATGAACCAAGTTTTCTTGAAGTATCATGTCTAAAACTAGAAACCCAGCTTCCTAGACGTTCACCAGCATTTTTAGCAGAGTTATAAGCTCCACCTATGCCGTCATTAACATGACCACCTAGACCACTGGCCCAACTAGAAACACTTTGATTAGCTCCTCCAAAGAAACTTCTTGTCCATTGAGAAAGCTTATTACCGGCATTAGTGGCTCCAGAACGAGATGATTCAGAGCCATTATTAATGTGCTCTCCTAGTCTTTCAGCCCAAGATCTTACTAGTCCACTTGCTGATTCTCTAAAGCCTGTAGTCCAGTTTTTAATTTTAGTTCCAGCATTCTTAGCCATGGCTTGACCATTTTCAACGCTATTATTTACATTAGAACCAATTTGAGAAGACCAATCATGAACCTTCTTTTTAGCATCACTAATAAAGCTAGTAGACCATTCTTTTACTTTATCTCCAGCTTGTTTAGCTAATTTCTTACCTTTGTCTACATCCTTATGAATGTTAGAACCGATATTTTGTGCCCAAGATTTAATATCTTTCTTAGCATTAGAGATAAAATTAGTTGACCATTTACGGATATTAGAGCTAGCAGTTTGAACTTCCTTCTTGCCCTTAGTAATGTTGGTATTAATGTCTTTACCAACCGACTTAGCCCAAGAAGTAAAGTTGTCCAAGATCTCGTGTGATTTAAAGCCAATTGCTTCAACCCAATCTTTGGGTTTCTTACCTTTACCGTATTTAGCCCAGCCATCACCGAACTTAGAAGCACCAACACCGCCCCATTTACCAATAAATGAGCCGACTTGTTGACCAATTGCTGCACCTAATGGTCCACCAAAGAATAAGCCAATACCACCACCGATAGCTCCACCAATTCCAGAACCAAAATCAGCAAACTTTTCTTCTTTGTTCTTAGCTTTGATACCTTTGTAGATGTCAATTCCAGAAGTTACGGCAATCATTGCGCCTGATAATCCAGTACCCAATTTCTGACCTAACTTCATTGGTTCGCCAGATTGAATAGAAGATCGAGCTGATTTAAGGAAGTCAGTCTTAGCTAAGTTACTGTCTTGCCAGCCTTGATTTACTTCACTCCATAAATCTTTTATGTGCGCATAGCCACCTTTAATATTTTCAAAGCTTAATTTTGCAAGTTCTTTGATATTAAGAATTGGATGTTTGGCAAATTCAACTACAACACCAAGCATATCATCAGCATACTTAACACCAGCTTTTAGCTTATCGAACTTAAGCATTGCCAGAATCTTAAGAGTATCAGTAAAGCTTTGAATACCTGCAATAGTAGCTCTAGCAACTTTAATGCCCAATAATGTAAGCAAAGTTGCAGTCATAATCTTAACTGCTGTTTGGTGATGGTCTATCCAATCAGATAATCCTTCAAGTGCTTTAGTTAAAAGTTTTAAAGCTTCCACAATCGCAAATCCAGCTATTTTAGCTAATGGCTTGATAAAACTATCATAGAACCATTCAAAAACTGGCTTAGCCGCTTTGACTACACTATGAACAACCTTAAGTGCAGCAGCTAATGCATTAAAGAACTCAGGAATTACTTGAGTAATTGTGAATCCCGCAAGTGGAAGTAAGACGTTTTTATAAGCCCAAGATAAGCCATCCCAAACATCTTTTGTTACAGGTCGAATAGATTTTAGCAAGTTGTCAATTGACTTCAATAGTGGAGTGAAATCAAGCTTTTTAGCCCAGTTTGAAGTATACGTTGCCATATCCCCAAGAGCACCAAGCATATCATCAACCATGCCTAGAAGAGTCTTAAAAATTGATGTACCAACATTACCATGTTGCCATGCTTTATCGAATTGACCAGCTAAGTTGCCAATTGTATTGCCTACACCAGTAACAATTTGAATTAAATGACTCCAGATTGAAACACCTAGATTTGAATGCTTCCACGCTTCATCAATTGAAGTAACAATATTCTTATAGATATCTAGAATATTGTTCAATGCATTTAGCCATGCTTGCCATAACTTTGTACCAGTATTACCGTGTTGCCATGCCTCATCGAATGATTTTGCAATGTCTCCAATAAATTGAACTAATTTAGTAGCTAAATCTAAGAGGTTAGCAAAAATTCTCTTACCAAGATTGCCCGTATTCCACGCGTCCCGGAATGATTTAGCTATGTGGTGGATAGCAACAAGAATGTTGTTCAACGAGTCAAAGATTGTTTGAATAAACCTTGTTCCTCGTCCACCTTCTTCCCATGCTTCAGCAAACGCCCTCGCAATGTCGCCAATAATATTCAGCATATCCGCTAGCAGTTGAAGTAAGTTCTCCATTACTTTTTGTCCGGTACCATTATCCCAGACATGTAAAAATGAATTACCTACATCCCCTAACAAGCGTTTAATTTCCTGCCATGAGTATTTAGCAGCATCCACAACAGCTTGACCTTTTTCATCCCAAGCTTTCTTCATTGGGTCAAAGATCTCACCTAGAACTTTTTTGACCTTGTTAGCTGCATCAATAGCATTCTGTGAAGCTTCTAATGGAACATTCCAGTCAAGTCCCTGGGTACCGTCTCCTGTACCACTATCATCTAATCCAGCATCATCAAAAATAGGACTGTCTTGCTTTTGTTGCGGAGTAAACTTCTCTAATGGTTGTGCCTCAAATGAACCATTATCTTGATTATTTTTACTGTTATCAAGAACATTAAGCTCATCGAAGCCCATCAAGGAAGCTTGCAAGTCTTCATTAGCTTTCTTAGTATCTTCGAACGCTTTTTTAGCTTGTTCATTAGATGCCTTGATTCGCTCATTTTCGGCTGCAACTGCCGCCGCACCTTGACGATTGGCTTGGGCAATTTGCTGGTTAGCACGTTGTACAGCTTTAGCTTGTTCTTGCTGTTGTTTTTTAACAGCTTCATTAGCCTTACTTGCCACCTTAGAAGTATCATTCATCGCTTGCACTTGATCGTACAAACCATGCGCTCCACTTCTAGCACTAGATAAACTCATTCCTGTCAAAGCAGAACTAAATTGAGCAATCCATGTTGTTGCTCTTCTTAGTGAGTTCATCAAAGCATTTACAGCTGGTAAAACATAGCTATAAATAGGATAAAAAGCAGTTAACAGATTTACTTTAATTGCATTAAAGCTACTTGCAAACTGCTTATTAGTCATTAACGCTGCACCCATACCTTGGGCTAGCATCATAATTGCTTGATAGAGCAACGTAAATACAATTAATTGGCTGGCTAGCATACGCATTGCCATCCGAACGCCCTTAAGACGTTCGCTTAACATT
Organism: uncultured Lactobacillus sp.; assembly: GCA_947565635.1. Taxonomy (GTDB): domain Bacteria; phylum Bacillota; class Bacilli; order Lactobacillales; family Lactobacillaceae; genus Lactobacillus. The sequence continues at coordinate 71,202 of CANOGU010000005.1, read as the reverse complement.
GACGCACCACCACCAGCTCGACGCATAGAAGAACTTCCACTATTGCCAAAGCGTTTTAAAGACGAGTTAACATTAGAGATAGTATTTCGAAGTCTGCTAAATTTGGAGCTCAGACCTGACACGTTTTTGCTTTCTTCAGATAGCTCAGTGTTAATTCTAGAAGAACTAGCCTTTAGCTCATCTCCACGAGAACTTACATAACTATAAGCTTTAGCAAGTTCATCACTTCTAGCTACCAAGCGCTTATATTCAGCTTCTGCTTGCTTAAGTTCCTTATCATTACCCGCGGATCTTCCAAGAGTGGCATCATTATCTCTCATTTCAGCAATCGAGCGTCTAATTCGTTCAATCTTACCTTCTGTTTGATCCATTTCAGTTTCAATACGCTTAAGAGATGAAGGAATTGAATTAAGCTCCTGCGACATTTCTTGCGCAAGAGCTTTGGCTTGGTTCTGATATCTTGCCATCTTAATTTGAGCATCAGCAATTTGATCGTCCAGTCTCATTGACTTAACTTTACTTCCTTGCTTACTCATATCAAGATTATCTCGGTTAGCAGTTAAAGTAGCGATTCTACGTTGCATAGACCGAGCTTGTTCCATCTTTTCATTGATGTGAGTGACCAGCCCATCAACTTCTTTTTTAGCACGAGAGGCTTCAGCTTGGATTTCATCATCAATGCCTAAATCAACAGGTCTTTTAGGCATATAACTTTGAATTCGTTTTTCTTGGTAATCATCAAAACTTGAATTCTGAACTTGTGGACGTGTTGTTGCTCGTTCTCTTCTCTGTGGCTGTTCTTTAGGCTTAGCGATATCAGATACAGCCTCACGCGCTGCACTAGTTTGCTGTGCAATTCGTTGTTGCATATTAGAAGCCTCTTGTAGCCGTGCAGTTAAACTATCCAAACTCTTCTCCGATTGATTAACTGCTTCTTTGGAACTTTCAGCTTGCTCTTTATTCCCTTGGATAACCTTATCAGTAACATCATTTTGAGTATTAAGAGTTTGTTCTAACAATTTTTGCTTAGCATTTTCAGCCTCAGTACGCTGACGAACTTCTTCCTTAGCAGATTCATCAGCTTTTGACACATTATCATTCATTGACTGATTGATTTTGCCTAAGCCATCTTGAATCTTATATTGCATATCATTAGTTTTCTGACTGATGATATTAGTGAACTCATCAAGCTTTCGCATTACATCCCCATAATTGGCAGTAAACCTTAATTCAAGTTCTTCTAAATCCATTAACTTCCACCTCCTTTATCTTTATTAAATTGCTTAATCCGTTGAGCTTGTTGCATTAATAGAGCCTGATCTTGTTTCCAATCAGGTTCAGCCGGTTTAGGAGTCTCTTCCACATTGTCTTTGACAAATGGATACGCTTCTTCAACTTTTGGCATTTTAGCAGGATCATTAAAGGCAAATGCAACCATCTCACTTAAGCGATGGTCCATGTATGCTTTAGCACGCAGATCTTCTAATCTTCGCTTTTCATTAGCATTTATTTGCGTCATAATCTCGCCAAAATCCATATCCCAAAAGTGATCTGCATCTATACCTGATTCAACTGCAATTGGGTATAGATGTTTGAATAGATCTGAGACTGTATCAAAATGCTCCTCGTTTACATCAGTTCGTCTTCGGTTGTTTCCACTGAATCGAGAGTTACTTCTTCCGATTCCGTATTGGTCTTGGTACCCTTCTTCTTTTTCTTGCCGAAAAAACCAGATTCATCAAATAGTTCCATCAACTCATTAAATAAGTCCATAGTAGTGTGCCCATCATCTAAATATTGTTCAAACGCTTCAATAACGCGCTTATCTGTTACACCATGACTTTGATTTGCGCCTTGTAGAACAATCAGAATTTCATTAACTGGCGGCAATTTATTGCCACCTTGCGAATCCATGAAGAGGGAGAGCATTGATTTGCCTAAGCGTCGTTCAATCTTAAAAATCTCACGTCCACCAAGCTTTAAATCAAGTTCAAGATCACCCAATTGTACTGTCTTAGTTGCTTTCTTAATTGTTGTTGCCATAATTCAATTTCTCCTTTTTTAATATTTCTATAAAAAATAGACGTGGGAATCGAACCCACGCCTATCATTGACTATTACTTACTTGCAGGTTGAGTTGATCCAGCAGCAGTAAAGTGAGGACCATCAGATACAGTAATAGTAATTGTGTAACCTAATGCCCCGTTAACGGCTACGGCACCAAACTTAATATTGTAGGATCCACGCATTGTTGCAGTCATGCCATCTGGATAAGTAACTTTCCAGTTGTATTGCTTACGGTTACCAGCTTCTTTTAGTGCTTTAGCAAAGCTAGCACCCTTATATACAGCTTGGAATTGTACGTTAGACGCATTTTGGATACCTTCCACTTGCTTACGTCTATCATCTGCTAAGGTAGTAACATCAATCTTTTCAGTATCTCCACCTAATTCAGGAATAGTTTTAATATCTGCAATTTCTTCCCAGGTAGACCCATCTTCTGATCTTTCTAACTTAGTTCCTGTTCCTACAAGTCCTTCGGAACTATCAACTGCAAATCGTTGAATATCTAATTTCAATAAGTTGCTATATATTTTTACGTTTTTCATTTTTTATCCTTTCTGATATACACGTTTACTTGTGTTATCTACAATTCCTGTAAATACAAGTACTACTCGTGCTACTCCATTCAAATCTTGATCGCCAATACTATTAGAAAAGCCCATTGCTGAAAACTTAGCAATGAGCTTATTTTTTATTTGTGTTAGTGATCCTTTGTCATTATATAAATCAATTGTTATCTTCCATTCTGTATCAGTTTCTTCCTGATAGGCATTGCGTATATAAGAAGACTGACTAGTTGAATAAATCGCAGTCGGGAATGCTGTGAATTTACCAGGATAAGAAGGTGAAACCATTTTTAATTCTGGAATAGATTTAAGTGTCTTAAAGACAAGTGCTTTAACATTATAAATTTCCATCTAATCACCTAACTTATCACGCAATTCTTGATCTACAGATTTCTTAATGATTTCTGGTGCTTCCTTTTCAATTCGATTAGCAGCAGGCGTCATGAACTGTCTAGCTGGTTGCCCAGCAGTTCTATAGAAATATTGGCCGTTGATTTTAATCTTAGGTATGCCATAAATTTTAGTTAAATCTAAATCAACCGAATCAACTGGAAAGAACCACGGTGTTTGTCGATAAGTAATTGCAACACCTTGTGGAAGTTGTTTATCGGACATTTCTCCAACCAAACCAGTACCAAATTCACGAAACACTGCAACCATAGACGAGTTCCACCAGCGACCAATAACTTCATCATTATCAATTTTAACTTCATGCTTAAAGCTCCGTGCAAGTTCGCCAGTAGAATACTTTATGCTGGATTGCAATTCGTCCACTGCATAGGCTTCTGCTTGTTCAATGGCAGTTTCTTGTCCGTTAGCTGTAGCACTAGCAACTACGCTAGGGAGCTTTTTAAGTTTTGTCTTTAGCTCATCAAGCCCTTTTAGTTCCACATTAATCATTTTGCTCATCCCTTTTTATTCGCTCTAAGGTGACGTTTTTATGAGTAGAGAACTCCTGAATAGCTGTAATCTTATAATCTGGATTACTAGTGCCGGGGACATTTAAACAAATTCCATAGCCTTCTCCATGTCCTTCTGAAAGCTCTTTTCCTTGATATTTGCACGTTTTAACGTACTTAATATCTTTTCCATAAAGTTGAGCATTAACAGAACCGCCAGCAGATTGAACATTCATTTTAATTGATTGAGAATCACTCCAACCTTTGGTTGTATAACCCTCATCATCTTGAATATCCGCAGGTTTTCTAATATAAACGGTTGTTAAATCACTTTCTTTTAATCTCATAATCTAGTCACCTTTGCTATTCGATAATGGTTTAGTCCCAATCGAATATCTTTAGGAATACCAGTTTCAATATAATTAGTAACTCCACCCTCTGTTCGTTGAGTTTCGCCCTCTATACCTAGTCGATTGTAATTAATAACTGCTAGCTTTTTAACATAGATATCCATGTTGCCAACTAACTTCTTTTGCCCAGTATAATCTAGAACTTGCGCAATTGCTTCTTTAATTAAGTCTGTTACTAAGTCATTATCAGAAGCCTGTAATCTTGTGCTTAGGGATGAAACCAGTTCTGCCATTTGATCCACATTAAGCACCTCCACAATTAGAGCACTTTAGCTTGGAAAACATCATCTGCACTGGCAAATGATGGAAGCATAGTTGCAGCTGCAAGAATCCAAGTACCAATTGGGTCTTCACTTGTTTCATATACCTTAGCCATCACATTGCCTACATTAGAAACTTGTGCATTGCTTGAAATCAAGCGATTTTCTTCTGGAGTTGGACCATAAATCTTTTGACCTGGTACTTCATCGTTAAATAGCACAATTCTATCTTCTGGGAAGTAAGATTGAGTTGTAACGTTGCCTTTAGCATCTTCTGTACGATATTTTCCATCATAAGCACGAATAACTGGCAATCCTTGTGCAGTCATCCATTGGTCTAAATCTGATTGACCGACTACGCGACCTGTATCTTTACCAAAAATAGCTTCTTTAATTTCAGTACTGCGCATTAATACTCGAAGTACCTTCTTAGAAGTTAAGGCTCTTGTAGGAGTGATATCTAATTTATCAGACCAATCTTGCAAGTTTTCAATAATAGATGCACCATCCTTATCCCAGGCACTGTTTCCTGTTAGTGATGTTTGATGTTTCTTAGGCACACCATAATCAATAGAGATACCATTTGCGTTATCAGTAATCTTACCAGTGGCAAACATTTCCATTGTCATCTTTTCGCCACGAGCTTTTACAGCTTGAACCATAGCGTCAATATCATCAAAAACGTATTGCTTTAAGTAATTTTCTTCAGCCGTATTACGTGGTGCTTGAAGCTTAATCAGCATTTCTTCAGTAAGTTGCATTTTACGCTTTACATATGCTAATTCAGCAGTCATCTTACTTGCATCACGACTACCAATTTCAGCTTCACTATCAAATGCTGAAATATTAGCAATGGTTGGTACTCGATTCCCCGCTTTTAAAATATCTACTTCAAGAGTTGGTACTTTAACAGCTGGAAATAAAGTATCGCCTAACATATCTGGATATTGACGATTGCGAGTATAGTCAAGAACAGTGCTTTGGCTAAACATATCAAGAATTGGTGTAGCAAATCGTTGTAAATTTAGTTTTAACTTTTGATCTTTCATTTACTATTTTCTCCTTTATTGAACCTTATGTGTATCATCAGTTGATGGGGTTGTTTCTGTTTCTAGGTCCTTAAAATGAATTACCGTCATTGCCTTAATTGCGTCAGCTGTTGGCACTGGGTCAAGGCGTTGACTTAAGACCCAGCCTTCACGCATTACTGCAACCATTTGATTAGTATCACCATCTGTCACATAAACATCATTAACAGTAATGCCAATTGCTTTAGCATCATTAGTTGGATACACAGTACCAGCTGGAATATACTTTCGACCTAGATCGTCAGTTTTTACATTGTAATTATCTTTGTTAATTGTTTCTGGAAAAGCAGTAAATTTTTCAGAAGCAAGAAAATTTAATTGCTTACCATTTTGAAATTGTGTGTACATATTTATTCCTTTCTAATTCCAAAAATCATTTTTTACATTTTGAGATTCATTAGCTCTTTCAGCAAAAATTTCTCCAGTAGTTTTGGTAGTTTGAGTATTGCCTGAGATCTTTGGTGGTTTTGCACCTTGAGCTAATCGAGTTTCAACAGCATCATGAACAGCACTTCTAAAAACGTCACTAACTTTTTGATAAGTATCTGTCATTTTATCCTCATCAGTTAGAACATCGTCAAAAACATCTACTAGTTCTGCTGGTAAGCCATCGGTAATTAGCTGAGTTGCCAATTTACTCTTGTTTTCACGCTTAGTTACATCAGCTTCTCTATCAAGCAACGCTTGCTCCCGTTGCTTAAATTCATACTCTTGGCGTTCCTCTGGAGACATCTTCTTAAGATCTTTAGCTTTTTGAGCTTTATCGTTTTGTTCTTTTTCCCACTTAGAGCGAGCTGTATCTAAAGCCTTAGCCAACTTCTTATCTACGAAAGAATCCAATTCTGATTGAGTACTAAATGTTTTAAAAGGTTGTTCATCAGTTGGACTATCATCTTTTACATTGTCTTGTGTATTGTTGTCATCACCTCCCGCGCCTTGTCCTTCATCAGCAAATCGTTGCAAATCAAGTTTTAATAAACCTTCATAAAATTTATTTTCCATAAATATTTCCTTTCTACCCATGCACATTCGCAAAATAACTGCATGAAAAAAGCCACTCCATATTTCTACACAGTGACTTCAAGATATGCAGCAACAAATCCACATACGTATATTTAGTTTTTAAAGCAGTTTTATGACTTGCTTAGGTCTACAAATTACTTTTTACCGGTTTATTATTAGTACTTCTAGCATTACCCAGATAAATTACTGGAACTGTACGGCAAAAGGGATGCAGTGGTGGAACGTTCTTACCAAATACTGCATCTTTAACATTATAGACATTACCATTTATTGATCTGCATATCTTACTAGTACGACTATCAATAACTGCTAGCAATTGATATTGCTTAACTCCACGTTTACGCCAATTATCTAGCTTAATTTTAGAATAAAAGAAATTAGCTTCAGTCCTAATCAAGCGACTAGCATAGAACTTACCAACATTGAATTCTTGTTCAATTCGCTTAATCATTTCACGTTCAGGAAGATTACTCATTTCTTTAACTGTAAATAATTCTTGCAATCTTTCGGCTAATTTGTCTGTATTACCCCAGATACGTGATGAAAAATTCTTCCCTTTCCAGCGAGTTTCTAATGCCTTTTCAACATAGCGATTAGGAATTTCAGTAACCTTACTCTTGGGAATATCTTTATCCATTGGAACAGTAGCTACTTCTTTACCAGTATCAGGATTTTTAATGATTATTTTGTCCTGCTTGACTTCTACAGAGTGAGGAGAGTGCAAGGTGTAATCCTTAGTAGTGTCATAAACAGCACTTTGTTTCTCCGCCTCTGACCAAGCATGCTTCATTATTTCGGTATGCAACTTAACATTCTGATCTAGTTCAGTTGCTCCAGCCGATTTTGCAGCAATGTATGCTTTAAGTTGCATTTCTTCAAGTCGTGTAATTCTGCTCTTAGCTGCAAGTCTACCTAAGTAATCATCCACTGCCTGTCTACTTCCTTTATCAGTAATACCAGACGATAAGGCTTTAAGGGTAACCAATTCAGAAGGAGAAATGTGTGATGACATAATTGTTGCTACTTCATCTTTTGAAATATCTGCATAAAAATAGCGACGATAGATTTTTTGAACCTCGTCGCTTAAATATGATTGTGCTTTTTGATATGCATTATTAATTATTTTTAGTCTTTCAGTTGCTTCATCCTGATTTTTTTGCTCATCTTGTAAATCACGTAACTGCCAATAAGTAAATTTCTTCTTATTAATTTTCATCTATATCAACACCAAGAAATGTATTGGCCGTATTGGTCAATCAATTGGTTAACTGTATTTTCAAATGCATTTAATAGCGTTTTATTTTCAATACTTTTAGGGTCTGAAAATATAGTAACTAATACGCCATCTTTATCAGTTGCAGTTACTTTAGTGCAATTATTTACAGTATGAGTAATAAGCGTAGAAAATGCAGCACAAACAATATCAGAACCTTTAGCACTATATTGAGCGTGTCCGCTTGCTATGATTGTTGTCTGATTGGATTTCTTTATTATCTTCACTCGAATCATCTTGAGACTCCTCCAGTTCTAATCGATCAGGATCTTGTTGTCGTAAAGCATCTTGATTCTTTCTAATAGTTTCGGCATCTTGCTCATTCATTTCATCAATTACATCTTGAGGACTATCAACGTCGGGCAACCAACTATACGTATATTTTCTAGGGATGACACCATCTGCATTTTTGATGTTATTTACAACATCTGACAGATTAGATGGAATATTTGCAGTAAGTGAAATTTTACATCCACTAGCATCATCATTTGCCCCCTTAATGTTTACTATCGTCTGCATTAACTGTAATCTTCGGCGTAAGCCATCAAAGAAATAACGTTGCTTAATTGATAACAAGTTTTCCAAGCCAAACAATTTGAACTTCATTGCTTCACCTGATACATTACCCATGAATTTTTCATCATTCATATTTGGCACATATGAAATCTTATGAATATCATTCTCAATGGATTGGCTTAACAGATTTACTTGTGTTTCATCAAAGCTTTTAGTTAACCACTCAATATCTGCTCCTTCTTCGCGTGGAGGAGCTTCGATAACACCTCTATTTAGCCTTTGTTTATCGTCTTCATCATTATCTAAACCAAAACCAAACGTAACAAGAAGTGCATCCACAAAAGCTTCCTTGTCTGAAATTCGATCCGTTTGAAGCAAGTTATATGCATCAATAAGCGAAATCAATTGTTCAAAATCGCCTTGTCGTTCTTCATTATTTCGATATTCGATTATTGGAACTGCACCAAATAGATTTTCACCATCATATACAATGGGATCAGTGGAGGCTACTTCCATTCCCAGCTCTGTACGGTATTCTACAATTCTCTGAGGCATATAAACAGTAATACTATAACCATTTATTTCTCCGCTCAGGTTTTTCTTTTCTTGAGCAAAAACGGCAAATAATGGTTCATGTTCAACCGTATCATCCGTTACTACAATGGTTGCCCGAGGATCTATTACTTCAATCTTTAAATCAGTATTAGGTGTAAGCTTCTCATTTCCTAATTTATCTCTAGCAATTATAGGATCAGTTTGCTTTAAATACAGTAATTCATAGCCATAACCAAATACAGATAAGTCTTTTTCTAATTCAATATCATGCTTATGGATATCAATTTGCTTGAATATATCTAAAATATCATCAATATTCTTTCCTTTATCAGCAACATACTTAATCGGATTACCTGTCATAAATCCAACATTCATATCACTTATGTATTTAGCATGATTAATCATTACATTAGAAGCTCCAACATTAGCATTTTCAAATGTATGCTTTTCAATTTCTTGCTTTCCGTTGTAATAATCAGACAGCATGTCTAATCGTTTTTGACGACTCTTTAGTTCTGTAATTGCATAATTTATGGCTTCAATATTGGGTTCATTTATATCGCCAAGTAAATCTTTATCAATCACTAATGCCACCTTTACACCTTCTTTCTATAATCCACGAATCAGAGGACGCTTAGTAACTTTTGCATTAACCCGCTTATAGATAACTGTGTAAACAAAATATCTCATTGCATCACATGCGTGATCATGTTGCTTAACAGGCTTATCTTCTCCATGTTCAGCAGCTTTTTCATCCCAAACGTAACTTGCTAATTCTTTAAATAAATTAGGACAATTATTACTAAACTTGATCTTTCCTTCATTCATTGCAGTTTGTGTAACGCGAATGCCATCGATCACGTCGTTTTTAGCTTTTCGGACTTTAAAACCATTCTGTCGTAAAGTTGTACTGAAAGAAGCTGCAGAAGGATCAATAATCATCTCAGCCCTAATGTTCCCAAGAAACTCTTTGAGATCATGGCAATACTCTTCATCCGTCTTTTGACGGGATGTAGTTCTTCCTGAGTAATAGTATTCTTTAACCAGGTACCAAACTCCATGGTTGCGTCCCCATAATAGGAACGCAGTAGGGTTTAATGTACCGTAGTCACAAGATACATAATACTTTTCAAAATGATTGGGTAATTCATTAACTACCATTGTGTCTTTATCAAAATTGTCATAGATAACTCCTTCCGACATTACCCATAGACCTTGGATATATCTCTGATAGAACACTCCTGAATACATGCGTTCATATCTACTTATCGTCGCCTTATCAAGGGATGGATTATCGTGCATTGTGAAATGTAACCTTAATGCCCGTTTACCTTTTAGTCGGTCAATCCAGTCTAATTTAAACCAATGATATGGACCAGATGGATTGCAATTAAACCACATCTTCGCACCACTTACTGAACATCTGGCCGTTGCTTGATTGACAAAACTTTGTGGCATAAGTGCGACTTCATCAAAAAAGAATCCAGCCAAAGTAATACCTTGAACTAGATCCTGCGATGCTTCATCTTTACCACCAAAGATAAAGTAAAAATTTGTATGTCCATTCTTGCTAATTGTCAGCATATTCTCTGAACGCGAATCTCTAATAATATAGCCTTCGCTTTCTAACATACTTCTTAACGGTCTTAATACGTTACGTCTAAATGAACCAATCGTCTTACCTGCTAACCCAAATTGTTGTCCATTAAATTGAGTCATAGACCAGATCACATAAGATAAAATCATTACTACCGTCTTACCAGCACGCACCGATCCATCACAGATAATAGCTTCATAATCTTTAAGGGTTGGATTAGTCCACCAACTTAATACCTGTAATTGTTTCTTTGAAAATGGAGTGAAATTAAATCTAACTATCTTCATCATTATCCTTACTCCATATCTTCTTCATACCATTGGTAAGCGCAGCCAGCAATGAGTTAGTACTTTCATCATTAACTTCAGGTTCTGGTAATCGATCAAGTAAAATCTGCATTGCCTTTTGTCTATCTTCCATCTCAACTACAGGCTCACCCTTATCTATTCGAATACTCTTAATATTCGACGTATCGATCTTGCTACTATCTTTTAGAGTAATTAGATGTTCGTAGTAATACGCTTGTTCACCTGTCTCTGGATCAATCTTAGGCTCATACCTGAACTTACCTCCAGCATCCTCGTATGGACCATCTTTATCATGAATTTTGTAGTAAACTAAGCGCTTTTTCGTTTTAAAAGACAGAATATCGGTAACATCACTAGTCGCCTGCTTTAAATAGCGCAGCAATATGTCATTTGCAGTCGCATATAGATCTTGCGATTGTTGTTTCTTTAGCTCAGCTAAGTAATTTTTAACTCCAACATTTCCCAACAATCTTGGTCCTGCTCGCAATGCAGTTTCATAGTTTCCGCCATAAGCTTTTTGATAAGCCCAGGTCGCATTATATCGTTGCAAATAGTACAGGCAAAAGGCTCTTTGCTTATCAGTAAGTTCATCATTATTTGGTAATTCTGGTGATGGTAATGATGGTGCAACCTTTTCTCGTTTTGTACGCGTACTTTTTTGTTTTGTATGCATACTTTTCCTTTTGGTTGCATTATTACGTTGCCACTTATTTCTAGTCTTCCATGACTTAACAGTACTTAATGCAACTCCATATTTCTTAGCAATATCCTTATACTTCATTCCTGCTAAGTAATCTGCTTTTGCATCTTCTATTTTGCTCATGACATATCACCACACCACCTTTCTAAAATTTAACGCAAAATAAAAGACGACACTCGTTTGAGTATCGTCTTCTGTAAGACAAGCAAGGCGAGATTTGCACCCGCACCTATCTGACCTCTATGCACGTCCACCTAACTATCTACTATTTTCATAGTAAACTCGTGAATCGCTTGTTAAGCATAGTGCCATTGTTCTTCTCTCTAATAAACTACGTTCACTTGTCTTTTTTCTTATTGTACCAAATATTTTTAGTTCTAGATAATAATCTCTTCTCCCCGAAATTTAAATTCCTTACGTACGAACCTTGATGCTCATATCCTACATGTATATGGGGCGTTTCAAATTTTCTTCCATCTTGAGTATGTGCCGGACCTGAGATATCAATTTGTGCTAATCTCTTACCATTATTTCTGTACATCGTTATATATTTAGGCTCATTTTTATTATTTATGGTTACATAAATTCTGTGATTAGAACGAGTTTCATAGGGACTGGTCGCACTCTTACTTATATTATATTTGATAAATTTAATATTATTAGATTGAAATAAAGTGCGATATTCTGTTCCATATTTTCTTCCTTTATCACTTATTCCCGATGCTGATCCTCTACCACCCAAGCATTTTCGCCTCTCTCCATTTTTCGGTAAATGAACTAACATGCACTATGTTGCCTTTACATTCAGCCGGTATATCTCCATAAAAAATAACTGTTGACGGATGCAGTCTGTCAATCATTGCATTATATCCAGTAATAAATTTATCTATTGTTTTGCTGCATCCCACACTAGAAATGGCAACTGTACTGTTCTGAGGCTCTCCATCAAAACACCATTCGAAACTGTCCAAAGTCGACCAACTTATAGTTGGAATAACATGAACTCCATGTTCTTGTAAATAAGCAGCTATCCAATGTTTGCGATAATGATTATAAATCTGCATTGCCTTAGGAAAATCAGTATAGGTGCTAAAATCTGGCGACATGACGAAATCATAACTTTTGAGCAAATCTACATATCTATCAACGTTTTTCCATAGTCTTACGAATTGATAATCATCTAAAAAGAAATGAATCCCTTTATTTTCTCTGTTTTGTGTAGCTCTATCCTTATTGAATCCAATCCATTCAACGTTATGATAATCTTCTGGCGCAATTATAGGAATATCAAACTCACCTTCACCATCATAAATGGCTTTTTCAGCATTTTCCCAATTTCGTTTAAATTTATAATTATTCGACATATTTTCTCCAAAATAAAAAGCCAGCTTACGCTGACCTAAATTTATTTATTATCTGAATCATTTATTTCCGAAGGATATTCATAATTCATTTTTAATATCATTTCGCAAAATTTTATAATTTTTTGTGCATCTTGTTGAGTATTAACTTGGATTTCGTGAGGTGCTTCGTTTCCATATTTACGAATTTGATCAACCCATTCATGACTTCTCACACTTACAAAATGGCTATCAGCCAAATAATTTACATATTCAACAAACTTACAATTATCTTTAGCGCCTAAATCAACAGCAACATGCATCAATAGTTTTCTACATAGTAACACAGTACCCGTATAAGCGTTAGCAGCGTAACAACTTCTAGCTTCTTCATACACTTTATTTACTTCATCAGGAACATTATTTACCGCTGCACCAAATCTATTTCCTGGAACTTGCCTATCATAAGAAATAAAAGATGGCAGATTACAATTTGTACAAATATAAACTCCGACATTTGTCGAAGGTTCTCTACTAGTAATATTCATTAAAGACATTCCACGAACACTTGAAACTAAAGTTCCACAGTAACCACAAATATATTTTTTATTAGGCATCTCATCTACGTTCCAATTTGAATTTATATCAATATAATAATCTCTATAGCTATTCATAAATAAAGTCCTCCGTTCGTTCCAAAAATAATTATAGAAAAGCCAAGCCTAATTAAAAGACTTGACTTTCTTGAAACGAACGGAATTTTAGTCCTAATAAGGACTATGGGAAATACTGGAGTCAAACCCAGCTTAATGTCTCACCATTCAGAGATATTTCCCATTTGCTCTTTAACAAAATAATTTTGAAGGGGCATCCCTATAAGAAATGCATGTCCGCACAGCGAACACAGAGCAATAGCCTCAAGTGTTAAATACATATTATAGAGAGGAATTCTATTAACGCAGTGAATTAATTCAATTAATTCCCATAGCTCGTACAAGAATCGAACTTGTGTTACTGGTATGAAAAACCAGTGTCTTAAACCACTTGACCAACGAGCCAGACTAGGAAAGCCGCGTCTCTTATGCTACGCTTTTACGATTGTTGCGGTGTGTGCTTTACAGTTTAAGGTAGGGATTACATTAGTCACGTGTTCAGTTCACCTGCCTACCGCTAAAACAATCAACCTGATAACTGTAAAATTAAATGACTTATTCCGTGAATTTATCATTTAAAGTACTTTACCAATTGTATGACAAGGTAAAGATTTAATTTTTACGTCCGTTTTCCGCCGGACAATGAGTACGTCAGGATTCGAACCTGATATATTGTGAAAGAAGATACCTTCTTTCTAATTCCAAATTGTGTCGTCGTACCCACGGTATCTGCTGCGATCCTGCAAACAGATAACCAACTCTCAACTACGATACGCTCTCCCGAACCGTTGGGGCATCGCATATTTAATCCTAGGGAAGTAGCATCAAAACCCTAGGTAAGCAACAAGTAGGAATCGAACCTAAATATTGCTGCATGTTAACCATGAGACTATTTAACAGTAAGGGCCGAGTTTAAAATAGCTAACATGCTGAGAGATCTTTTCAGATCTAAAACTGTAAAAAATACGGAGGAATATTGCTCGTATTGCAAACCGTACTAATAGATTTATCGAAAAACTTTTACTTTTTTCGACAATATATATTTAAGCATAGATAAGTATCAACGAATTACCACCATATTCCCGCAAATTACCCTTATTTATACTTGTGTAGGTCAATGATAGGTTGGCAGTTGTTTACTCTTTGCCAATAGTCAAAGCCATCAGCAAACTCAAACATTGCTTTTCTGCGTAAATAGCTGAACTTATTATTCTCACTGTAAACTAGTGGCTTGACTTCATTCCATGGCCATTTCCGAATAAACAATCCTATCAAAATAATTTGAGAATTGTGCGAACAATGATGGATTGTGTCACTAGTTGCTCTAACCATAGCTTCAGCATTTAAGCCTCTGATTATTGCCTTTTCACTGTTGTTACTACCATTGCTATGACCAGGAGCCGAACTTAATGTTGGAGACTTAAGATCTACTAATTCATGGCCACTCATTAATAGCAATCGTTCTAAATCTTTAGTAAAGAATTTCGCTACTTCTTTTAAGGTCTCTTTCTCATCTAATTCCGGAAATAAACTCACTGTATCAGCTCCTAGTTCTAGTTTTATCATTCCAATCCCGTATCTCTGTATTGTCTTACATCCATCGCACGCAGATATCCTTCACGGTATGCTGCCTGTTTTAGCTTCCATAAGTCTTGCACCGTAAGGGATGCAGTATCATACTTATGAATCAAATTTAAGCTCTTATATGCTTCATCATGCGCTAAGTGATAACGTCGAAAATCGTTGCTCATTACTTATGTCCTCCAAAAATAAAACTTGATTGCAGACTGGTTGAGTAAGAGGTTTGAGCAAACATGTATAAAATATCCATTTGATCTAAATTGCTAGCTACGCTCATATCAAATACCCTAGTCATAAAAGTTTTCTTGTCTTCTCTACTTAAAGCATCTAGTGCACTATCTAACGCCCATTTATACTTTTCTTCATCGTAAAATCTTACTTTTTTCATCATATTGCTCCTACTAACAGAATTCCTAACGCTAATATCATCAAGTACAGCGCTGCGTATATCCAAGCTGGCATTACTTTTTTGTCTCTCTATAAGTCACAACTGTTGTAATTTCTTCTGAATTTGTGCCGAAATTTTCCACTTTAATAACATCATGATTTTGGATAAAACTGTTTACTTCATCATCTGAACAAAATTCAAACGCCTTTCTTCTAAGTTGAGTTGTAGCTTTGTTTTCATACATAACAACCGCTATATAAAAAATTGTGTCATAAACATCATCAGTACAAGTGTTCAGTCTAATATCGATTACATTTTTATCTGAAATAAAATTATTAATTTTTTCATCTAATTCATCTAATGTTTGTCGTATACCTTTTTGATTTTTACCATTACTATTACCTAAAACAATTTATCTACTTCAGGATCTTTAGATTCTACTTTTTTATCTTCAAATGGATCCTTTTTAGTCTGTTGAACTTTATTAAGCGCAGCTTGCTTTTCTTTAGCCTTAAGTTCTTGTTCTTCTTTTGCCTTTTTATCAGCTTCTTGTTGATGATAAGCTTGATTAAGCTGCTTGATTGCAATTGCTGTTTGTTCATCGTGTCGACTTTTAATCCAACCACCAGCTTCTGGAATACCATCAATATATTCCTGATAAATATCTACTAATCTTGCTGGAGAACCCATATATTGCACTATATATTCATCTAGTTCCTTACGCCCTAGCTTATGTGGTGGATTATCAGTAGGTTGATAGTTTCCTGTTTCAATTAGCGTCTTAATATCGTCATCATCTTCACTTGCAATTCCGAAAGCTGCACTCAAAGAATATCTTTTAGCATAAGTGATTATGCCGGCAACTTGCTGAGGTGAGCTAGTAGTGTAGGTTTTAAACCACAGATCGGACATTGTAATGCGTCCACCATTTGAAAAAATAATTTCTGTAGTGACAATTACACCATCTTGATTATTTTTAACATCCTGAATGTAACTTAAAGCAATTTGATCTTTGCGGTCTTTAACCTGCTTAGTCGCTTTTATAATTGCACTATCAATTGCAGCTAAATCTGCGTAGTAATAGTCATATGGATCAGAATTTGGATTTTTCGGAATGATATGAACATGTTTATCTTTTTTAGGCTGATCTATCAGCGACTTAGCCTGAATATAAGCAGAAAAGCATTCTGCTCTCAGTTCCTCTTTACCTTGAAATAACATTATTCGCTCACCCTCTCATAGCTAATACCCCAGTCTCGAATAAAGTTAGACAGAGCTGTTAATTGTTCTGTGGTACCAGTAAGTTTAAGTGTGACGCTATGTACCTTATCAACTACTTCACCGGTTTTGGCATCGACATACTTATCGCCATGTTGTTCAAGCGATTCTATAGCTTTCTTGCGATTTTCTTCTTGCTGTTTAGCCTGCTTAATTAAATAATCATGGTCATTATCCATTTGAGTTAGTACGTCAGGCAGCGACTTATAATCAAGCATTTGAAGATATGGACTAGCAGTCATAGCAGGTTTAGTGTACTCATTAGCCTTAGTAGCAATAAATTGCTCAGCTTCTTTTCTAGCCTTTAGTCTTTCAGCAATTACTTCAAATTGTTGTCTAGCTTCTTCTTCAATAGTTCCCCAACTAGTGGTCTTGTTATCCCACTTTTTTTGGTAATCAAGCTCCTGTAAAGGCACATTATATTCAACTGCAATCTTACCCAGTTGCAATAAATTCTGCTGATGTTTGTCTTTTTTAGCTTTATCATCAAAAGACTTAATTCCTTCACTAATGTGATCAACAGCTACCTTAATTTTCAAATCAAGTGATTTAATTTGAGCAGTAAACTCATCAATAGGTTGACTAGCTTGTTGTGTAATTGATTTTCTTCGATCATTTAAGGCTTTCCGAATGCGATTTAGTTCTGCCCTAGTCTTTTTATCGTAAGGATACGATTTAGAAGTTACTACATAGCTTTCCCAGCCTTTAGCTAAATCATCTACCTTAGCATTTAGTAGCTCGTACCCGGGAAAGTCTATTTCAGCCTTTTTAAAACTAATTGGAAAATTTTCATTTTCAAACGTAATCATGTCTTTTTTAGCTTCGTTAATCTTATTCATGTTATAATTCCTTTGGTTTTGTATTTTTTGTAGTCGTTAAACTGTTGGCGCAGTTAACGGCTTTTTTGTTGTCATTAAATCTGTCTCAAATTGCTTTTGATATTCATCATGTATAAGCGGTTGTCTTGTTTCTCTAGTGAAGAAAGCATTACTGTTACTGATTAATCGTGTTTCTAGCGTCATCTACCTCACCTCTTTTCAAGTCTGACTATTGTTATAATTAATTCCAAGAAAGGAGGATTAATTATGCATAAGTACCTTGTAACGTTTGATTATGAAGTTGCACCCACTAATCAACCGTTGGCAGTAGCTATTAGAACTAAACTAGAAAATTTACCTGATACAAAATGGTTTCAACATTTACCTACAGAAATCATTTTAATTAGTCCTTTAGACATAGATAAAATTTTTGACGAAATCCAATGTCTTGAAGATACAATCAGAGTTTCAATTTCTGAATTTTCTAGTTTTAGAACCAATTCATCTAGAACTAATCTTTGGCTTCGCCAGAACAACGCTTAATGTAGCTTTCATAAGCTGCAATATATTCTTCTCTAGATACAGGTTTTCCTTTAAAGCTCATCCCTTTAAATGGATCCCTGTATTTTTTGTTTTTAATCATATTTTTTCATCACCTTACTTAAATATTTGGAAAAATCGCTGTGTACATCGTAAAAACAATTGCTACTAATGCAGTAATGAGTGTACTTAGTGTTAGAATTTCGGTTTCTCTAATTGTGAGTGCAGTACCCATAAATTCGTTAATTTTTTGATTAATCCATTTCCTCATAGTTTGTGATCCTCCATAAACTTTTGTAAGACATCCTTGTCATATAAGATTTGGCCATCAATACTAATTGGCTTAAAATCAAACTTTTTCAGCCAAATTCTAAATGTAGATGGACTAACTCCTAAGAAGTTTGCTGATGCCGTCACGGTCAAATACTTCTGTTGAATAGCTCTTTCAATAACTCGTTCTGGGATTGCGATTTGCATGAAATCATCTCCTTCATTTGTATTAAATCTTTTATAAGTTCTCTCTTTTCTATTTGCTATAATTTTTCTATCTCCTTTAGAAAGGAGGTGACATATATGAAGTTGAATTACGAAGTATTGAGACAAGTGATGATAGAAATGCAAAATCTACCTACTCATCCACAAGCCTCTGTTGTTATTAAAAATGTAGTTGATAAAGGTTATTCTCAATCGGATGCCGTGTATTCTTTAAAGCAGGCAATTGATGCTGGACTCATTGAAGGGAGTGTAGATACTGATCTTTCAAACACGTATTACTTTAATCTTCGTGATATAACTCCTGAAGGCCATCGATTTATTGACTCAATTAGTGAAGAAACTCACTGGAATAAAGTCAAAAATGTATTAAAGGAAGAAGGAATACCTGTAACTATTCCTGCAATAACTAGAACCATTGCTAAACTTTTTCTTTAATAAATGAATTGGCCATATAGGTTATTTGAACTTCTGTCCATTGACGGGAGTTCTTTTTAATTTGCACATCTTTCACGCCTTCTTGTTTAATATCATCAATATAAATTCCATACGGAGCTTGTTTAATTTTGCAACCAGTACCTATCTTTAGTTCATCTTTAGTTAACAAGAAGTCAGCAATTGCCTCAGGCGAATCTATGTGGTTAGTCACTAAACTCTCAATTTGTACCAACCTATCAACTTCTATATTTTTTAGTTTTAAAAGTTTATTTGTAATTGATTGAGTTCCATTCAAATTCAGCATCTCATCATAAAGTTGTATTCTTTTCCGAATGAGCTTTCTTTCGGCATAAATAAAGGCTTTAATAGTTAGATCATCCTTTTTTACTTTCATAATTTACTCCCTATTCACCTTTATGCTTCCAACAAACCCATCTGTTCGACTACTGGCTTAATTCCATCTTCAGCTAATAAATCGTAGATGAACTTCTTCCCTCTTTGGGTCCACTTTAAGTTATTGTGAACGCCAGGTTGACCATTACTGTGTTGATAATCAAATGGCTCATATTGTGTGTAGCCCTTACCTGCATATCTTGAATAAGGTACCCAGTGCTTACCTTGTTTAAAAATCACACCACGTTTATGTAATTCCTTATTCAGAGTCGCAGCTGACCAACCATAATCTTTAGCAATTTCTGTTGCAGTCATAAGGCCAGGATTTCTCATTTGCTTCTCGTAATAATCAACTTTAGGTTTCATCTTTTCGATTTCTACCTGTTGATTAGCAGCGAGTTGTAATGCTCCACCTAATGTTGTAGGAATGTCCCACTCTTTTCTTAGCTGTTCCATGATGAGTTCGGGTTGACTAAGAGTAGTTTTCATTTGGTTAAATAAGCTGACGTACTGGGCTGTAAATTGATTACCCTTCTTACCTGTCATCTTATTTGCTACAAACTCGCATCCCTGTTTGGTAAGAAGATAATTTCGATACTGACGCCCATTACTTAATTTATATGTGCTAGGGATGAAAAATACTGTCGTAGAGCCATTCCCCAAATTTGGGTTTTCCTGAATATCCGAAATATACACATCAATATCTCTTACTAAGTGGTCGTGTCGCTTACCAATAACTTTAGCAACTTCTCGACTATCTAAAACTTGTTGTCCTTCAAAATTTAAAAGTTCCATTTACTCACTCTCCATTCCTAAAATTTCATAAATGGTTTCTCTAATTTCTTTGGCTCTTTTGGAATTACTTCCTTTAACAGCCTGATTAAGTTGTTGACGGCTAATATTTAATCTCTTAGCTAGATAAGCTTGAGTCCATCCTTTTCTAATAAGAGCAACTTTAATCTCTGATTCCACGGCATGCGTTGCTGTTTCTAATCTTTCTTCAATTGGCATTCTTTTTTCACTTCCTTTTGATTTAATTCCAACAAGTTAATTAACTTGTAAATTAATTTGTACTAAAGTTATTGACATCAGTTAGTCTATAGACTAATATCAATGTATAACAAATAAACATTAAATAAGTATTCCCATACTAAAAAATAAAATTTTGATGTTCATTAATTTGTTTATTAACTTGTTGACAATTAATAGTTTATGTCTAAAGACTAAATAAGTCAATATAATTTTAGTCTTTTTACAGACTTTTTTTGTCAAGGATTGGAGAATTCCTTGATATGATTGAATTTGAACGGACTAAAAAATTAGCAAAAATCAGAAAAATGTCTCTGCGTGAAGTTAACGATAAGGCTAAATTAGGGACAAATACAATTTATAATTGGAAATCAAAAAAGCCAGGTTCAGATGCTTTAGCAGCAGTTGCCAAAGTTTTAAATACTACTACCGACTATTTAAAGGGCTTAACTGATGACCACAATCCATCTTCTAGAAATAAAGCACAAGCCGATCTAGACGACGATGATACTATATTTACATTTCAGGGACGCCCTATTCCACCGGAAGACTTAAAAATTATAAGAAGGTTACTTAAGAATGACGATGATGAATAAATTATATACAGATAGTAATACAGTTACTTATCTCTTCAACTATGCTTTGGATCATGGCATTGCATTTGAAACCACTTATGATCTTCATAAAGATACGCCTTCTTGCAGTGTGCCTAGTAAACGAAAAATGGTAATTAACCTCAATACTGACGAGGAAGAATTACCATTTCAAATATCTCACGAGATTGGCCATATTTTAAACAAGGATTTTGGCAAGCAATTCTATTGCGGAGAAAGTAGTTCATCGCCTGTCGAAGTCAAAGCATCACAAACGGGAATCAAAATTCTTGCTGACTATTACTTCTATGATGTGCCTAAAGAAGATTGGAATATAGATAATTTCATGCTTTATTACTGCATTCCAGTTTCTTATAAAGATTGGGTCATAAATTATCTAGCAACGAAATAAAAATTGTGTCATTTATTGGAGGAAAATATGAAAAAAAGACATCTAGCTGGGACTGCCGGATTATTGCTTCTAGCCTTATGGGCAACTGCTTGCTCTACCTCATCAAATAATGCTATAGAATCCCGATACTCAAATTCAAGCTCTAAAAAAGTTAAAGATGCGGCATCAGGTTCTAATGATAAGGGATTTGTAGGAAATCGTTACACTACAAATAATGGTTCAATTTCTATTGATAAAATAACTAATGTAAAAGTTAATGATCAGTATAGAAACTTAAAAAGCTTTACTATGGTTATACTAGAGGGAACTTTTACAAATAAATCTAGCAAGCCTGTATCTCCCAAAGAATGGGCACTATACAATTTAGAAGTTAACCAAGTTCTGTCTAATAGTGAACGCGAGTTGGTTCCGGGAAGTGATGAAGCAGACAATGGGACCAAATGGGAAGAGCTTTTAAGAAATGGAGATTCGAAAGTTCTCCCAGGAAAAACAATTAAATTTGCGATTGAATATGATCTTGATTATAAAACAGCTAAGGTTACTGAAGATTACAGTATCCAAGCTAGAAATACAGAAGATAATTCTCCATTAGGTTCTCCATATAAACTTAAGGCAGGAATGGATAACTTCACTTATCACGATACTTCAGATGAAGACGCTTCTTCCAACTGATATAAATAATGATTTATGATCTTAAGTTCATAAATTAAAGAGATAATCAAAAATAAGGATAAAGTGATTAGACAAAAAGAAAGATTCAATGAAGTTAGCTAGCACTCTAGCTCAGAGAAAAAGAACTTAAATCAAAGAATCAAATCTGTAATTCTAAATCTGATTACTTTTAGAGAAAGCTATATTAGATACGTAAAAAATAATTTAAGGAGCTCATTTCATGGATACAAATTTATACAACGGAATACCTGAGTATCCTAAACATAGTGTTATAGGATTGGTATCGTTTCAAATATTGAATGAAAATGATGAACAAATATATAAAATAGAGCTTAATGATAAAGAAAAAACTACGGTTAAAATAAATGCTGTGGCAAATATAGAGCCAGACCTTCTATCTAACTTACATGACGGCGATAAAGCTCGGATTTACTTAGATGCTTACTCTATTCCAACGGGTGCATACATCGCATTTCAGTATATTCAGCTTCCTATTGCTAAAATAAAATCTGAAAAAACTAATTTAGTAAATTTAACTTATGAGTTTGAAGTACCTAAAAATCTAACTGTAAATATTGAGAATGGGGAAAGTGCCACTTTTCCACTATCGGCTATTTTTCTAAGATTAGCATACTCTACTAAATCCTCAACAGAGATGGGAATTGGCGAAACAATGCGTATTGGAACATTTTTAAGTACACGAATTATGGTGAATTAATATGCAAGACAATAAGGTAATCGAGATCTCTACTCGCGTTAATCAAGTAAAGCCTGGAACGTTGCCCACTAAAAATAGATTGAGAGATAATAGTAATGGAGGTGAACCACCTATGGATAATAAATATGTAACTCATCAGGAATTAGAATTAAGTAACGAAAAAATATTGCATCATATAGATAATAAGTTTGCAGAAATTAATAATAATTTTGTTGATATGCAACGTCAGATGGATGGTCGTTTCAATGAAGTTGATAAGCAATTTAATAAACTTGAACTAAAATTAAATGATGTTAAAAATACAGCAAACCATAACAAAGAAAAAATAAATTGGTTGTTATATACCGCTATTGGTGGAATTATTATTTCAGTCATTACTACAATCATTTCCAATCTTTTAACAAAATAACTTAATTTGGGAGTGATAGTTATTTTGAACTATCATAATCAAGATAATTAGTATAGGAAATATACTATTGCAGCAGTTCATCTATACATAGGATCTAAAAATGAAAAGAAATATTATTTCGTTTTGTGCAATTGCTTTAGTTGGTGTATCGATTGGAGCCTTAGGTCTCCCCAATCATTCAAGTAGCACCAAGCAAGCGAACACAGCAACAAAAGTTGAAAAACACAAATCTCAAAAACAATCTCATAAGAAAAAAGCTAATAAAGAAAAGCCTAGCGCAGATAATAAGAGTACTGACGGAACAAAAAAAGAATCTCAACAAAATGAAAATGTAGTCGCAAAACAGAATAACAAAAATTCAGTTAATACCACTCAGACTCAAAAACAAAGCACGCAGGTTCAGCCACAACAGCAAAAAAATCAAGGCCAAATTAATAAAGAGCGTGGATATGATCCAAATGGACACCCTCTTCTTCCCGGTCAAGATCATGCTGCAGGATCTAATGCCGATGGTTCAGCTGATGATTGGGTTAAAGGACAAGGTGAATGGCTTCGTCAAAATGGATTAATCAATTCAGATGGTTCACCTACACAAAAAGAAAAAGATATTCAAGCACAAACGGCAGCAGAAGCATCTAATTCGGATATTAATCCATAGACTTACACGCAAAAATATACAAGTTATCTAAGAGTATTTAAAAAAATGGGATTATTTCATAAAGGGCCGCGATGCCCTAAATGTAAATCTACTAACGTTGAGCCAATCGGTCGAAGGAAAAAGGCTTTTTCTGTTGGTAAGGCAGTTGCCGGTACGGTTCTAGTTGGTGGCGTAGGATCACTTGCTGGATTTGCTGGTAAAAATAGCAAAAAAATTGAAATGATTTGCATGGATTGCGGTAAAACTTTTAAATATAAATCTTAATAAAAAATCCCACCGATGCGCCAACATTAGTGGGAAGAAATGAGCTACGCCAATAGCTCAACATAAATTCGATTAACAAAGCCATAAAAATATGAACTCCGCCCTCTTATTGTAGCAGAGTTCATATTCAGGCTACAATAGGAGGTTTTTTATTATGCCAAAAAGAAAAAACACCAGTATCAAAGATTATAAATTAAAGTCTGGAAAAAAACGGTATGAATTTGTAATTTCACTAGGTCAAAACAGCAATGGTGATCGAGTGCAAGTTCACAGGCGCGGTTTTAAAACCTATGCTGAAGCAGAAGCAGTATTCAACAAATTATCTCAAACTAAACCAGATAATTTTGTAAAGCAAAAGCAGATTAAAGTTTTTGAATTACGTGATCTCTGGTTTGAAAACTATAAAACTCAGGTAAAAGAATCTACTGCGAATAAAAATAAACAAGTCTTTGATAACCATGTTATTCCGGATTTTGGTAACCAATACGTTGACAAGATTACAGTAGCTGAATTACAAAAGTGGGCTGATAGGAAAGCAAAACAAATTGTTAAATATAGGGACGCTATTAATGAATTTAATGCTCTTTTTGAATATGGTATTCGGTTAAATTATGTGTCTGAAAATCCTTTAAAGCGGATCATTATCCCTAAAAAGACATCTCGACCACGTAGAGATACTGAACATAATGTTTATACACGAGAGGAACTAAATCAATTTCTTGAAGTGGCCAAAGAGTATGGATTAGTTCAATATACTTACTTCAAGCTACTTTCTGCTACCGGTCTTAGAAAATCCGAAGCATTAGCTTTGACTTGGCAAGATATTGATTTAAAAGCAGGTACTTTATCCATAAATAAAACCTTGGCATATGGTTTAGACAATAAAACAATTATCCAGCCACCTAAATCACCTAAATCTAAGCGTATTTTACCTATCTCAGACAGTTTAAAAGAAGTTTTGATAGATTATAAGCAAAAGCGAAAAGTCATCTCTAACAAGCTCTTTCACACAATTAAAGGAACGTATTTAAAAATGAGCAAACCAGATCAATGGCTCAAATCAATTTATGCTAAAGATCATGAGGAAAAAGTTAAGTATGCAAAAACACACAACTTAAAAGAACCACAACCTGATTTACGTCATATAACAGTTCATGGCTTTAGACATACTTTTGCAACACTACTTATTGCGGAAACTAATGTAAAACCTAAAACTGTTCAAATGCTGCTTGGTCATGAAAATATCCAAATGACGTTAGATATTTATACGCATGTAAATAATAAAAATAAAGAAGATGCAGTTAATGCATTAAAGCAATTAAATATATAAAGAAAATGCACCCTTCCGGATGCATTTTCTTTATATATGTTACCAAAATGTTACCATTCTAGTATTTTTAGTACTCTAAACGTTGCTATATCAACATTCTTTTATTCAAATAAGGAGAGTACAGGATTTGAACCTGCGCGCCGGTATAAGCCGGTTCGCCGGATTTCGAGTCCGGTGCATTACCACTCTGCCAACTCTCCAATTACAACGTTTTTATTATAGCAATTAAAAAATAAATGGTAAATACAAAATAACTAATTCTAAAATTAATCTTTAAAAAGTCATCATTCTTTCATAGTTTTTCTGTATCTTAAAGCTATACTAATTGATAATGAAAGGACTCGTATTATGGCAAAGATCATTATTTACAAGCCCCGCAAAATCAAGTTGATGCGCCAGGCTGTTGAGCGTTATCTAAACTATAAAATTGTTAAACATAATTAGATTTTTTAGCCAACCAAAAGTGGTTGGCTTTTTTAATTTAAAACATTTCAATAATCTTTTCCATTAGTGGCGTCACTTCTCTATCTTTACGCCATACTAAATTTAAGTGGGTAATCCAGTTAGTATGCTTTACTGGGATAAGCTTACTTTTTGCATAAGTAAGGGCGATCGATTCCGGAACTAAAGCTATCCCCAAGCCTTCATCGGCCCAGTGAATTGCTGTTCTTGCATCATCACAAGTTACTGAATAGAACGGCCTTATTCCCTGGTGCCGAAAACTACGATTGAATATTTCTTGAAATCTTCGGTATAAAATTATCGGCCTATCTTTTAATTCATTAAGATGTTTAATTTCTCCTCTTTCAAAAAATTCTTCTCTTGTCACTGCTACCATTGGTTCCTGGTGAAAGTCTTTAAAATTTAGTCCTTCAAGATTAAAAGGTGTCCTTACTATTCCTAAATCTAATATTCCATCTTGTAGTTGTTCAACAATACCAAAAGTGTTTGCTTCATGTATTTCAAATGATACATTAGGATAGTATTTTACTAATTTTTTAAATTGTTCATTTGGGACAACCCCTCCACAAGAAGAAATGACCCCAATTCTAATTTTTCCTAATTCACCCTCTTTAATTTGATGGATTTGGCCTTGAGCAGATATACTCAGAGCGACAATTTTTTCAGCATATTTTTGAAATACTTTTCCCGCTTCTGTCAGTTCTATCCCATGAGCAGTTCTAACAAAAAGCTGCACCCCTACTTCTTTTTCTAATTGTTTTAACTGATAACTTAAAGGTGGCTGAGCAATATATAACTTTTTAGCAGCAGACGTAATCTGCCGCTCTTCAGCAACCACTAAAAAATATTTTAATTGTTTAATATTCATTATTAATACCTTTTAACTTATTATCTATATTTTTAATATCTCCTATCTTAATTTGATATTTTCTTAATAACAAGAACTGCGCTAAAATATTTTAAGAAAATAGAGAATTAACGGAGGATTTTTATGGAAAATGAAGAACTGCAAGGGTTAACCGATGCCCAGGCAGAAGAGCGTCTTAAAAAAGATGGTCTAAATGAAGTTCCCGAACCTGAATTTAATTTCTTTAAAGAATTTATGTCCAAGTTATGGAACTTATCGGCCTGGATTTTAGAAGCAGCCTTATTATTAGAATGCATTTTAGGTAAATGGATCCAGTCCTTATTTGTTTTATTAATGCTTTTATTTGCAGCGTTTAATGGAGCTACACAAAAGAAAAAGTCTCGCAGAGTTCTAAATACAATTTCTCATGAGCTAACTCCAATAGTGTCTGTAAAAAGAAGTGGAAAATGGAAACAAATAAATTCAAAATTTCTTGCTGTTGGGGACTTGATCAGCTTAAAACGTGGGGATGTTTTAGCAGCTGACGTAAAAATTGCTCAAGGACAGATTACAGTTGATGAAAGCTCAATTACTGGTGAATCAAAAGCCATTAAAAAATCTGTTGGTGATACTGCTTATGCCGGAACTACCGTAGTGGATGGGGATGCCCTAGCAGTAGTAACGGCAACAGGAAGCAATTCCCGTTCGGGAAAAACTATTAATTTAATCAACAATTCTGCTGCTCCTGGTCATTTACAACAGCTATTAACCAAAATTATCTATTACCTCTGTCTCTTAGACGGTGTATTAACTTTAATTTTAGTAATCGCAGCATTGATTCGAGGACAAAATGTCATTGAAATGCTCCCATTCTTAGCCATGATGTTTATCGCCTCTATTCCGGTTGCTATGCCATCTACATTTGCTTTATCTAATTCTTTTGAGGCAACTCGTCTAAGTAAAGAAGGAGTATTAACATCTGACTTAACCGGTATTCAAGATGCGGCAAACTTAAACTTATTGCTACTTGATAAAACTGGAACAATTACTGAAAACAAGACGGCCGTCTCTCAATGGGACAATCTCAGCAACCTTCCCAATAACGAAGTTCTTGCCTTAGTTGGAGCAGCTACTGATAAACGTAGTCCTAGTATCATTGATTCTGCCATTGATGAATACCTAAAAGAAAAAGATATTAGTCCTGATACTCCGGAAAAATTTGTCCCCTTCACATCTGATACTGGATATTCAATGGCTATTGTTGGTAACTACAATATTAAGTTAGGTTCTTTTAAGCAACTTTCTTTAATAGATAAAAATGCTGATAAAGAAGCTAAAAATATTGATTTTACTGCTGGTCGTTCAGTTGCAGTTCTAATTAATGACAAACTAGCTGGAATATTCATTTTACGTGATAAAGTCAGGTCAGATTCAAAGAAAGCTCTAGAAGAACTTAAAAAACGCGGAATCAAACCAATTATGTTGACTGGAGATAACCGCAGAACTGCAGAAGCTGTTGCTAAAGAGGTTGGCTTAAAAGGAAAAGTTATCTCAATTCACGATTTCAATGATAAAACTGACGTTAATGATTTAGCCGGAATTGCTGATGTTTTACCGGAAGACAAGCTTAAGATGGTTAAACTATTCCAAAAAGATGGCTATATTGTGGGGATGACTGGTGACGGAGTTAATGATGCTCCCGCATTAAAGCAAGCTGAAGTTGGAATTGCCGTTTCAAATGCTGCTGATGTTGCTAAACGAAGTGGTAAGATGGTTCTCCTAGAAGATGGTTTAACCCCAATTGTTAAAATTCTTGATGCCGGCCACAGAGTTTACCAAAGAATGACAACCTGGTCATTAACCAAATTATCTCGGACAGCAGAACTAACAATGCTTTTAACATTTGGTTACCTATGCTTTAACTATATTCCAATGGCATTAAATGCAATGGTTATTTATACCATTATGAATAATATGGTAACTATGATGATTGGAACCGATAATACGCATATTACCTATAAGCCTGAAAGTTGGAATATGCTTAAATTAGCTAAGATTGCTTTCTCTCTTGCTGCAGGATGGACTGTAATTGGTTTTGGCTTTGTTTGGTACCTTGTATCTCACCACTATGCTCAAGGAACTGTTTCTACAATGGTTTATGTTTACTTAGTTTTAAGTGCAATGTTGATTGTATTAATTACTAGAACTAGAAAATTTTTCTGGCAGTCAGCTCCATCAAAATCAGTTGCTATAGTTCAAATTATTGATGTCTTGCTAACTTTTGCTTTAGCATTATTGGGTTTGGCTATGACTCAAATTAGTTTTGTAAATCTTGCCTTAACCATAATTGTGGCCTTAGTTGCAGCAATTATAATTGATTTATTCTATCAACCAATTATGAAAAACAAGTAATAACCCATACTAAATCCATAGAAAAATAGGTTACTTTGATATGTTTATCAGAGTAACCTATTTTTAATAAACTTTAGTTTTTATATGTTTCCTTAATAAACAGCACACAAACTGCTGCTAAAACACCCGAAATTCCTGCAGTCAGCATCATCGCCGGCATTGAATATTTCATTAGTGGAAATAGTATAAAGCTTAATAATGAAGCAATTATTTGAGGTAAGCAAATGGAACAATTAAATAAACCTAAATACGTCCCCATGTGTTTACCGGATAAGGCATTAGAAACCATAGTTAGTGGATAAGTGTTCATAGCTGCCCAAGAAATTCCAATTAAAATAAATGATACAATCAAAATATTTTGAGAATGGATAAAGAAGATGGAACCATATCCTATTGCTCCTAATAATAAACTAATACCATATCCAACCTTATGATGATCATTTGGCACCTTTGCCAAAACATATGACCATATCACTGCGGCAATTGATTGAACAGCTGTTAAAACCCCAAACCAGTTTCCGGCTAATTGATAACCAGCCGAAGATGGATCTGTTACTTTCCAAACATTTTCTGCAATTGCACCTGTAGCATAAGTTGATAAATATTGGAATGAAAACCAACAAAATAATTGTACTAATGAAACTTGCCAGAAAACTTTAGGTGCCTTTTTTAACAGTTCAAACCAGTTTCCGCCTTCTTTGTTATCTTCTTCTTTAATACCATGATAACGAGCATAAGTTTTTGGATCATATTCATGAACTTTTGTTACGGTTAACAAACTTGTAATGACAAGTATTGTAGCTCCTACATAAAATGAAATTACAACTGATTGAGGTACTACACCCTTTTTAGCAGTATTAGCAACTCCTAGAACTGTTAATAGAAATGGGAAAAATGCTGCAATTACTGCACCTGAATTTGAAAGCATACTTTGTATACCATATGCATATGATTTTTGCTCATCATTAACCATATCACCAATCATCATTTTAAATGGTTGCATAGCCATATTTGCTGCTACATCTAAAATTGCAATTGCAATAGCTCCAAATACTAATGCTTCAATAGAGCCATATCCTAAGCCTAAACTCCCAATGTTTGGCAAAAATAACATCATAATCACTGCAAAGATCATCCCAATTAATAAGTAAGGTAATCTTCTTCCACCAAGTTTTGGAGCCCAAGTTCGGTCAGAGAATGATCCAATAGCTGGCTGTACCACTAACCCAGCCAAAGGCGGTAAAATAAAGAACCACCCTAGCTTAGTTGGATCAGCTCCTAAGGTTTGAAAAATTCGACTCATTTGTGATGTTTCAAGAGTAAAAGCAATTTGAATACCTAAGTACCCAAAATTAATCATCCAGATCACACTTTTTGTAAGTTCTGGTAAGCCAGATACTTTGTTATTTTCATCCATAATTTTCTCCCTCACTTTTCAGCTAAGCGCTTTCAATAATTTTATATTAAGCAAGAGTGAAAATGCTTTCAATACAGGATTAATTGTTACCGGTAACTAAATACATAAAAATGCTGATACCATTACAAAAAAGTAATAAATATCAGCATTTCTAAATAATTTATAAGTGAAGTTCCTTATATTCTCTTATACTCTAAAAAGTCGTAATCAAATTTATTATTTCCATTTGGATGATGACTTTCGGAATTTACTAATTTAAAGTCTTCGTACTTTAGTTCCGGCATCCATGTATCACACTTAAATATATGGTGAATTTTTGTCTTTTCAAGAACATCTACTTCATCCTTAAATTCTTTAAAAACTTCAGCACCCCCAATAATATCAATTGTTTCTTCAGTGTGATCTTCGATCCAATTTTTCAACTGTTTAATTTGTGAAAAAACTTTAACTCGTGAATTATCTTGATATTTACGTTGTAAAATTGGATTAGTAGAAAGGATGATATGTTTTCTTTTAGGAAGTAATCCTGGAAAACTATCAAATGTTTTTCGTCCCATAACGATAATATGATTACTAGTCAGCTCTTTAAAATGTTTTAAATCAGCGGGCAAATGCCAGGGCAAAGCACCTTGGTAACCAATACATCCATTTTCATCTTCTGCCCAAATAAATCTAATCATTGTTCTTTCCTCAACATTTAAACGGCTACCGGCGCCTTAATAGTGCCATGATGCCGGTAATTAATTAACTTGATATCTTTCATTTCAAAATCCTGTACTAATTTTTTATCCGGATTTAGCCAAAGCATAGGAGCATCATATGCAGATCGATTCAATAATTCTTTAACTTGGTTAAAGTGATTCTTATAAATATGAGCATCCCCTAAAGTATGAATAAATTCACCTGGCTTTAGCCCCGTTTCACGTGCAATTAAATTTACTAGTAAAGCATAACTTGCAATATTAAACGGTACACCCAAAAACATATCTCCGGATCTTTGATACAGCTGTAGGCTTAAACGACCATCATTAACATAAAACTGAAACAAAACATGACATGGAGGTAAAGCGGACGTTGGTACATCTTCTGGATTCCATGCACTCACAATTAAGCGGCGAGAGTATGGTGTTTTCTTAATTTGATCAATTACATTTTGAATTTGATCAATAAAACCACCCTCACGTTTCTGCCAATGTCTCCACTGGGCACCATAAACATCTCCTAAATTTCCATACTTTTCTGCAAAAGTTTGATCTGCTAGGACTTTTTGATCAAATTTTTCCATTTCTTCTTGATAGATCTTTTTAAATTCTGGGTCTTCTTGACTTCTAAGACCAAAATTAGTCATATCTGGACCCTGATACTCACTGCTCTCTACCCAGTTTTTAAAGGCCCATTCATCCCAAATGTGATTATTATGTTCTAGCAAAAAACGGATATTAGTGTCTCCCCGTAAAAACCATAATAATTCGCTCTTAATAAGTCCAAAAGGTATTTTTTTAGTAGTTAAAATCGGAAAACCATCATTTAAATCAAATCTCATTTGGGCTCCAAACAGGCTTCTAGTACCTGTTCCAGTTCTATCTTCCTTGTCATGCCCTTCATTCATTATTTTACTTAGTAAATCTAAATATGGTTGCTCTAAAGTTGCCATTTTATTTCTTCTTTCTATTCCGCGTCTTCATCTTAAAATACCATATATTTTGTGTATTGGTAAATACAAACACTACATTTTGTATATTCATCGGTATGGTAGAATTATATATTATAAACTTTTGGGGGAATTCTAATGATTTTAACTTGGGACATAATTAGAAGGATAATCGAAATTCTTTGGTTAATTAATGTTGGGCTAGCAATTTGGACTGTTTTTCGTAGTCATCGTGACATTGCTTCTACTTGGGCGTGGCTTTTGATTTTATGTATCTTACCGTATGTTGGATTTGTTTTATATTTATTTACTGGCCGACAATTATCACACGATGATATTTTCTCAATTGAAACTGAACAGAAAAAAATTCGTGATCATTTTCTTAATGAACAAAATAGGCTATTACGAATCCATGACTTGCTACCAAGTAAATCTCAGAATCCACGTGCAAGACGGCTAGTAGAACTAAATTTAAACAATGATGATGCCCTTTTAACTTTTAATAACGAAGTTGAGACTTTTATCGACGGACAAGTTTTGTTTCCAAATCTTATAAAAAATATTGAGGAAGCTAAAAGAAGTATTAATGTAGAATTTTATACATTTTATGATGACCAATTAGGAAATCAGGTCTTACAAGCTTTAGAAAAAGCAGCCAGTCGGGGCGTTAAAATTAGAGTTTTATATGATGCAAGCGGTTCTCGTGGTACACGACCATCTTTTTTTAAAAAACTTCGTCATTTAGGAGGAGAAGCGCAACCTTTCATTTCAACAGCTGGAAACCGTCTTTTTACTACTCCTCGTGCTAATTACCATTTACACCGTAAATTAGTAATCATTGATAATAAAATTGGCTATATTGGAGGGTTCAATATTGGCGATCAATATATTAATCGAAGTAAGAAATTTGGACACTGGCGTGATACCCATTTACGCGTAGTAGGGCAAGCAGCCTTATTAATGGAAATTCGCTTTGCAATGGATTGGAATACAAGCTGCCGTAAATCTCATCTTCCAAAATATAATATTGATAGCTTAATTGAAACATTTGAATTAAAAGTAGTTCAATCTAAAGACTTGGTACCAATGCAAATTGTTTCATCTGGACCAGATAATAGTCATTTTGGTATTCGGCGAGCTTATGAAGAAATAATTGCTCAAGCACAAAAATACGTCTACATTCAAACTCCCTACTTAATTCCAGGTGATTCAATCCTAGAGGCTTTAATTATTGCAGCAAAAAGTGGCGTTGATGTACGAATTATGATTCCTTCTATGCCTGATCATCCCTTTGTCTACCGAGCAACTGAATACTACGCAAAGTACCTAGTTAATCAAGGAGTTAAAGTTTATAAATACGATAATGGATTTATTCATGCGAAAACTATGGTTAGCGGTTCTAATATTGCTTCAGTCGGATCGGCAAATCAAGATTTTCGTAGTTATCAATTAAACTTTGAAGTAAATGCTTTTACATATAGCGCAGCTCTCACCAAGGAATTAAAAGAAATTTTTGAAGAAGATTTAAAAGAGTCAACTTTACTCACAAAAGAGTACTTTGACAAACAATCTCATTGGCGTAAATTTAAACAATACTTTTCAAGATTATTATCACCAATTTTATAAAAAAAGAGACATCCTCAATTTTTAGTTGAGTATGTCTTTTTTTCTTATTTATTCTTCTTCACCAACTACAGTAACAGGTTTTCTTTCTTGATATGAATAATATATCCAAGCGATAACACCAAATGCCACTGGTCCAATAGCGGTCCAGAATGAAGTTGCATAATCACCAGTAAATAATGGCTCAATACAAGTAAAGACGATTCCTACTGCTACTACAAGCCAAACAACAATTGTTACGGCCCACACACGTTTTTTACCCTCAATAAAGATAAATGGGCGATCAATATCTTTTTTCATCTTAAAGAATGGATATGCACCAATCAGAAATAAGTATGGGGCAGATGAAGAAACATTCATCATATCCATTAAAATAGTATAGAATTGTCCGGCTGCGTTACCACCAAAGGAAATAAATAAAATAATAACACTAACAATAACAGCCTGAAGCCACATTGAACGCTCTGGCATTCCGTGTCGATTTAATTTAACTAAGGATTTAGGCAGAAGTTTTGGATCACATCCTTCAATAAAGGACTTAACAGGTGAATAAACCATTAAAAATGCTGCTGAAATTCCTGCTAAAACGTCAGCTAATCCAGCAAAACGGGAAAAAGCAGATCCTAAAGCTAATGCTGCGGAATGAGAAAGTCCAAATGCTTTACCTGTTTCAACTCCCAAATTGTTAATTAAAACATATTCAACATTAGCCAAATCAACATTTTTACCACTTAATTGACTGCTCCAGTTAGCAGCTACACCACACATCAAAATATTTAAAACATATAATGCCGTCATCCAAATCATTGCAGTAATTAAAGCCTTAGGAAACGTTTTTTCAGGTTTATCTACTGAATCAATCACACCAGCTGATGTTTCTAGACCACCGTAAGCAAACAAAGCATAAACAATGAAAGATACAACGGCAATTGGAGATTGGAAAGCCGGATTAGGTGAATGAACTAGTGATTGAGCTGTTAAAGGTTCTGCTAACTTTCCATGATTCAAAAAGAATACTAAAATTGATACCAAAGTAAAACCAATTGTAATGGCTAAAGTAAAAAAGCCCCCAACATTACTTACAGCTGCAATCTTATCAACACCTTTAGCAGCAAAGAATGTTACGACTACTAAAAATACTACTTCTAAAATTCCTAAAAGTTGTGTTGATGTCAAATTTAAAAAGTGCCAGCTTTGAGTAGTATCATGGCCTGAAATGGCTGTTGATACCGATACTAAGAAAAATTGTGTCGATGATACAAGCCAAACCACCCAAGCAGCTAACCAAATAAAAGTACCGATAAAAGCAGTTTTTTCACTAACTGAGCCTTTAAGCCAAGAAAAAATTCCACCCTTAACTCCTTTAAAAGCTGCACCATATTCGGCAAAAATTAAAGCTGATGGTAAAAAGAATAAAATTGCGGTTATGATATACCACACAATACTTGCATAACCCATTTGGTAATAGGCTGTTAAAGAATTACTAAAGCCAAAAATAGCTGAAAAGATCATCAAAACTAGACTCTTTAATCCGATTTTGACTGATTTGTCTTTTTTCATAAAAAACTAAAACACTCCCTCTTTCATACAAACATTAACTATTATGCGCTTTTTGTTAAATTAATACAAAAGAGATTAAAAATAAGCAAAAGAAAACGGAACTCAATCGAGTTCCGTTCAAGCATTAAGCATCACTGTACTTTACTAAAGAATATATGTCTAAATCTGGGAATTGTTCTCTTCCCTTAAGATCAGTTAATTCAATATAAAATGCTGCCCCTACTACTTCTCCGCCTAAGTTTTCGATTAATTCCTTAGTTGCGTGAAGAGTACCAGCAGTTGCCATCAAGTCATCACAGATTACAACTTTTTGACCTGGCTTAATTGCATCTTTATGCATTTCTAAGACATTAGAACCATATTCTAAATCATAAGAAGCACTTTCTACTTCGCGTGGCAACTTATGAGGCTTACGAGCTGGTACAAAACCAACTCCTAATTCTGTTGCAACAGGACAGCCAACAATAAATCCACGGGCTTCTGGTCCAACAATTACTTCTGCTCCACGACTTTTAGCATAATCAGCTAATTCATGGGTAGCAGCGCGATATAATTTCCCATCTTGCAAAATTGGGGTGATATCGCGAAAGACAATCCCCTTATTTGGAAAATCCTGTACACTTGCAATGTGTTCTTTAAAATCAATTGCCATTTAAAGAGAAACCTCCATTTTAGACTCTCATTGAAAAATTAGACCTAGCGGTCTTTGACTTGTATATTTTACCAAATTTTTGCTTTAAAATCAGGCTTAAACCGAACTTTTTAATAATTTATAACTAGTAATGATCACTTCAAATATTGTTTAACATAATTAATCAATTGATTTGATGGCATCGTTCTTAACTGATTAGTAAATTTTATCTGAGAGGATATACTATTAAAATATTTTGAAGCAGTTAGTTTTTTACTTTCGGGATTCTTATTCCCGATAATTTTTCCATCAGTAAATGAGACAAAATTCAATTCAAAAAATACACGTAAAATAAATAAAACAGCTTGATAATCTAAACCAAGATAAGAAGATACAGCCTGGTAATCATCAATACTTAAGTTTGGATGTGCATAGATATATTTTAAAGTTGCACCAAAAGCATCCCTACTTGGCAAAGTATTGATTGGTAATTGATCAAATAAAAAGCGTAAATAAAGCTGTTGATACTTTTTCTCCAAAGCAACATTTAACTCCATTTGATTGCGTGGCGTATCTAATAAAGCTACTACTTCAGAATCTCCATTGTAATCTTTTGCTAGACTAATCTTTCCTTCTGGGATCCCTAATCCATTCCTAGCCCACGGAATAATCTTTTTATCAAAAATCAAATACTTATCAGCAAATCCCATCACATAGTCTTCTTGCCGCATATCAATTACTTCATCAAAAACAGCTAATTTTGGAGCTCCATATTCAATCCCCGCTAGCATCCCTTGAACATTCGAAATATTTTTCCAGCTATTAAGAGAAAGAGTAACGTAAAGTTCTTTAATAAAAGGAAGTAATGTTTGATTTAAAAATCCCTTGTTAAAACCAACAATTGTAAGCTTCCCCGCATTTTTTTCTGCTGTAAACTTTACATGATTTTTATCTTTTCCCATTTTAAATAGACTCTTAATATGGGGCTCACTAATACTAAAAATTGGTTCAGGATTACCTGTTCCAAATGGACCAACCAGATTAATCTCAGCTATGGTATCAGGCGTAACTTCTTTTAAATTTAATTCAAAGTCAAAATCTTTTACCTCAAGATCAGTACTTGGTTTAAAACTATCCTCAAAGCGTACTCGTAATTCTTCAAGCTTGTCGGCTTTTAAAGATAAGCCACAGGCAAAATCATGACCACCAAATTTATCTAAAAGATCATCCTTCATTGGCTCTAGAGCATTAAACAAATTAAATCCTTCGCTTGATCGGCCAGATCCCTTTAATTCACCAGTTTCATCCTTAGTGAGGACAAGAGTAGGTTTATGCAACTTTTCGACCACTTTGTTTGCTACGAGTCCTAAGACACCTTCATGAAAATCAGGATTATAAATAACTAGAGTATTTCGATGCTGCCAGCCATTCTTTTCAACTTGAGCTAAACAATCGTCATAAACTTTACTTGTAAGTTCTTTTCTCTCATTATTTAATTCTTCAATCCTAGCGGCTATTTTTTCAGCTTGTTCTTCATCATCACTTAAAAGTAATTCCACGGCTAAACTAGCATCTGCCAAACGTCCAACAGCATTTAATCTAGGTGCAATATTAAAGCCAACATCTGTTGCCGTAATTTCTCCCATAGTTAGACCCGCTTGTTTAATCAAAGCGCGTAATCCTGGTCGTTCAGTTTGATTCAGAATATCTAAACCACGTTTTACAATAATATGGCCTTCACCAGTAACCTTTACCATATCGCCAATTGTTCCAATCATGGCCAAATCTAATAGCTCAGGCATTGTATCTTGCATTAATGCACGGCAAATTGTATACGCAACCCCTGCTCCACAATAATCATCAAATGGATATTTCTGGCCAGGATAATTACAGTGAACAGTACTGAAGGCTGCTGGTTTTTGATCTTGAAAAGTATGATGATCAGTTAAAATCACATCGACACCATGTTCTTGAGCGTACTTTATTTCTTCTACACCAGTTACACCATTGTCAACAGTAATAATTAACTTAGTTCCATCTTCTACTATCTCTTGATAGCGAGTCATGTTCGGTCCATAACCATCTTTAAATCTATCGGGAATAAAAAAATGGACATCGGCACCCAAAATTTCCAAAGTATCCATCATGATACTAGTTGCTGTGATTCCATCCGCATCATAATCACCATAGATGGTTATCTTTTCACCATTATCAATTGCTTGATTAATTCGATCAATTGTCTTTTCCATATCATGCATCAAAAAAGGATCAGCTAGATCATTTTCGTCTGCATTTAACCAAAAATCTAATTTTTCTGCAGTATTTATCCCTCTTAAAGCAAAAAGTTTAGCTTGAATATCAGTTAAACCATAATCCTTAATTAACTCTTGATCTAAATTAGTTGCTTGTCTTTGTTGCCATTTCATTATTTTCTAGTTCACCTAAATCATCTATAAACATCTAAGTTTCTATTATAGCAAAAGTTAAAAAGGATTTACTTCCTTTCAATTAAGAAGTAAATCCTTTTATTTAAGCTTGAACACTTGAAGGTTTTTGTCTGTTGCTGGTTCTTCTGCAATTAATTTTCCTCTAATTGCCCAGCGATTAACTCCGCCATCAGCACAAGTAATTAAAGTAACAATATTTTCCTTAGTATTATCAACTAGCCAAACCGCAGTTGGATCAACAATTTTTTTCATATATATTCGATAGACATAAATCTTATCTAGATTAGTCAAATATACTCTTTCACCTATTTTAGTGTTTTCTAGTGGTGAAAATAATACTCCCTTAGCAGTCATATAGTGTCCAGCTAACGGATAGTTTCCCTTTCCCATCACTTGATCAGGTCTCATAGTTCCTCCGCCAGTTGACATGGCATCGTCGCTTAACCCTTTCATAATTGGTAAGTACATGTTTACGCTGGGAACCGCAATCGCGCCAATTGCATCCGCTGTATTATTGACACGCGATTTTGTTACTTGACCAAAGTCGATTTCCTCTACCTTAGAAAAATCAAACATTCCTTTTTTCTTTTGATTCTTTTTAACAGTTTCTTTATTCAACTTTTTTAAGGCAGTCGTTTGATTTTGTCTAACCATCATATCTCGGATCTGACTATTGAAAATCATCCCTAATCCGATAATTAATAAAATAATTGCAGCAATTCTAATGATCCAAGTTTTCTTGGAATTATTTTTCTTTGTTTGTGCCATTTTTTCTATTCCTTAATTAATTGATACTGTTATAAATTCTAACACAAATTTAGAAAAAGAATATCAATTACCTTAGCGATAGATTTTTAACAAAAAAGACGTACCAAAACCTTGGTACGTCTATAAAGTTATGTTACTTATTTACCTTTAATATCGTCATCGTTCATTTTTAAAACAGCCATAAATGCATCTTGAGGCACTTCTACTCTACCAACTGCTTTCATTCTCTTTTTACCACGACGCTGTTTCTCAAGCAATTTTGCACGTCGATCAGGGTCACCGGTATGAATCTTCCAAGTAACATCTTTACGATATGGTTTAATGGTTGCACGAGAAATAATTTTAGCTCCAATGGCACCTTGAATATCAACTTCAAAGTTCTGACGCGGAATTAATTTCTTCAGCATTGTTGTCATTTGACGAGCACGATTTTGTGCTTCTTCACGGTGTGCAATAAAGCTGAGAGCATCGATAGGTTCTTTATTAAGAAGCATATCAATTTTAACTAAGTCCGTTGCACGATAACCAGTTATCTCATAATCAAGGGATGCATAGCCCTTAGTTGAAGATTTTAATTCATCAAAGAAATCATAAATAATTTCGGCTAATGGCATATTGTAAATAACATTTACTCGATACTTATCTAAGTAATCCATAGTTACAAATTCGCCGCGCTTTCGCTGACATAATTCCATTACTGGTCCCACAAAATCATTTGGCACCATAATTTCTGCTTTAACATAAGGCTCTTGAACTTCCTTATATTCACCAGCATCAGGCAAATCAGCTGGGTTATCAATCAGCTTAGTTGATCCGTCGTTCATAATAGCATGATAGTCTACACTTGGTGCGGTCATGATTAAATCCATACCAAACTCTTGCTCAAGTCTTTCTTGAACAACGTCCATATGAAGCAATCCTAAAAATCCACACCGGAAACCAAAGCCCAAAGCTTGAGATGTTTCAGGTTCAAATTCTAAAGCAGCATCATTCAATTGTAACTTTTGAAGCGCTTCTTTCAAATCATCATACTTTTGATTGTCAACTGGATACATACCAGAGTAAACCATTGGTGGAATTTGACGATAACCTGGAAGTGGCTTTTCAGTTGGAGTTTCAGCACTAGTAATGGTATCACCAACACGAGTTTCACGAACTGATTTGATGTTAGCAGTTAAATATCCTACGTCCCCAGCAATAAGCATATCTTTTTTAACTGGA
Source organism: uncultured Lactobacillus sp. (assembly GCA_947565635.1). Lineage (GTDB taxonomy): Bacteria > Bacillota > Bacilli > Lactobacillales > Lactobacillaceae > Lactobacillus. Next base: position 30,898 of record CANOGU010000005.1, on the reverse strand, counting down.
TGTGGACTTGAAACACCTACTTCTGTTACTTCAAATTCTTTTCCAGTATTCATAATACGAATTTTATCGCCTGGTTTAACCGTTCCCTCTTCAATTCGAACAGATAAAACAACACCGCGATAATCATCATATTTTGAATCAAAAATCAAAGCCTTTAATGGGGCATTGAGGTCACCGTCAGGTGCAGGTACTTTTTTCACAATTTCTTCTAGTAATTCAGGAATACCTTGACCTGTTTTTCCTGAAACTTCTACTGCATCTGAAGCATCAAGACCAATCATCTCTTCAATTTCATTTTTACACATTTCGGGATCAGCTGATGGTAAATCGATCTTATTAATAACTGGTAAAATTTCCAAGTCATCATCAATAGCTAAATAAGTATTAGCCAAAGTTTGTGCTTGTACACCTTGAGTGGCATCCACTACTAAGAGTGCCCCCTCACAGGCCGCTAATGATCTTGAAACTTCATATGAAAAGTCTACGTGGCCTGGAGTATCAATTAAGTGAAAGATATATGTTTCACCATCTTTAGCGTGGTATTTTACTTCTACAGAATTTAGCTTAATAGTTATACCACGTTGCCGTTCTAGTGGCATATCGTCAAGTAATTGATTTTTCATTTGACGTTCAGAAACAGTATCTGTTAATTCTAAAATACGATCTGCAATCGTTGATTTTCCATGATCAATATGGGCAACAATTGAAAAATTTCGAATATGTTTTTGATAATCTTGTAATTTTTTTATATCCATGTTCTCACCCTTTTCGCTTTATTAATTATATCAAAGGCCTACGACTAGATAAAATTCTTAATGCAACATTTTTATTGAAGTAATTATTTATTACAAATAATAAAACGCATACCTCAAGACTTATAGAGATATACGTTTTCACTTTTATTCTCCGTTTAACTTATCTTTTAAACGTTCGAAGAAATTCTTTTCTTGTGGGGAAATATTACCGCCACCAGCTTTAACGTAATCAACCAAAGCTTCCTTCTGCTTATCATTTATCTTCTTTGGAATAACTACTTTAACTGTTACTTCTTGGTCTCCATTGCCTGTACCATTTATCTTTGGTACACCTTGACCACGTAATTTAAAGTTAGTATTAGGTTGAGTTCCTGCCGGAATAGTTAAATCAACTGGACCATGAACTGTATTTACACGAATTTTATCTCCTAAAGCTGCTTGAGCAAATGAAATTGGAGCTTCAGTATAGATAGTTGTACCATTTCTTCTAAATTCTTTGCTTGGTTTAACTCTAAATACAATGTACAAGTCACCGTAAGGACCACCATTTTTTCCAGCTTCGCCTTGACCACTTAAACGAATCTGTTGTCCATTATCAATACCAGCTGGAACAGTAACTTGAAGAGTCTGCTTTTTGTCGACGGTGCCCTGACCATGGCAAGTTTGACATGGATGTTCAATAATTGTTCCGCGTCCTCCGCACTTGTCACAAGTAGTTTGTTGTTGAATAACACCGAGTGGTGTTTGACGAGTTACCGTCATTACCCCACTTCCATGACATTTATCACACGTAATTGGATGAGTACCTTTTTCAGCACCAGAGCCGTCACAAGTAGGACAAACTTCACTTCTAGTATAGGTAATATCGGTCTTTTTACCCTTGATTGCATCCATAAAGTCAATCGTCATTGTATAATCTAAATCTTGACCTTTTTGCGGTGCAGTTGGATCTACACGACTTCTGCCTCCGCCAAATGCTGAACCAAAGATATCACCGAAAATATCGCCAAAATCACCAAAGCCTTGAGATGAGTATCCACCTTGGCCGCCAAAACCGCCAAAGCCTTGACCACCAAAGCCACCTTGACCATTTACACCTGCTTGGCCAAATTGGTCATACTGAGCTCTTTTCTGTTTATCATGGAGAACCTCATATGCTTCATTTACTTCCTTGTATTTTTCTTCAGCACCAGGTTCATGGTTTAAGTCTGGGTGATATTTTTTTGCTAGTTTACGATATGCCTTACTAATTTCACTTTCACTAGCATTTTTATCAACACCCAGCACATCATAATAATCACGTTGTGCCATCTGAAAACTCCTTTATTCATAAAAGAAAAGAACTACAATCACGCAGTTCTTTTCTTGTTTGATTTAATTATAAAACTTTTTACTTATCAGGGTCTACCTTATGAAAGTCTCCATCAACAGTTGAACCACCTTGACCGTTGTCTGAGCCATTATCATTGTTTGGTTGACCACCATTTTGTGGGCCTTGAGGGCCAGCTTGACCAGCTGCACCTTGAGCACCACCATTTTGTTGGTAAAGCTTAACAGCTAAATCTTGAGCAGCCTTTGATAAAGCTTCTTTCTTTTCTTTCATTTCATCCAAGTTGTTGTCTTTTTGAGCCTTCTTCAAAGCATCTAAAGCATCTTGAACATTCTTAGTTTCAGTTTCAGGAACTTTACCCTCAGTTTCCTTTAAAGTCTTTTCAGTAGTAAAGATTAATTGATCTACTTCGTTACGTAAATCAACTTCTTCTTTACGCTTTTTATCTTCTTCAGCATGCTCTTCAGCATCCTTTTGCATCTTCTTGATTTCTTCATCTGATAAACCAGAAGAACTCTTAATGGTAATCTTTTGTTCCTTACCAGTACCCATATCCTTAGCAGATACGTTTACAATACCGTTCTTATCGATATCAAAAGTAACTTGAATTTGTGGAACGCCACGTGGTGCTGGTGGAATATCAGTTAATTCAAAGCGTCCCAAGGTCTTGTCATCAGCGGCCATTGGACGTTCACCTTGTAAAACATGAACATCTACTGCTGGTTGGTTATCAGCTGCAGTTGAAAAGATTTGGCTCTTTGAAGTTGGAATAGTAGTGTTTCTGTCAATTAACTTAGTGAAGACACCACCCATAGTTTCAATACCAAGTGATAATGGAGTAACATCAAGTAAAACAATGTCCTTAACATCACCTGAGATAACACCACCTTGAATTGCTGCACCTAAAGCAACAGCTTCATCAGGGTTAATTGAGTGATCTGGTTCTTTTCCAGCCCAATCCTTAACAGCCTTTTGAACTGCAGGAATACGAGTTGAACCACCGTTTAAAATAACTTTGTCAATATCATTTACAGTCAAACCTGCATCACTTAAAGCATTGTCAAATGCTACCTTAGTCTTTTGAACTAAATCATCAGTTAATTCATCAAACTTAGCACGAGTCAAATCAGCTTCAAGGTGAAGTGGACCAGCTTCTCCAGCAGAAATGAATGGAAGTGAAATGTGAGTTGAGGAAACACCAGATAAGTCTTTCTTAGCCTTTTCTGCAGCATCCTTTAAACGTTGTAGTGCCATCTTATCGTTAGATAAGTCAACACCATTTTCTTCCTTAAAGTTTTGGATTAACCAATCCATAATTCTTTGGTCAAAGTCGTCACCACCAAGGTGAGTATCACCATTAGTTGATAATACTTGGAAGACTCCATCACCTAATTGCAAGATCGAAACATCGAAAGTACCACCACCAAGATCGTATACTAATACTTTTTCATCATTTTCATCTTTATCAAGACCATATGCTAAAGCTGAAGCAGTTGGTTCATTGATAATTCTTTGAACATTTAAGCCAGCAATTTTACCAGCATCTTTAGTAGCTTGACGTTGTGCGTCATTGAAATAAGCAGGAACAGTAATAACTGCGTCAGTTACCTTTTCACCCAAATAGTCTTCAGAGAACTTCTTAATGTATTGCAAAATGAAAGCTGAAATTTCTTGTGGAGTGTATTCCTTATCGCCAACTTTAACTTTGTAGCCTTCTTCACCCATATGACTCTTGATTGAAACAATAGTGTTAGGGTTAGTGATTGCTTGACGCTTAGCTACTTCTCCAACTTGAATTTCACCATTTTTAAAAGCAACTACAGAAGGAGTTGTACGGTTACCTTCTGGGTTAGTAATAATTTTAGGTTCTTTACCTTCAAGTACGGCAACAGCAGAGTTAGTCGTACCTAAGTCAATACCAATAACTTTTGACATATATGGAACTTCCTTTCTTATTGAGCCACTACAACCATTGCTGGTCTTAATGTTCTATCTTTATATTGATATCCTTTTTGTAAAACTTTAACTACGCGATCTTTTTGTTCATCATTTTCTGCTGCTACAGTTTGAACAGCTTGATGAAGAGAAGGATCAAAAGTTTTACCCTCAGCTTTAATTTCAGTAATTCCTTGATCTTTCATCGATTTAACTAATGAATCAAGAGTCATCTGAACGCCCTTTTGGAGTTGCTTAGCAGCTTCATCATCGGCTTTAACAGCTAATGCTCGCTCCAAGTTATCCATTGCTGGCAAAACTTCTTTAGCTAGGCTTTGAGACTCATATTTTATTAACTGAGCACGTTCTTTTGCATAGCGCGCTTGCATATTTTGAATCTCAGCTTCACTACGTAAGTATTTATCTTCAAGATCCTTATTTCTAGCAGTTAATTCAGCAATTTCTTTTTCATAATTCTCTACTGGATTTTCCTTAACTTCCTCTTTCGGAGCTGCTTTTGGATCTTTTTTTGGTGCCTTATCTGGGGTCACCTCGTCCTTTAAATCTTTTTCATGCGGAAACTCTTCTTTACTCACAGCTAACCTCCTTACTTAAATCTACCATAATAATCTAACAATTTCTTTGCTAGTTCATTCCTAAAATACTCGAGTAATCCGATCATCTGCGAGTATGGCATGTTTGTTGGCCCTAGTAGTGCAATTGTTCCTTTACCATATTTTCCAACACTATATTGTGCAGTTAATAAGCTATAATTTTCAAGTAAATCAGATGGTAATTCTGAACCTAATTTAACCTGAACTTTAGAACTAGAATCATTTTTCAGTTCATCTTCAGGATTAAAACCAATTAAACTTGAAAGTGCATCATTTTGATCAATTAACTTATAAAGTGATTTTATCTTGGTTAAATCATCATTTTCATAATTACTCAAAAGATTAATTTGACCATAAACATACATTTGCTCACTAGCCGCATCTTTAATGACATCTTGTAAGAGATCTAATATTTCCGGTGCAGATCCTCGAGCAATAAGATGATCAGCAATTCGCTTGAGTAATACTTCATTAATTGAACTAAGTGATTTTCCAACTAATTGATCATTAATCAATCGAACAGCTTTTTCAATTTCTTCCCCGTTAGTGTGATGAGGCAAAGTATAAATTTGATTCTTTACATTACCATCATCAGTGACTAAAATGGCCATCACTTGATGACTAGATAGAGGAACAATTCTAAAACCCGTAACTTTTACCGAATGGGTTTCAGGTCCTGCTGCAAAAGCTGTATAGTTAGTCAAATCAGATAAAATCTTCGCAGCTTCCTGCACAATTTCATTAACTTGTTGAAAGGGTTGGTCTAACTGGTAAACAATTTGATTATAGACAGACGCTGGTATTTTTACTGGATTAATTAAATGATCCAAATAGTATCGATAGCCAGCAGTAGAAGGAATTCGTCCACTTGAAGAGTGTGTCTTTTCAAGTAGCCCTTTCTCTTCCAAAACCGCCATTTCATTTCGAACCGTTGCACTGGAGACCTTGACAGGCAGTTGATTCATCACGGTCTTGGAACCTACTGGCTCATGTGTCTGAGTAAAGTCCATAATAATAGTCTTTAAAATAAGTTCTTGCCGTTCAGTCAACATTTTCTCGCCCCCATCATTAGCACTCTTCTTTCTTCTGTGCTAACAATTTATATAATACCATACTTTAGCAATTGTTCAAGTAGAGTGCTAAATCAATTTGATTTTTAACAAAAAAAGCAAGTACTTAGTACTTGCTCAAATTTATTTAATCGGTAGTCTGATTACAGTTCTTACACGATCTACTCTAGTTCTTCGCGGATCACTTAAATATATTTCATGATGATAGCGTGGATTTTTTATATCAATTTGATAATTTTCTGACTTAACAAATTTATGCATATTTTCAATTGTCGTCGGTTCGTCATCATAACTACCAATATGCATTTGCTGGACACATAGTCCTTCGTTATATTTAAAAAATTTTACTTTCGAGAAATCTTTTTTCTTCTTTTCACTAGCAGTTTTAACTGCCCAATCCAACTCTTTAGGAGTAACAAAGTCGGGTAAACGAATCATTGAAATCCAAGAAAAGTTTTCTTTATGAGAGTAGTCGATTTTTGAATCATCCCTCATCCACCAGAGACCTTCAAGAGGTGGAACAACAAAATCAAAATAACCTAGGATTTTGTGTTCTCCTTTTTTACTCATTTTAATGGTATAAGCGACACTATACAGCATTTCTAGAGCATTTTTATATGTTCCATCTTCTTTATTTGGATCCCCGCTTCCTGAAACTGCTAGATAGTTCATTTCAGTAATAGTTATTAATTCAGGCTTCTTTTTTGGAAAATATAAATCTTTATATTCTTTTTTATAGTCAAATACCAATTTTTTCTCCTTTAATTATTTAGCTTTTACATCTCCTAATTTTATTCGTTTATCTGTAACCTGACTAATAAAATACTTATCATGTTCAATTAATAGCATTGCCGGTTGTTCTTTTCTTAACATGTTAATTAACTGATCCTGGTTAAACACATCTAAATAATTAGCTGGCTCATCCCATAAATATATATCTGCTTCTTCTACCAATGATTTGGCAATCGCCACTCTTTTTTGCTGTCCCATACTCATTTCTTCAATTTTTGTGACAAAGCTTTCTCTCGGAAAACCCATTTTTCTAAGAATATTTAATAGATTTTCATAAGATATTTTTTCTTTTTCTGCAAACTGAGATAAAGTACCAGAATATTCAATAAAATTTTGTGGTAAATATGATATCTTTAAGCCATTAACAATATCAAGCTTTCCTTTAGAAATCACATTTTTATCTGGTTTTAAAATATTTTTCAAAAATGTAGACTTTCCAGATCCATTTTTTCCTTCTAGAGCTACAATCCCATGATTTTTAATAGTTAAATTTAAATCTTCAAACAATTTCTTATTTTGGACTGTAAGATCTAAATGCTGCGCTTCTAATAGAGTTCCATGATAGTTGGGATGAAAGTTCATTTCTAATTCAGAAATAGACTCAATATTTGTCATTAAGCCTTTTTTATCTTGAATATTCTTATCCATTCTTCTTTCAAGATTCTTCGATCTTTTCATTATTTTAGCCGCTTTATGACTAAAGAAACCTTTATTAATGAATGCATGGATTTCATTTTTATGAGCACTTGCTTTTTTATTGTTTTCTGATTGAAGAGAATATCCTTTTACTCGCTTTCTACTTTCGTTCAAACTTCTAATTTGACCTTGAAGTTTTTCATTCTTATCTTGATTAAACTTATCTCGCTTTGTCTTTGTATCTTCATAACTGGCAAAATTTCCCTGATACAAATGAATTTCGGTATTTTCAATTGCTAAGATATGGTTTGTTACTTGATTTAAGAAAGCACGATCGTGACTCACCACAATGTAGCCATTAGAATGTTGTTGTAAATAAGCTATAACCTGCATTCTGGAGTCTTCATCTAAATGATTGGTGGGCTCATCAATTAAAGGAAAACTATTTTTATTAATGAAGGATAGTGCCAACAAAATCTTAGTCTGTTCTCCACCACTTAAAGAATTAAAAGGCTGCCAAATAAGTTCAGGATCAACTTTCATTAAATTTAATTCACGTTCAAGCTCCCACTGTTCAAATGAAACTTGTTCTTGCAGCGCATATAAAGTTAATTGATCCTGATTATTAACAGTAAGTGGAAAATAGTTAAATTCAAGTTTAGCTTGTATCTTTCCTGTTCCCCTTAAATTACCTCGTAAAAGATTTAAGAAGGTTGTCTTTCCCCTTCCATTTCTTCCTACTAAACCTAATTTCCAACTACTATCCAAGTCTAAATTTAAATTATTAAATATATTATCTGAGCTATCTTGATATCTAAAAGAAAGATTTGAAATATTAATATTACTCATATTAATCACCTCACGAAAAAAGCCTACACTTTTGACAAGTGTAGACTTTCTCCTAGTTAAGCAAAAAAAGAAGATCCCCATCTACGTTTAATCTTGTCAAAAGTGCACAGTTGTCCTTATAAAAGAAAATAATTATTAAAATTCAACTATGCTATTTTGCAAGATTAAAAACGCAACGGCGTAACCTTCTTTCAAATATTAAATTTCAATTGATAGAAATATTCTATCACATAGATTATATAAAAGTAACCCTAAAATTAGTTTTTCAATTTATAAAAATATTGTTTAATATCACGCTTATCCTGATCTAATTGATGTGAAAGTTCTTCTATACCAGAAAACTTTTTATTTTTACGGATAAACTTGTACCAGGCTAAAGTTAGTGGCTTACCATAGGCTTCTTCATCAAAATCAAAAATATTAGTTTCAATTGTCAAACCATGATTTGTTTTGAAAGTTTCATTATAGCCAACGCTAGTCATAGCATCATGCCATTTTCCATTTACCTTTGCTCTAGTTGCATAAACTCCCTCAGCTGGTAAAACTTTAGAGCCAGAAATTTCAAGATTAGCAGTTGGAAAGCCAATTTTATGTCCACGTCTGAATCCGTGAACAATAATGCCAGAAGTTTCATAAGGCTGGCCAAGTAACTCAGCTGCTAGTTCAACATTTCCATGCTGAATAGCTTTTCTAATATAAGTAGATCCCACTTTTATTTTATCTATTGCTTGTTTTGGCTCCACTACAATTTTAAATCTATCTTTAGCAAATTTAGGTAGATTTTCTACATTAGCAATATCTTTGGGGCCATAAGTATAATCAAAACCAACGACTACTGTATCAGCTTTGAGTTTCATTACCACCTGATCAACAAAATCTTGAGGCGAAAGCTGGCTAAATTCTTTAGTAAATTTAATAATTACTAAGTAATCTACTCCCAGCTTCTCCATTTTACGCTCTTTTTCTTGCTCAGTTTCTAAATAGACAAATTTATGATCGTTTTTATAAATTTCTTTAGGATGTTTATCAAAAGTCATTACCATTAATGGTAAGTGCTTTTGTTCTGCTATTAGCTTAGCATCTTTAATGAGTTTTTGATGTCCAATATGCACCCCATCAAAAAAACCTAGCGTTAAGATTACCTTTTTAGTCGTGATAGGTGCAGAAATAGGATAATCTAAGGTTATTACTTTCATTTTTTACTCTCACTATTCATTTTTTAAAAGCATCATTTCAGGACGATAAATTTTACCTTGTCGTTGATAAATAGCTTTTATATGTCCATTATAAACCAAAGCTACCTTGGCATAAGTGGTATTCAATTTAATGCTTGCTCCATTTGAAACTCTTTTAAATTGATCTGGTGATATTTGAAGTTGGGGTAAATCTACGAAAAAGCTATCAATTGGTTGAAGCCATTTTTCAGGATAATCTATTTCTTTTTCAATAGTTTCTAGATCTACCGCTTGACTTAAATCAAAACCTGAACTGCTAGTTCTAGTAAGACTGGTCATTACAGCTGGAACTCCCAATTCCTCTCCCAAATCATTTACTAGGGATCGTACATAGGTTCCTTTAGAACAGCGAATAGCAAAATTAAAACTTTCAGTTTTTTCTAGTGGATCATATTCTGGATCTTGAGTTAATTCATAACTATAAATGTTTACTTTTCTTTTCGGACGTTCTACTGGGATATTTTCTCGAGCATATTCATAAAGTCTTTTACCATTAACACGGACCGCAGAATATATTGGAGGAACTTGATCAATCTTTCCAGTAAGTTTTTTCATTCCACTAATAATTTCATCACTTGTAAATGGAGTAACTATCTTTTCTTCTGCAGTGGTTGTTCCATCTAAATCATAGCTATCGGTTGCTTTACCAAACATTCCACTTCCAATATATGACTTTGGTTTTTCATGCATCAATTCAATTAGCTTTGTGGCTTGGCCAATTGCAATCGGTAATACCCCATTTACTTCTGGATCCAGTGTACCTGCATGTCCAATTTTTCTAATTTGTAAAATTTTTCGTAATTTATAAACACAGTCACTACTGGTTACTCCGCGTGGCTTATTTACTACTACAATTCCATTTAGCATTATTTAATCTCCAAAATAAAAGACGCCTTTCGGCGTCTCTTTCATTTATTTATTTTTATTCTCGCGTTCTTGATCTTGCTTCTTGACTTGATTAATTAACTTATCAATCTTAGAACCATAAGCAACAGAAGTATCACGTTTAAAAATCAACTCAGGAACCTTGTAAACAGTTAAAGTTTGACCAAGCAAGTGACGCATCATACCTTTTGCTTTATCAAGTCCTTCAGCTACTTCTTTTTCCTTTGCTGGATCATCTGTCAACATACCGTAGTAAACAGTCGCATATGATAAATCATTTGTACATTCTACAGCTGTGATAGTGACATCATTTAAACGTGGATCACGAATATCTTTACGTAATATCTTTGTCAATTCACGTAAAATTTCGCCTTCTACACGACCAATTCTATGTTTCATAATTAAGCTCCTTTTTGTGAAAAAAGATGCCTATTTAACAGGTACCTCTTGCATCTCGTAGGCCTCAAGTTGATCGTCAACTTTAATGTCATTAAAGTTTTCAATTGTGATACCACAATCAAATCCTTGCTTAACTTCCTTAACGTCATCCTTGAAACGCTTTAGAGATGCAACTTTTCCATCATATTTAACAATACCATCACGAATTACACGAATACCTGAATCTCTAGTAACATATCCGTTATCAACAAAGGCACCAGCAATTGTACCAATCTTAGATACCTTCCAAGTTTCACGAACAGTTAAGTTACCAGTAACTTTTTCTTCGTATGTAGGTTCAAGCATACCCTTCATTGCAGCTTCTACATCATCCATAACCTTGTAAATAATGTTATATAGACGAATATCTACACCTTCAGAATCTGCTTGACTCTTAGCAGTATTAGTTGGTCGAACATTGAAACCGACAATAAATGCATTTGAAGCACCAGCTAAAGTAACATCAGATTCATTAATGGCACCAACACCAGAGTGAATAATGTTAACTCTTACACCTTCAACTTCGATCTTTTCAAGAGATTGTTGCAATGCTTCTGCTGAACCTTGAACGTCAGCCTTAAGAACAATGTCAACTTCCTTCATGTTCTCTTTCTTCATTGTATCAAACAAGTTGTCTAAAGTAACATGTTGGACATTTTCACGTTGTTTTTCTAAGGCATTCTTAGCACGTTGTTCACCAACGCTTCTAGCAGTCTTTTCATCATCAAAGACAACCAATTTATCAGCTGCTTCTGGAACATCATTTAAACCGGTAATTTCTACAGGAGTAGATGGGGCAGCCTTCTTCACTCTACGTCCCTTATCATTAGTCATAACACGCACACGGCCAAATGTATCACCAACAACAATTGGATCTCCAACCTTTAATGTACCTTGTTGAACTAAAATATCTGCTACTGAACCACGGCCCTTATCAAGACGAGCTTCAATTACAGTACCAATTGCTTTTTGATCTGGATCAGCCTTAAGTTCCATGACATCAGCTTGAAGTAAAATCATTTGCAAGAGCTCTTCAACATTTTTACCAGTCTTAGCAGAGATCTTAACAAAGATTGTATCGCCACCCCAATCTTCAGGAACTAAACCATATTTCATAAGTTGTTCCATAACATGATCAGGATTTGCGCCTGGCTTATCAATCTTGTTCACAGCAACAATAATCGGAACCCCAGCACTCTTAGCATGGTCAATAGCTTCAATTGTTTGTGGCATTACACCATCATCAGCTGCAACTACTAAGATAACGATATCGGTGATTTCAGCACCACGGGCACGCATATTTGAGAAAGCGGCATGTCCTGGAGTATCTAAGAAAGTAATTAAACGATCATCGATTCTTACTTGATAAGCACCGATTCTCTGAGTAATACCACCGGCTTCGTGTTCAGACACGTTAGTGTGACGCAATCTATCAAGTAAAGTAGTCTTACCGTGGTCAACGTGACCCATAATTGTTACAACTGGTGGACGTTTTTCTTGATGCTTAGAAGCTTTAGATTCTTCCATTTCCTTAGTGTATAAAGTATCAATATCAGAGATATCTTCATGCACTTTTTCTTCAGCTTCAATACCATATTCAGCTGCTAAAAGCTCAATAGTATCCTTATCTAAAGATTGGTTTTGGTTAGTCATAACACCTAACATAAATAGCTTCTTAACAATTTCTGCAGGCTCTCTATGAAGAAGTTTTCCTAAATCTTGAGCATTCATGCCTTCTTCATAAACTAATGTTTCTGGCAATGGACGTTCCTTTCTTTGAGTTGGTTGCTTCTTGACTTCTTTACTTTGGTTGATACGTTTATTCTTTTTATTTCTACGACGACGTGCCTTATCTGAATGTTCGCTTCTTTCACGTTCATAATCTGGCACTTCACGTTTCTTACGAGTAAAGTCTTTCTTACGAGTTGGCTTTGTTTCTTCTTTTTGAGGAGCAGGTACAACTGGAGCGATAGGCTCTACCTTTTTTACAGTAGGTCTCTTAGCCTTATTTCTAGCCGGCGATGGTTTAATAATCTTTGGACCAACTGGTTTTTGTGAAGCTTGAACACGAGCTTTTACAGCTGCAGCTCCTTCGAGTTTTTCTTCTTTTGGCTTACGAGTATTTTCCACTTTTTTAACCTTTGATCTTTGAGGATTTTGTTCTTGATGCCATTTACGGCGGGAAGCCTCAGTCTGAGCGTTTAATTCACTAGCTTCGGCTCTTTGTTTTTTCTTAAATTTATTTAATAAATCACGTGCTGCTGGTTTAGCAGAAGTTGTCTTTTTATCTTCATTCTCACGTCGATTATTTTGTTGTTTTTTAAAATTATTATTTCTGTGCTTGTTATTTCCGTGACGATTATCATGTTCATTTTTATTATCACGACGACGAATTGCACCCACAGAAACCTTTATTTTAGCTTTTTCTTTACGACTTGAATTTTTAGAATCCTTTTCAGTAGATGGCGTAGTATTAGTAGACTTCAAACTATCTACTAACTTAGAAACTTGCTTATCATCTAGGGAGGACATGTGGCTCTTTACATCAAAACCCAAATCTTGTGCCTTTTTTACAACAATTTTGTTTTCAATGTCTAATTCTTTCGCTACTTCATAAATACGTTTTTTAGCCATCAAATCACACTCCTTCGTTTAAATTCTTTATCATTGCTTTGCTGAAACCGGAATCCGTAACAGAAACTAATTTTCTTTCTTTTCCAAGGGCCTGTGTTATTTCAGCACTAGAAAAAGTGTCTACTAGTTTGACATCTTTTTTTCTTATAAGGAAATTCAGTTTATCTTTAGTATTTTGACTTACATCATTCCCAATAAAAATCAATTTTGCTTGATTTTTGCTTAAAGATATTTTTACTGCATCAAATCCCGTTGCTAACTTTCCAGCTTTTTGCGCTAATCCAAGTAAATTTAAAGTTTTTTGTTTGTTTTGCAAAATTACTTATCACCAAACAATTCTTTTCTTGCTTTTTGATGATCAACATATGCATAAAGATCATCATAAAAATCAGCTGAAACTTTAACCCCTAAGCTTTTTTCCAAAACTTGATTTTTTTGTGCTTCAGCAATTTTATCAGGTTCTAAAGATACATATGCACCTCTGCCTGATTTCTTTCCAGTCGGATCAACCGAAATATTTTTATCCTTATCAACAACTACTCGCACCAATTCTTTTTTTGGTTGCATAGTATTTGTTAACAAGTCTTTACGCATTGGAATTTTTCTTTTCTTCAAAGAAAGTCACCTATTCCTCATCTTTATCTGCATCATCATTTAATGCTGAATTAACGTCTTCTCCATTTGGAAACTTATCACTTGGATCGTCTTCAATTTGTTCAGCAATAGATTCTGGTGTTTCTTCATTTGAGACATTATCATTTGTAGTCTCTTGATCTGCTTCAACATCATCACCTTCAGAATCAACAAATTCAACTTGTGATTCAGGTTTAATGTCAATCTTATAGCCAGTTAAGCGAGCAGCAAGGCGTACATTTTGACCACGTTTACCAATGGCCAATGACAATTGGTAATCAGGTACAATTACCAAAGCATTCTTATCATCTTCATCCCCGCTAAATTGAACTGCAATTACTTCTGCTGGATTCAAAGCATTGGCAATAAAATCAGATGGATTATCTTCATATTTTACAACATCAATATTTTCTCCACCCAATTCATTAACGATGTTTTGAACACGAGCTCCCTTTGGTCCTACTAAGGTACCGACTGGATCAATATCAGAATCATTACTCTTAACTGCAATCTTGGTTCTATCGCCTGCTTCACGAGCAATGGATACAATCTCAACAGTTCCATCGTAAACTTCTGGTACTTCTTGTTCAAAAAGACGTTTTACTAAATCAGGTGCTGTTCTAGAAACTGTAATTTGTGCTCCCTTTGAATCAGACCCTACTCTAGTAACCAAGACACGAACTTTATCTTGAAGATTGTAAGTTTCACCTGGTAGTTGATCATTATGCGGCATTACAGCCTCTACATTTCCAATCTTCACATAAACGAAGCGATTGTCACGTCTTTCAACTGTACCAGTAACAATTTCATCTTTATATTGAGAGTACTCGCTAATAATATGTTCTCTTTCAGCTTCGCGTAAACGTTGCATAATAACTTGCTTAGCAGTTTGAGCAGCTAAACGTCCGAAGTCTTTAGGAGTTACTTCAAAACGAATTTCGTCACCAACTTCGTAAGCACGGTTAATTTCAAGAGCATCTTTCAAACTTACTTCGAGACGACTATCTTGAACTTCATCAACTACAGTCTTAATTGCATTAACTTTGAAGTTACCTTTCTTTTCATCAAAAACAACTTCTACATTTTGAGCTTGGTTATAATTTTTCTTATATGCAGCTACTAAAGCAGCCTTAATTGCATCAACAATAACTTCTTGTTTAATGCCTTTTTCTTTTTCTAAGGTTGCAAAGGCTTCCACCATTTCTTTAGACATAAGTTTTTGATCATCCTTTCTAAAATTCAACTGCAAAGCGACTAGAAGCAATCACCTTTCTAGGGATTGTGATGTCTTTGCGTCGTGTTTTGATCTTTACTTCTAAGACGATCTGATCTTGATTGAGATCTTTTAAAGTACCTTCAAAAGTCTTTTCACCATCAATTTTTTGATAAAGACTAACATGAATGTAGGATCCCTTGGCACGTTCCCAATCTTTTTCATTCTTAATTGGACGTTCTAAACCAGGAGATGAAAGCTCTAAAATATACGGTTCGGGAAAAGGATCAGGATCTAATTCATCTAGTTTTTCTGATACCAATTCACTTAAATTTGCGATCTCTTCAATATCAATTCCGCCTGGGCGACGATCAACATAAATGCGAAGATAATATTGCTTCTTTTCCTTTACATATTCAACATCGACCAGTTCATCGCCTCTTGCTTCGGCTAAAGGCGTAACTACGTCTGCCACCAATTCGGTAACTTTTGTCAAATCTCTTCCTCCGTAATAAAAAGAGTGAGCATTACTGCTCACTCGAATTTGCTATTCGAACTTCGTTCTTAGAATAGCATATTTACTGCAATTTGTAAATTATCCCACTAAAATAGTGATAATTGATTCTGATCCGGCATCCCTTCAAGAACACCATTGTTTTCAAAATAATCCATAATTGTTTGAGATACCTTACCGCGAGTTGCAAGATCTTCTTTGGAAAGGAATTTCTGCTCCGCCCGGGCAGCCACAATTTGCTTTGCAGCATTATCACCTAACCCAGGAACAGCATTAAATGGTGCCAAGATAGTATGATCATCAATAATCTTAAAGTCTGTAGCTTCAGATTCGTTTACATCTACCATCTTAATCTTTATTCCACGCTCTAGGCACTCATTTGCAATTTCAAGTACAGTAAGTAATGACTTGTCTTTTGCAGAAACATCCATTCCCTTATCCTGAATTTCTTTCATTGCAGCTTTAACTGTATTCTTGCCGTGACTCATTGCTACCAAATCAAACAAGTCAGCACGAACAGAGAAGTAAGAAGCATAATAAATTACTGGATAATATACTTTAAACCAAGCAATTCTCAGTGCCATCAGGATATAGGCTGTAGCATGGGCTTTAGGGAACATATACTTAATCTTAAGACATGAGGGAATGTACCAATCAGGAATCTTGTCGTTCTTTTTCAAGATTTCCATATTTTCATCGCTAATTCCTCTACCATGTCGTACAGATTCCATTGTAAAGAAAGCAACTTCTGGTTTTACACCCCAGTGAATCAAGTCCATCATGATGTTATCACGACAACCAATCACATTCTTCAACTTACAAGTCCCATTATTAATTAAATCTTCTGCATTTCCTAACCATACATCAGTACCGTGAGATAAGCCAGAAATTTGCAATAATTCTGAGAAAGTAGTTGGTTTTGTTTCTTCAAGCATCCCTCTAACAAACTTTGTACCAAATTCTGGTACACCAAGTGTTCCCGTTTTTGATTGGATTTGTTCAGGGGTAACACCTAAAATTTCAGGACTTGAGAAGAGAGACATTACTCCCGGATCATCAGGAGGAATAGTTAATGGATCAACTCCGGATAGATCCTGTAGCATTCTGATCATGGTAGGATCATCGTGACCCAGAATATCAAATTTTAAAATATTATCATGGATAGAATGGAAATCAAAGTGAGTTGTAAGCCAAGCTGCACTTAAATCATCTGCTGGATACTGGACTGGAGTAAAGTCATAAATATCCATATCATCGGGCACTACAACAATACCTGCTGGGTGTTGTCCAGTTGTTCTTTTTACTCCAGAAGCACCGGCTGCTAGACGATCAAGCTCAGCATTTCTTAAATGTAGTTCATTTTCATCTTCATAATGCTTAACATACCCATAAGCAGTCTTATCAGCAACAGTCGCAATCGTCCCCGCTCTAAATGAATTGTCTGGACCAAACATAACTCGAATGTAGTTATGAGCTACTGGTTGATAGTCTCCAGAGAAGTTTAAATCGATATCCGGCACCTTGTCTCCATGGAATCCTAAGAAAGTAGCAAACGGAATATCTTGCCCATCTTTAACTAATGGAGTTCCACATTTTGGACACTCTTTGTCAGGTAAATCATATCCTGACCCATATTCTCCATTCTCAAAGAATTTTGAATACTTGCAATTCGGACAACGATAGTGCGGAGCCAAAGGATTTACTTCCGTAATTCCAGACATCGTCGCTACTAAACTAGAACCAACTGACCCACGTGACCCTACTAAATATCCGTCTTTATTTGATTTGGCAACAAGCCTTTGAGAAATTAAGTAAATAACTGCATATCCGTTTGAAATAATAGAATTCAATTCAAGTTCAATTCTATCTTCTACAATCTTTGGTAAAGGTTTTCCGTATAATTCGTAGGCTTTATTATAGGTTAAATCCTTCATTTCTTGATCCGCATTTTCAATATGAGGTGGATATAGTCCACTTTTAATCGGAGCAATTTCCTCAATTTGATCGGCTAATTTATTGGTATTATCAATTACAATTTCTTTAGCTACATCTTCACCCAAAAAGCTAAATGCATCAAGCATTTCCTGCGTTGAATAAAAATGTAAATCCGGTAAATTCTTATTGCGATTAGGATTTCCCTTTTGAGCCGCTAATAAAATTTTACGATAAATTGCTTCATGCGGTTCAACATAGTGCGAGTCACTGGTAGCTACGACTGGTTTATTTAATTCTTTACCTAATTTATAAATATTTTGAATAATTTCATGCAGCTCGTCTTCATCTTTAATTAGATCATCTTCAATTAAGGTTTGATAAGCTGCTGGCGGTTGGACTTCAAGATAATCATAAAAACGTGCTTTTTCACGAGCTTCATCATATCCTTTTTGCATCATTGAAATGAATACATCGCCTTGCCAGCACCCACTACCAAATAATAAACCTTTATGATATTTTCTTAATTCCGACTTTGGGGTACGTGGAATACGATAGAAATATTTAGTACTTGCAAGCGATACAAGCTTGTACATATTTTTTAGTCCTTCTTGATTTAAAGCAAGAACACTCATATGACTTGGCTTAGCTCGCTTATAAACTTGACCATATTTAGCATAGTCATTCATTTTGCCTAAATCTGCTTCATGAAAACGTTCATTAAAAGCATCTAGCAATTTAAACATTAAGTATCCTGTAGCTTCGGCATCTTGATTAGCGCGGTGATGATGTTCAAGAACAACATTGTATTTCTTAGCTAAAGAATCAAGGGTGTGGCGAGTTTGTTCAGGATGCAAAAGTCTTGAAACTTCAAGCGTGTCAACAACAGGTTGTGTAATTTCTTCTAGACCTGCACGGCGTAAAGCCGCATTTACAAACCCAACATCAAATTGAACATTATGTCCACAGAGAGGACGATCACCATAAAATTCTTTAAATTTTTTAATTACATCTTTTTCATCATCAGCTGCACCAACCATTTCATCAGTAATTGATGTTAAGTTAATCGTTGTATCGCTCAAGGGATGATGTGGATTGATAAATTCATCGAATCTTTCTAGGACCTCACCATTTTTCATTTTTACCGCACCGATTTCAATAATGGTGTCGTAAACAGACGATAGTCCTGTTGTTTCAACGTCAAAAATCACATATTCACGATCTCGATAATCCATTTCAGTAGGATTAAGGACAAGCAAAGCATGATCATCAATCATATTGGCCTCATAGCCATATAAAATCTTCATTTTTTCGCTTGCACCAGTATGATAAGCTTCTGGGAAAGATTGCACATCTGCATGATCCGTAATTGCAATTGCCTTTTGACCAAATTTTTTCGCAGTTTTGATAAAGTCACTCGCTGTACTAGTTGCGTCCAATTGACTCATATTTGTATGAAGGTGCAATTCTACACGCTTTTTCTCTCCTTCATACTTTTCTTCTCGACCCTTATGTTCAATTAATTCTAAGTTTCGAATATTAAAAACAACGTCATGTTGATATTGATCATCAGCTGCATAACCTTGCATTCTAGCCCAAACGCCAGGTTTAATTCCCTTTAGATAATCAATTTGATCTTTGTCAGAAACAAATTTTTTAAAGCTAATTGAATCTGTATAGTCAGTAATCTCACCAGTAAAAATTACACTTCCAGATTTTAATTCATGAATATCAGTATTAAAAATATGGCCTTCAATAGCTACGTTTCCACTGCCATCTTCCAAGTCTTTAATTTGAATAAATTTAGCTTTTTTATCGACCTTTTTGTTGCCCATTCTTGTACTCTTAACAGGCATTTTTTTCTTAGGTTCTGCCGGTTGTTTTTCATAGAATTCTTGCATAGCAGACTCATGCTGAGCCTGCTCTTGTTCTAGACTTCTTAAATTTTCATCAATATTAGTTTCATCAACTTTCGTTGTAAACTTGATATTAAAGAAACCATAACGTCTGAATTCTTTATTTAGTTCTGCTAAAACTTGTTCTGAAAGCAAGCCATTTACTACTTGGTTTTGAGTGGGAATTAGCCATTTTTCTTTTTCTAAATAAGGAGCTTGTCCTTGTAAAAATTCCCGAACCGCTGGTTTTAGGTTAGTTGAATTCTGAATGGCATAAGTCCAGTAGGCCGGTAGTTTTTTACTACTTCCATCGCGTGTTTGAACTAATAATTCAACATTCACAAATGGTTCAAAAGTCTCATGAATAAGTTCATTAAGAGAGCGATAAGTTTCAAAATCTAATGGTGTATCAAAAAAAACGTGGATTTTCCACTTTCTTTCATTAGCGTATACATCCACGTTTTCAATTTCACCATTTTGGACAATATCGTTATCTTCAAACTTATCAGGAAACTTGATTTGATCTAATAGTTTTTTGAAAAGTTCGTTCTTTTTTGTCACAAAAATTATCCTAACTCTTTTGTAATCACAGCATCCAAATCAGAAATATTAACTTCAGTAGCCTTTTCATCCATTGGACGCTTTACTTCTACAATACCATCTTTTGCTTTTCGACCGATTGTAATTCTTAATGGTGCTCCGACTAAGTCAGCATCATTAAATTTAACACCTGGTCGTTCATTTCTATCATCGTATAAAACATCATACTTGGCTGAAAGTTCTTTTTCAAGTTTTTCAGCTAATTCAGTTTGAGTTTCATCCTTCATTTTCATTTGAATTAAATGAATGGCAAATGGAGCAATTTCTTTTGGCCATGCGATTCCATTTTCAGTTAAGTGTTGTTCAACTGCAGCTGACAGCATTCTGGTTACCCCAATTCCATAGGAGCCCATGATTACTGGCTTAGCTTTACCATTATTATCTAAGAAATCAGCACCCATAGTATCAGTATAGTAAGTACCTAATTTAAAGATATGACCAACTTCAATACTAGTAGTAAATTTCAATGGTAAATAATCAACTGGATCTGGTTCTCCTTCGTTTGCCGTACGAATATCCGCAAATTCGTCAACTTTAAAGTCGCGATCTAAATTAGCGTTTTGATATTGATAGTCGGTTTCATTTGCACCTACAACTACATTGTACAAATCTTTGACTGTTTCATCCGCAATAATCTTATCAGCCCAGTCAGCATTGATTGGTCCAACGCCGCCCTTTTCTGAACCAGTAATTTCTACTAATTCATCAGCATTTGCAGTTCTAACTTCGTCTGCATCTAAGATATGGCTTAATTTAACTTCGTTAATTTCCTTATCACCACGGATGAGAACCAAGACTTTTTGGTCATCTGCAATGTACAAGATACTCTTAACAATTCTAGTTGAAGGAACTTTAAGAAAATCAGCTAGCTTTTCAATTGTATCCATTCCTGGAGTGGCTACTTTAGCTAATTCTTTTGCTTCTTCTGGCTCTTGTTTAAAAGTATCAATACTTTTAGCCATTTCAAGGTTAGCAGCGTAAGTGCCTTTTTCATTAGTAGCAATTGTATCTTCACCAATTGCAGCAGGAGCTTGAAATTCAGTTGAGTTCTTTCCACCCATTGTACCTGAATCTGCAATAACAGGGTGAACAGTAACACCAGCACGATTAAAGATCTTCAAATATGCTGATTTTTGATCATCAAATTGTTCATCTAATTGTTCACGAGTTGCTGCAAAGCTATAACCATCTAACATGACGAATTCTCTACCACGGAGTAAACCGAAACGTGGACGATTTTCATCACGGAATTTAGTTTGGATTTGGTATAAAGCAAGTGGCATTTGCTTGTAACTCTTTAAGTTCTTAGCAACAATTTCAGTAAAAGTTTCCTCATGTGTTGGCCCAAGCAAACTCTCACGTCCATGTCGGTCTTGAAGCTTAAACATTTCTGCGCCATATTTTTTATAACGACCAGATTCTTGCCAAAGAGTTGCTGGCAAGAGATGAGGCATGATCATTTCAGGTACATTAATATTATCCATTTCTTCTTCAATAATATTTTCTGCCTTACGTAATACGCGGTAACCTAACGGCAAGTATGCATAAACTCCGGCAGTCACTTGACGGATATACCCACCTCTAAGCATTAATTGGTGACTTTTTGCTACAGCATCAGAAGGTGCCTCTTTTAACGTTGGCATAAAAAATTTTGATTGACGCATTTATTCCTCCAAAAATTTACTTAATAAAATAGCGATAAATATCATTTCCAGTTACTGCAACGATCAACAGTAATAAAATGACAAAACCGATTACATCTACAATTGCTTCCTTATCTTCAGGAATTGGTTTTCGAATAATGAGCTGAATCAGGTTAAGCAATAACTTTCCACCGTCTAAACCGGGAATTGGAATCAAGTTTACAATTCCCAAATTAATAGAAATCATTGCTAAAAATGCTAGCAAGTATGTAAAGCCCATGTTTGAAACTTGAACAGTTTGAGAATAAATTCCTACTGGTCCAGAAAGCTTGTTCAAACTAAAATGTCTAAACAAATTACCTACGGCATTAAAGATTAAACCAGTTGTACTAATACTTGTATTCCATCCACGGCTAATTTTTGCACCAAGACTATTATCAGGCTTTCCATAAAAACCAAGTTGATAGACTTTTTGACCATCTATCTTATTAGCTTTAGGCTTTATAGAGAAGTTTTTAACCTTATTATCTCTTTTTACCTTTACTTCAACAGTCTTACCTTTACTTTCGGCTAGTTCAGCAGCAATTTGATTGAAATTACTAATTTTTTTATTATTAATCGCGATAATTTCATCATTAGCTTTGATGCCAGCTACTTGAGCAGGTTGATGAGCAATAGTGCTACCTACTGTTGTAGTCGGTGCACCAGGAGCTGCTAATGACCAAATAATAAATACAACAAATCCTAAGACAATATTCATGAATGGACCAGCAAAATTAGTAGCTAGTTTTTTACCAACACTGGCCTCTTGGAATTGTGTATCCCGGGGTGCAATTAACAATTCAGTTCCATTTTGTTCAATGATCGTGGCATCATGATCAACAGAATAAGTTTTTAGCTGATCTTCATCACCATTTTCATATCCTTGAATAGTTAATGCATCTACTAAATCAGCGGCATTGACTTGTACTGGAATTCCTTCAATTGGCATTTGAGATCCTGATGCATCAATTCGTTTAACTTTATTTTGATCATCTAACTGCAATACTACTGTAGTACCAGGATCAATCTTTGCGGCATCATCAGGTCCCGCTAAGCGCACATATCCCCCTAAAGGAAGCCATCTAATAGTATAAGTGGTTTTAGCACGCATCTTTTGAAACAATTTTGGCCCCATACCAATTGAAAATTCACGAACTAAAATGCCGCACTTTTTTGCAACAATAAAATGTCCAAATTCATGAACAAAAACAAGTATCCCAAAAACAACTAGAAAGATTAAAATACCTTTCATTCAGTAGCTCTCCTATAAAATACCCATAAATGCAACAACAGGTAAAACGAAAAGCATGCTATCAAATCGATCTAAAATTCCTCCATGACCAGGCAAGATCTTACCTGAATCTTTCACACCATAAAAGCGTTTATAAGCTGATTCAACTAAATCTCCCATCTGACCAACAATTGATAAGAAGAAGGCTAGAACAATCATCATAGCATTATTCCTACCAGTAGGAACTAAGGTAACATAAATTGCTGCGATAATTACTGCACAAATTACTGCTCCAATAGATCCTTCCCATGTTTTATTAGGACTAATAACTGGCCATAATTTATGCTTTCCAATCTTACGTCCCACCATATACGCTGCAATATCCGTTGACCAAACAACTGCAAATACATAGCCTAAAATTGCTAATCCAAGATGGGCATTTCTAATAGCGGCCATGAAGTGAAAGCCAGTTCCGATGTATAAGGCAGCCAAAGTATAAACTCCGGCATCATCAAATGTAACCTTATTCTTAGACAAAACCGTTCTTACGAGCATCAACATTACGAAGATATAAAAAATATCATACTTATTTAAAAACGCAGGTAAAAATTTAAAGAATGAATCGGGGACCGCCATAGTCAAGGTTGCTAATAAGGCCAAGATAAAATCCCAAGAAACAATAATTTGCTTCTTCATAATAAAAATTTCGCTAATTCCAACTGCTGCAAACGCACAAACTAGGACATCAATCCAAATGCCGCCCATTAAAACAATCGGAATAAATAAAATTAAAGCTACAATAGCTGTTATTACACGTTGTTTCATTTAAAATTCTACAGTTCTAATTAAAATTATACTTTTCCAAAACGACGATTACGTCCTTGATAATCTTTAACTAATTCTTCTAAATCAGTTTTATCAAAATCTGGCCATAATTTATCTGAAAAACTAAATTCAGTATAGGCCATTTGCCACAATAAGAAATTTGATAAACGTTCTTCTCCAGATGTTCTAATTAATAAATCAGGGTCTTCATATGGAGCTAAAGAATGAGTCAGCAAATGATCTGAGACCATTTTTTCACTAATATCATCAATATCAATTTCCCCGACTTTTACCTTACGAGCAATTTCTTGTACTCCAGCCGTTATTTCTCTACGCGATCCATAGTTAAAGGCAAAATTCAATACCATTCCTGTATTATTAGCTGTTTCTGCCATGGCTTTTTGGGTTACTAAATATGTCTTCTCAGGTAATTCGTCTACAAATCCCATGATATTAACCCGAACGTTATTTTCCATTAGTTCCGGCATAAACTTATCAAAAAAGTCAATTGGTAAACGCATCAAATAGTTTACTTCGTCAGTCGGACGAGCCCAATTTTCAGTTGAAAAAGCATAAAGTGTTAAAACTTTTATTCCTAATTTATTGGCGGCAAGAGCAATATTTCGAATATTATCCATACCATGACGATGTCCGACAAAACGTGGTAAATGTCTTTTTTTTGCCCATCTACCATTTCCATCCATAATTATGGCTAAATGATTAAGTGGTTTTTTTGATTCTGACATATCTTATCAAGTCCTAAACTAACCCTGAGTAATTTCTTGACTCTTTTGATCTGCTAATTTATCAATTTCTTTAGTAGCATCGTCAGTTACTTTTTGAACTTGTTTTTCTAAACTACGTTGTTCATCTTCAGTAATATCGCCATCTTTTTCTTGACGCTTCAAAGTATCCATTGCATCTCGACGAACATTGCGGACAGCAATCTTACCTTTTTCAGCAAGCTTGCCTACTTGCTTAGCAATTTCTTGACGACGTTCACCAGTTAATTGCGGAATAACAATTCTAATTACAGTACCATCATTAGCTGGAGTAATTCCAAGATCAGAAGCTAAGATAGCATGTTCAATATCATCTAAAGTTGATTTATCATAAGGCGTTACCATTAAAACACGAGCTTCAGGAATACTTACACTAGACATTTGTGTAAGTGGAGTTGGAACACCGTAGTAGTTAACCTTAATTCCATCCAATAAGCTTGCATTTGCAACGCCGGCACGAATACCACCTAATTCCTTTTGGAATACAGCGATAGACTTTTTCATATTATCTTTTGCTTTTTCAATTACTTCATTAGCCATTATTTATCACCTTTGATTACAGTACCAATATTTTCACCCATAACAACTTTCTTGATGTTACCAGGCTTATTTACATTAAAGACAACTAGTGGAATATCATTATCCATAGACAAGGAACTAGCTGTACTATCCATTACTTTTAAGTTCTTTGAAATCAAATCAAGTTGAGTTAATTCAGAGTATTTCTTAGCATTTGGATCAACTTTAGGATCAGCTGAGTAAACGCCGTCAACTCCATTTTTAGCCATCAAAATTACATCTGCATTAATTTCAGCTGCTCTTAAAGCTGCAGTAGTATCGGTTGAGAAGTAAGGATTACCGGTACCACCACCAAAAATAACAACACGGCCCTTTTCTAAATGACGAACGGCTTTACGACGAATATATGGTTCCGCAATTTGACGCATTTCAATTGATGTTTGTACTCGTGTTGGAACGCCCAAGTTTTCTAATCCATCTTGTAATGCTAGACCATTCATAATTGTTGCTAACATTCCCATGTAGTCTGCCTGAGCTCTTTCCATACCCAGATTTGCACCAGTTTCACCACGCCACATGTTTCCACCGCCACACACAATGCCGATTTCAACACCCATATCGTGAACAGACTTAATTTCTTCAGCTAGATGCTTAATAACCTCTGGGTTAATACCAGTACCTTTTTCACCAGCAAGGGCCTCACCAGAAACTTTTAAAATAATACGTTTATACTTAACTTGACTCATAAATTTACCTCCTCATTGCTTTTATCATTTTACCATAAAATCACTGCAATATATTATACCGAAAAAAAGGAGCAACGCCTAAGCGTTACTCCCATTTTTAAGTAAATAATTACTTCATTTGTTCACGTACTTCGGCAGCAAAGTCTTCTTGCTTCTTTTCAATACCTTCGCCAACTTCGTAACGTTGGAAAGCAACTAACTTAGCTCCCTTTTCCTTCAAGAATTCGCCAACAGTCTTGCTGTCGTCCATAATGTAGTTTTGTGATAAAACTGCAAATTGCTTATCAACTTGAGTATTATCATCAATAAAGCGTTGCATCTTACCAGGAATAATCTTATCCCAAATCTTTTCAGGCTTACCTTCTTCTTTAAGTTCAGCCTTAATGTCTTCTTTAGCTTTAGCTAAAACATCATCGCTTAATTGTTTTTCTGAGCCATAAACAAGGTGTGGTAATGGCTTCTTGTTTACCAAAGCTCGACTTTCGTTATCTTGATCAATCTTGTGGTTCATAACAGCTAATTGATCAGTGATGAATTCATCATCTAATTCATCAGGTGAGATAACTTTAGGACTCATAGCAGCAATGTGCATAGCTAAATGCTTAGCAGTAGCTGCATCAGCACCTTCTAAAACAGTGATAACACCAATTTGGCCACCATTGTGTTGGTATGCACCAAATTCTTGGTCATCAGTTTTTTCTTCTAAAGCGAAACGACGTAAGACGATCTTTTCACCAATAGTAGCAGTTGCATCTACGAATGACTGACCCAAAGTAGTACCATCAGCCATCTTTAATTCTTCAGCTGCTTCCATGTCAGCAGGTTTACCTTCAGCAATAGTTTTAGTAGCTTCATTAACTAATTTAACAAACTTATCGTTTGAAGAAACGAAGTCAGTTTCTGAGTTAACTTCAGTAATAGCTGCAACATTACCATCAACGTAAACGCCAGTTAAACCTTCAGCTGCAACACGGTCAGCTTTCTTAGCAGCCTTTGCCATACCTTTATCACGAAGGTATTGAACTGCCTTATCCATGTCACCGTCAACTTCTACTAATGCTTTCTTGGCATCCATAACACCAGCACCAGTACGTTCACGTAATTCTTTAACTAATTGAGCAGTAATTTTTGCCATTAATATGTCCTCCTACAGAACTAACAGTAAAAACAAATTAGTCTTCTGATTTTTCAACAACTACTTCGATGGATTCTTCTTCATCGTCTTCAGCTGCTGCTTTATCAGCCATTTCTTTTTCAACATCTTCGCTGTCATCTTGGC
This sequence comes from uncultured Lactobacillus sp., assembly GCA_947565635.1. GTDB lineage: Bacteria > Bacillota > Bacilli > Lactobacillales > Lactobacillaceae > Lactobacillus. Next base: position 3,871 of record CANOGU010000005.1, on the reverse strand, counting down.
CTTGCTTACCTTCGATAATTGCATCAGCCATAGCACCTGAAATCAAACGAATTGCACGAATTGCGTCATCGTTTGCTGGAATAACAACGTCGATTGGATCTGGATCAGTGTTAGTATCAACCATAGCTACTACAGGGATACCTAAAATGTTTGCTTCGTGAACAGCGATCTTTTCTTTCTTAGGATCAACAACAAACATAACATCTGGGATTCTTGGCATATCTTCAATACCACCTAAGAATCTTTCAAGTTTTTCCATTTCCTTAGTCAAAAGTGCAACTTCCTTCTTTGGTAATACGTCGAAAGTGCCATCTTCTGACATTTGCTTTAATTCCTTTAATCTCTTAACACGGCTTTGGATAGTAGTCCAGTTAGTCAAAGTACCACCTAACCAACGTTGGTTAACGTAGTATTGACCTGCACGTGTAGCTTCTTCTTTAACAGCGTCTTGTGCTTGTTTCTTAGTACCAACAAACAAGAATACGCCACCGTCTTGAGCAACTGCCTTAACGTAGTTGTAAGCGTCATCTAACATCTTAATAGTCTTTTGTAAGTCAATGATGTAGATTCCGTTTCTTTGAGTGAAAATGTAAGGAGCCATCTTTGGATCCCATCTTCTAGTTTGGTGACCAAAGTGGACACCAGCTTCAAGCAATTGCTTCATAGTAACAACTGTCATAAAAAATTCCTCCTGGTTAATTCCTCTCAAGAGGTCGTATTAAATTCTGACCAATAAATGGCACCTAGGAATTTAATCGCTCTTGATGTGATATAAATTTAATATGCGAAACGCATACTTGAACATTGTAACTAATTAATTTTATAAATGCAATTAAAATTTTACATTATGTTCTTTTAAAAACTCTTCTTTCCATTTTCTTGAATGGTGTTTGAACCAATATTCTCTCTTTAAGGCCAGTTGTTTATCATCAAATTCTTCATGATAAATCATTTTTACTGGTCGACGTGTTTTTGTGTATTTAGCCCCTTTTCCTTCATTGTGCATCTTTAATCGATGAGCTAAGTCATTTGTAAAACCACCATAGAAACTTCCATCATTACACAATAAGCAGTAAAAATAATATTTTTCTTTTTTAGGCTCTTCTTCCTTATTTTCAGCGATAACTTTTTTTATTTCAGGTGTAAAGGATCCGTCTTGATTATGAACAACAATGGCATCCCTCAAAACTAAACCATCACTCGCAGTATTTCTAATTGCTTCTACCACAACTAAATTAGCATCTGCCTCTCTCTTAGAGACAAATGGTTGCACCCACTTTACACTCAGTTGATTTTCTAAGCAATAGTGCATAATTTCCCCCAAACGCTCAGGCCGATGAACCATAAACATTTTGCCTTTCATCTTCAGCAGATCACTTGATACTTTAATTATTTGCTCAAGGTTAATTGCTAGTTCATGTCTTGCTAAGGCCTTTTTTTCATCCGGATTAACAATATGACCTTTAGGAACTTTGAAATAAGGAGGATTAACAACAACTACATCATACTTATCTTTACCTAATTTTTTCGGGGCATCTAATGCATTCAGACAATGGACTTCTATCCGATTTTCTAATTTATTCAATTTAATACTTCGTCTTGCCTGATCAGCTATTTCTTTTTGAATCTCCACCGCATCATAATGTGCCCGGTTAAAATAGGACATGTAGATACTAGCAGCCCCATTACCACTACATAAATCAACAACTTTATAATTGTCATGTATTTTATTTTGCGCAAAATATCCAAGAAGAAGCGTATCTAAAGAAAAAGAAAACGCATCTTTTTCTTGGATGATTTGTAGGTCATCATTGTACATATAATCAATTCGTTCATTAGGTTTCAATAGATCCATTTTCTATACCCTTCTAAAAATTCTTTGCTGTATTGTATAATACTATAGATAAAATTGGAGGAAAGATCATGTTTTATAAAATTATTCGCCCAATCGCCCGATTTATTGTCTGGGTACTTAATGGACATTTACATGTTCATCATAAAGACCGTATACCAAAAGGTAACTATATTTTAGTAGCCCCTCATCGAACTTGGTGGGAACCAATTCTTTTTGCCTTGGCTGCAAGTCCAATGGAATTTATGTTTATGGCAAAAAAAGAACTTTTTAAAAATCCTATTTTGAGATTTATTTTAGTGCATGCACATGCTTTTTCAGTAGATCGCGATAATCCTGGTCCTTCTGCAATTAAAATTCCTGTTAAAGGATTACGCAAAGGTGATCTATCTTTGATTATTTTTCCTTCCGGAACTCGTCATTCTGAAGAACTTAAAAGTGGCGCATTTGTTATTGCCAAAATGGCTAATAAGCCTTTAGTGCCAGTTGTTTATCAAGGACCGTTGACCTTTAAAGGCTTCCTAAAAAGAAAATCTTTAGACATTTGTTTTGGTGATCCAATCTATATTCCACGCCGCGAAAAGATTAATAAAGAAACTACACCTGCTCTATACCAGCAATTGGAAGAAGCTTGGGACAAGCTAGATAAAGAACAAAATCCTGACTTTCACTATATCGCAAAATAATTTTTTTATTATTCAAGATTTTTAGTGTTAAAATGACATAGTCTAGTGTAGAAAAGGAGAATCGATAATGTTAGAAAAACCTTTGTATAAAATGATGCTTAGTCATTCATTTAATGTCCCTGTAAAAGTTACGTACTGGGATGGAAAATCAGAAATTTATGGAAATGGCACACCGGAAGTGGAGGTTATTTTTAACAAAAAGATTCCTTTTAAAGAAATAACAAGTAACGCCTCTTTAGCTTTAGGTGAAGCTTATATGGATAAGGACCTTGAAATTAAGGGCAGTATCCAAAAATTAATTGAAGCAGCATATGAAAGTAGTGAATCATTTATGCGTGCTTCAAAATTTAGAAAATTTTTACCTAAGCAAAAGCATACTGAGAAACAAAGTCAAGAAGATGTTCAAAGTCACTATGATATCGGTAACGATTTTTATAAACTATGGCTTGATCCAACTATGACTTACTCATGTGCTTACTTCACTAATGGTAATAAAGATGATCTTGAAGCTGCTCAAATCGCTAAAGTTCATCATATTCTTCAAAAATTAGATCCTAAACCAGGTAAGACTTTATTAGATATTGGGTGTGGCTGGGGAACCTTAATGCTAACTGCAGCTAAAGAATATGGACTTAAAGTTACCGGAGTCACTTTAAGCCAAGAACAATTTGATTTAGTCAACCAAAAGATCAAGGACATGGGTCTTGAAAATCAAGCCGAAGTTTTACTTGAAGATTACCGTGAATTAGGTAATCGTGATTTTGATTATGTTACTTCTGTAGGTATGTTTGAGCACGTTGGTTCAGAAAACCTAGGAGAATACTTCAAAGACGTTGCTAAATACCTAAAGCCACACGGTGTTGCTTTAATTCATGGTATTACTCGTCAACAAGGCGGGGCTACCAATGCCTGGATTAACAAATATATCTTCCCAGGTGGCTACATCCCTGGCCTAGTAGAAATTGTCTCAAGAATTGAAGAAGCTAACTTACAAATTGCTGACATGGAAATGCTTCGTCGCCACTATCAAAGAACTCTTGAAATTTGGGATAAAAACTTTAATGACCATCGTTCAGAGGTTGAAGGAATGATGGGCGAACGCTTTGTAAGAATGTGGGATATGTATCTTCAAGCTTGTGCAGCTTCCTTTGAATCAGGAAACATTGATGTTATTCAATACCTATTAACAAAGGGCCCATCTGGTAAAACCTTACCAATGACTCGTCAATACATGTTGAATGATAAATAAATATAATTCAAATAAAAAGCTCGGTCTTAAATGAAGTGCCTCATAATTGTTAGACATAAAATCTAATAATTATGAGGTATTTTT
>CANOGU010000004.1 GCA_947565635.1 uncultured Lactobacillus sp. | reverse complement strand
AATCCTGTCGATAGAATATCATAGATATCCATCAACAGGATTTATTATAGAGCCTAAAAAAGGCCTTATTTCGACTTAATCGAAGTAAGGTCTTTTATTTTTCAAAAGCTTTTTATTACTTTAATTCTCTAACAAAAGTACGATCTGGTACTCTAATCAAATAATATTTTGCTGCAGTCTTTCCTGCATGCATTCTTAAACCATTGTACCAATTCTTTTTATAGGTTGCGGTATAAGTAGCCACATAAGCATTTTGATAACGTCCATCAGCTTGTCTTAATTGCTTATCGGAATAAGGAATTGCTGCTGCTTGGACTGACATCGGATTCTTTCCATCAGAAATAGTCGCATAGGTGCTGCTAACTGTTACTCTATTTCCATTACTATAAAAAGTATAAGTCTGAATTGGAGCTTTCTTATTATCGGATCTAGCAGTAACATAATATGAGCGTTTATTACCAGCCGTTAAAATCAACGGTTGGTAGTCCACTCTACTAGATAGAACTTGTTTATTCTCTAAATTTGGATTGTAAAATAAAGTGATGCTAAACATATAGATCGCACCGCATAATAGAATTAAAACTTCTAAAATATCTAGTAAAGTTGTTTTCCATTCAAAACGCTTACGGTCTTTTACAATCATCATTAAGTGACGTTTACGAATATTCTGTACAATAAAGATTAAATATAAAACAAGTATTAACCAGGCCAAAATACCTAAAATGTTCCATCCAAGTGTCATAAAGGAGCCTCCATTTTTCTTTAAGTTAAGTATACGGTACTTATGGATGTTTTTAAAACTTTTTTTGATTTGACTTTATTGCAAAAAGTCGCGACAATTAAATATGTAAAAGGTAGTTTTGGTATATATCGTTAGGCAAAACTATGGTAAAAATAGCTTTTTATACAATTACAGGACAAACGCAACGGTTCATAGATAAAACGGGGCTTGATGCACATCTAATTGAGGATGCTCATCCTCAATATCAAATGAATGATAAATACATTTTGATTTTACCTTCATATCAAGATTTTATGATGGATTCCGTTGTTGATTTTTTAACATATAAAGATAATAAAGAGAATCTTCTAGGATTAATTGGATGCGGCAATCGTAACTTTAATGATCTTTTTGCTCAAACAGCCAAAAAAATCTCCGTTACATTACATGTACCAATCCTCTATTTACTTGAACTAAGTGGCAATTCAGCCGACGTCAAAAACGTTCGCCAAATTGTTAAAGAAGCTTGCAAAGAAGAGCACGGCACACAAAAAGATCTCCCAATTCAAAATCCATCTCTTAGCAATATTAATTTCTTAAGGGACTTCAGGCAAAAAAATGAATAAAAAAACTTATTACAAAGCAAGTAACTGGAATGCCGTTGAAGATCAAGTAGATCGTGCTGCTTGGGCGAGACTAAACGATATTGTTTACGAACCTCGTCGTGTTCCAATTTATAAAGATCAAGATGAATTTTTTCATCTCCCAAAAAACGAACAAACTATGCTTCTTCATAGTTTCGTCTCTTTAACTCTTTCCTCTACTCTTCAAATGAAAGTGGCACTATCAAAGATTAAAGAAGATGCCGAGAATTCTGATGAAGAAGCAGCTGTATATAATGCATTGCAATATTTAGAATCAATTAATAATAAGGCTTATGGTCATGCTTTAAATGTATTCGCTAGCAAAGAAGAGCAAAATGAATCCTATGAATGGGTACATAATAATCCATACTTACAAAAGAAAATGAAGCTTTTAAATACAGTTTATCAAGCAGAAAACTCTATCCATAAAAAAGCTGCGCATGTTTTTATTTCTACTGGCTTATACCATTCTTCTTTTTTTGGTCCACTTTATTTATTCGGTCAGCACAAATTACCACGAACAGCCGAATTAATTAAGTACGCCCTTCGAATTACAGCTTTAAACGGAATTTATACAGGAATAAAATTTCGCCGTGACTTTTTTAAATTGTCTAAAGAAGAACAAGATACTGTACATAACTGGGTATCCGATTTATGTGACAAATTATACGATAATGAACTCAATCATATAAAACTTCTCTATCATCATACCGGCCTAGAAGATAAAGTAGAACATTACATCCGCTATACCTTAAATAAGGCACTAATGAACTTAGGACAAGAACCAAAATATCCTGAAAATATTGAAATTCTAGATCCTATTCTTATAACAGGTATAATGGATAGTGCAATGATTGAGGATTTCTTCTTTTACACAAACGCGCATCCCATTCTTAAAATGCGTGAAATAAAAAAATAAGGAGTTGAGTTTCAACTCCTTATTTTTTTGCTTTCTTAGTTTTGGTTTCAGATTTTTGATAGTTTCGAATAACTTCGATTTTTTCTTCAATCGCCTGAACTAACAATTGACTATACTTATCTGGATCGGCAATTATTTCATCACTTGAGCCTAAAATATCAATTCTAAAATGGGAAACATTTACATATTCAGAAATAGTTTCAAAATAGATATTTACTTCATATTCATCTTCATCATTACAGAAATTGCTAATTTTCTTATAGTTTGCAAATGGAAGATTAATGATATTACTTTCAAGTGCAAAAGTCATTGGTCTTCTTCCACTAATTGCTAATTGAGTTTGAATTAGTGAATCGTGCTTAAAAGCTTGAACAGCTTCACTAATCATTTTGCTTGCAATATTTCTTAATTTTGTTTTAGTTATTTCGCTATATTTGAGAGTTTCAAGATCTTGAAGATAATCTTGTTCTTCAATTTTTTTAGTTATTTCTTCTTGTTTAATTTTCACGATAAAAATTCCTTTGTGTATCCTTTTTCATTACTAAGATACTCAATAAATCTTTTTCATGCAACTACAAAAATTAACTACTCGTTTAATCAAGTTGCAAAGCAAAACTAAGTAATTCCATTACTTTAAGCATATCTTCTGGTCTAAGATGATCTGCTGGTTTTTCATCTAGCAATCTCATTCTAGAAAAAGTTTGAATTTGAGCTGCATTTACACGACCATGAATATGATATCCGAACAAGTCTAAGTAGGTAGGGAAATGGTTGCCGTGGGATGTAATTGGACAAACCATTAGATAATTAGTCTTTTCATTATATGAATTAGACGACACTACTACAGCAGGATGTTTTCCCTTCATTTCTTGTCCAACTGATGGTGAAAAATCTGCCCACACAATATCTCCCTGTTTAAATTTATTCTTCGGCATGACGTAATTCCTCCATAGCCATATTTTCCCAAGCTTCCCTTTCTGGTCCTGGTACATCTTCAAATTTAGCATCGGAGGTATAAGGATTAGAAATTTTCGGTATTAAGATCAAACTTCCATCAGACTTCTGATGAATTGCATACTCAGTTCCTACCTCTACTTTAAAAGAAGCAGGTAGTGAAAAGCCAACTGAATTACCGACCTTTTGAGTTACAATATGATGAATAGATATTTTCATAAGTTTTTACCTCATTAAGTTACTTTCAAAGATATTGTAGTACTAAAAAAGACTAACTTTCAAAAGAAAGCTAGTCTTTTTTGCGAGAAACATACAAAAGTATGTCAGGGTCTTTGTTTCACAGCCAAAGTAGCCCATCATCAGCACTTCCCGTGCTTTGACTTCGCAAGTCTAGATGATCTCTGTCAAAGAACGCATCTCGCGTTTTCCTCGACTCGTCGCACTTAACATTATACCAAATTTTTCTTATTTTTTCTATTTTGACGCTTCTTGAAAAAGATTTCTCCAATTAACTGCGCCAACATAAATCCCATCGCTATTGCAATCGTTACAATTGCTACACGTAAGATTAAATCTTCTGCATCAGATAATTGTCCCTCAACCATCGCACGCACAGCCTGATAAGCAGGCACTCCAGGAACAAGTGGTACTACTCCCGGAATATTAAAAACTGTTACTGGGCACTTTTTAATGCGTGCAAACACTAAACCTAGAATTCCCACACACAAGGCACCCAAAAGATTAGAACCTAAACGGCCAACACCAATTCTATTAGCTAACCAATATAAAATCCAACCTGCACTACCGCTAATTCCGCATAAGAATAGTGCACGATGTGGAACGTTAATAATTAACCCAAAACCTACAGAGGCAAGCCAGGCAAACACTATATTAATAATTATTTCTAACCAAAAAGGCATTACATCACACCCCATAACAATTTAATTGCAATACCTATGCCGCCACCTAATGCAATTGCTGTCAAAATTGCTTCCGTAGTTCTCGCCATCCCTGATAATAAGTCTCCACCAAAGAGATCTCTTAATGCATTCGTAATTGCTACTCCTGGCACTAAAGTCATCAAAGAACCAATTAAAATATTATCAACGACAAGCTTAGGGAAGATTTTACATGTCAAAATAGTAATAATACCCATAAATATTGCAGTTACCATCTCGGCTAAAAAACGAATATTAGTATAGCGCTTAATAGCTAAATAAAGTGCATAAGATACACCACCAATTACAGCAGCTGCCGGGAAATCAATCCAATCATAATCATCCATAAAAAGAACCATTAAAGTTGGACTTAAAATTGCTGCTCCAATAATTTGAAGCCAAATAGGAAAATCTGGAATCGAAATGGAAACTTGTTTTAACCGCTCTTGTAATTCTTTTAATGTTATTTCTTTAGCCGCAAATTCACGCGATAATTCATTAACACGGTCTACTAATTCTAGATTAATATTTCGCTTCTTAACTTGGGTAACTTGAGTATAGGAATGTTCACCCAGACTCATAAATATTCCAGTTGGCGTTGTAAAACATCTAGCTCCAGCAATACCAGCATTGCGTGCTATTCTCATCATTGTATCCTCAACTCGATAAGTTTCACTGCCACCCTCAATCATTAGTCTACCCGCTTTTAAACAAGTATCTAAAACTTCAGCAACGTAATCTTGACTTACACGCTCTTTATCCATTTCTATCCTCTAATTACTATTCATCTTTTCAATATCAATTGTCTTATCAACCCAATTTCCTCTAAAGAAATCTCTTTCGTGACTGACAATAATTACTCCACCCTTAAATTCAACAATTGCTTTTCTTAAAGAATCTTTTGTAGCAATGTCTAAGTGATTAGTTGGTTCATCCAAAAATAGTAAATTAGATGGCTCAAATTGCATTTTTGCTAATTTAACTTTTTCTTGTTCTCCACCAGATAATTCCTTCAGAGGGCTCATAGCCTGCTGTGCAGTTAATCCCATTCTGGCTAGAGCTTGACGTAATTCTCTGGGACGCAGACGTGGGAATTCTTCCTGTAAATATTGTAAAGGCGTCATATTTTTATTCGGCCAAACTAAGTCTTGCTGGAAATATCCCAATTTTGCAGTCGAAGATAATTCAAAGTTTCCATAAATAGGTTTTAGCTTGCCTAGTAACGTTTTTAATAAAGTAGTCTTTCCAATCCCATTAAATCCCGTCACAGCAACTTTTTCACCATTTCCAACAGAAAAATTAAATGCTGATTTTACTAGTGCTTGGTCATATCCAATTACTAAGTCTTGCGTTTGCAGTAATAAATTAGATGCTGTATCAACATAAGGGAAAATCACATGCGCCTTTTTATTATTTTGCGGTGGTGTTAAAATTTCCATCTTTGCAAGTTGCTTTTCACGAGATTTGGCACTCTTAGATCTGGAACCAGCCTTATTTTTACGAATATATGCTTCTGTCTTTTTAATTTTTCTTTGTTGATTAGCATATGCCTTTAAATAACTTTCACGATCCGCTTCTTTTTGTCTAAGAGCATGTTTCAAGTCGCCTGTATAGCGAGTAATCGTTCCAAAATCTATATCAATAATACAGTTTGTAATTCGACCTAAAAAATCATAATCATGCGATACAACAATAAATGCTCCCTCAAAGTCGTTTAAATAATCAGCCAACCAATCAATATGATTAACATCTAAATAGTTCGTTGGCTCATCTAAAACTAGGACATCAGGATTTTGCAGAAGAAGCTTAGCCAAAATTAATTTTGATCGCTGTCCACCAGAAAGTTTTGCTACATCCCGATCATAACCTAATTCTGCTAACCCTAATCCCGTAGCCACTCGATCAATTTTTGTATCAATATCATAAAATTCTTTCTCTTCAAGTAAAGTTTGTATCTTACCAGCTTTTTCTAATAAAGCGTTATCGCCATTTTCACCATATTTTACATAGAGATCATTTAATTCTTTTTCTTTTTCAAAAAGATCGCTAAAAGCAGTTTGTAAAAATTCTTTAATTCCCATGCCTGCTTCAAGCTTGGCATATTGATCTAAATAACCAACGTGAAGTTTATTCCGCCATTTAACTTCACCTTCATCTTGGGTAATTTCACCAGTTAAAATCTTAATTAAAGTTGATTTTCCAACTCCGTTTTGACCAGTTACCCCCATATGGTCTTCTTTATTTAAAACAAAATTTGCATCTTCATATAAAGTTTTATCAATAAATGTTTGGCTTAAATTTTTAACTGTTAGTAAACTCATTGTTTCCTCTCATCTTGCTCGTTTTCTTGATCGGTTATCTTACTTTTTTGTTCTTGGTCGTATTCTTGTAGTGCATTTAATACTCTTGGCCATTGCCTTTTTGGAATAATTAATTGAAGTTTATTGTGATAAATCGGGAAGTCGCTTGCCTTCATGCCTGTTATCTCAGCTAATTCTTGGTCTGTTAAGTGATACCTAGCAACAATTGCTTTAATTTCATAGGAAGCGTGTCCTCTAAAATATGAAAGAACATAAAAGAATGTCGCAAAAACTCCAGCACTTAAAGTAGCCATTGGCAAAGATAAATGAAAGGTTCTTTGCGCAATAAAAAACACTGCAATAAATGCAATAAGTGCAGAAATTACCCCATAAACAACTGGAAAATACTTAGTTTGCTTCATATTTCATCATCCTTTTTATTACATTGATTTTTCAAATATTACATTAAATTTACGCGATTGACGTTTTTGTAAAAAATTGTAAATTTCGTTTTATTTTACTGCAATAATCCTCTTATATAATACAGTTTGTTAAGTAAATTAAAAACGACTTTTTAAATATCCACTAGTGTAACACGATTCATATTCAATTATTATTAAATTTAGACTTAAAAGGAGTAAACACTTTGACACATAAGAAGGGAATTTCAGTAGCACTTATTGCATTATTAGGCTTTGGTTTTCTTACAAATTCAGTTACATCACAGGCAGCTGATCAAGATACTAACTTTAACGTATCTAAAAGCCTAGTTGAAAATACAATTAAGCCAACTCTTCTCAGCAAAAAGTTCAAAGAAGAACAACTTCAAGAAGATAAAGAAAATAAATTAGCTGATATCAAATTTGAAGAAAAAAGACTAAATCACGAAAATCCTAATACACAACTTGGCAACTAAAACTTTTACGATAGGAGTTGCAGTTGGCAGCCAAAATCACTAAGATAGAATCATCAACAGATATACTAAAAAAAGCAGCTAGCGCTTCGCTAGTTGCTTTTTTCTTAATTTCCATCCCATGGAATAGTATCTGAATTTTTATCGTAAATTACATAATTTCTAAAATCTTCAGGATCATCCCAGTCTAATCCCTGTTGCAAACTGTTCTGTCTAGTTTCTTGGTTACGCAGTTTTTCTTTCTCTAATCCTAAGCTAGAGCGAACCAAGTCTGACACTCGCTGTAATTCCTTAGTAGGGGCTACCTGCATGGCAGCTGCTCCAATCCAGACGTTATGTCCATGAATATAGCCACTCTTAATGTCTTGCGTACATCCCCGATAATTCATTGCAATTGAGAGCATATCATCAAAAGTTAGGTTAGTTTTAACATATTTGGCAAAGACTTTGAGGATTTTACGGTAATTAGTAATGGAATTAACCGACATTCCTTTACGCACAATATCGTTAATTACCTGTCTTTGACGCATCTGGCGTCCATAATCTCCTCGTGGATCTTCCTTACGCATTCGGACATAATCTAGAGCTTCTTTACCATTTAAATGTTGCTTTCCCTTCTTAAAATGCGTGTGATAAGTAAATGTAAATGGAACATTTACATCTACCCCTCCTAGAGCCTCTACCATGCTTTCTAAGGCCTTCATGTTAACTTCCATGTAATAGTTAACCGGCGTATTTAAAAGCGCACTAACTGTTCTTGTAGCCCCTTTACTACCACCCACTTGATAAGCTGAATTCACCCGGAACATATAATATTTTCCTTCTCCGCTTCCGTCTCCCTTAATATCAGCTAACAGGTCACGGGGAATTGATGTCATTGTTGCTTCTTTTTTTTGCGGATTCATTGTCGACAAAATCATCGTATCGGAATTTCCACGATCATGCCTACCTTCAATTCCTTGATCAACCCCAAGAATTAGAATCGAAATTGGCTTTTTCTGAGATATTAACTGCGAAGTTTTTCCAGTTCCACGATAAGCTTGCTGTACTGAACTCATAGCAGAGAAATATGCATGCGCAAAATAAGCTACGCTTCCGCATACAAGCAAAATTGTTAAGAGACCTACCAAACGAGCAAAGCTATTTCCATCTTTAATGTCTTTTTTATTCGCCGCAAAAACGTTATTTCTTTTCAGTTTTTTACTTGGTTTATTAGGTGCATCCGGTCTCATTAATTTTTGACTCCTCTGACTATTTGCTTACCTTTTCATATTACAAAAATCACTGGTTAAGCGCATTAGTTTCATTATTAAAAAATTTTTATTTTTTAGCAAGCGAAATAATGTTCTATAATGGTGATTAATAAAATTTGTATCACAGAAAGAAGGAAAAAATATGGCTCTTCCAACAAGAAATGAAGTATCTGATGACCTCAAATGGGACTTAAGTCGTGTTTTTAAAAACGATCAAGAATGGGAACAAGAATATAATCACGTCGCTAAAGAAATCAAAAATCTAAATAAATTCAAAGGAATGCTAGCTAAGTCTGGTAAAAATCTTTACAAAGGAATCACAGAAATCCTAGCAGTAAATCGACGCCTTGAAAAAGTGTATGTTTACGCTACAATGTCAAGTGATGTCGATACCAAAAATAATCACTACCTTGGTTTTGTAGCTAAAGTCCAAAGCTTAGCTAATCAAATGGCAGCTGCAACATCTTTTGTAGATCCTGAAATCTTATCCATTCCAGAAAAAACTCTAGCTAAATTTATACAAGATGAACCTCGCTTAGAAAACTATAGACACCGTCTTGAGCAAATTACTCAAAAACGTCCTCACACCTTGCCTGCAAATGAAGAAAAGATTATTGCTGCCGCAGGAGATGCAATGGGGACATCTGCTAATACGTTTAACGTTTTAACTAATTCTGATATGGAATTTGGCTATGTCCAAGACGAAAACGGTGATATGATTCAACTATCTGATGGTTTATATTCACTTTTGATTCAATCTCAAGACCGTGAAGTACGTAAAAATACTTTTGATGTTATGTACGCAAGTTATAGTCAATTTGAAAACAGTCTCGCTTCAACTTTATCAGGCGAAGTAAAGGCTCACAATTTTAATGCTCGTGTGCATAAATATAATTCAGCTAGAGAAGCTGCTTTAAATGAAAATGGTGTTCCAACAGCCGTTTACGATACATTAATTAAAGAAGTAAACAGCCACCTTGACTTACTTCACCGCTACGTTTCACTAAGAAAGAAAATTTTAGGCTTAAAAGATCTTCAAATGTATGATATGTATGTTCCGTTAACTGGTGAACCTGTCCTTTCTTATAACTTTAACGAAGCAAAAGAAGAAGCTAGAAAGGCCTTAGCTCCACTAGGAGAAGACTATTTAAAGCACGTTGATTACATTTTTAATAACCGCGTAATTGACGTAGTTGAAAGTCAAAATAAAGTAACTGGTGCATATTCAGGTGGTGCCTACGATACTGATCCATATGAACTCCTTAACTGGGAAGATAACCTTGATTCACTCTACACCCTAGTTCATGAGACTGGTCACTCTGTCCACTCTTGGTATACAAGAAACACTCAACCTTACGTCTATGGTGATTATCCAATTTTTGTTGCTGAAATTGCTTCAACTACTAATGAGAATATTTTGACTGAATATTTCTTAGATAATATTACCGATCTTAAGACACGAGCATTTGTTTTGAACCACTATCTCGACTCTTTCAAAGGCACACTCTTCCGTCAAACTCAATTTGCGGAATTTGAGCAATTTATTCATGAAGCTGATGCACAGGGACAACCGTTAACAGCTGATGTACTTGATGAATTTTATGGTAAGTTAAATCAAAGATATTATGGCGATAGCGTTGAACCAGGCGGGGAAATTGCTAAAGAATGGGAACGAATTCCTCACTTCTACTACAACTTCTATGTCTATCAATACGCAACTGGTTTTGCGGCCGCAACTGCACTTGCTAATAAGGTTGTTCACGGTACTGACCAAGAACGTGACGCTTATATTAATTTCTTAAAATCTGGCTCTTCAGATTACCCAACAGAAATTATGAAACGAGCTGGCGTTGATATGACTAAGACTGATTACTTGAGGGATGCTTTTGATACTTTTGAAAAGCGTCTTAATGAATTTGAAAAAATTATAGATGAATTAAACGCTGAAAAGTAAGATTCACATTTAACATAGAAAAAGCTGGTAGATTTTATTTCTACCAGCTTTTTCGTTAGCTATTTTATTTTATACATAGCGACGATCTTTTCTAGCTCTTTATCAGAAATCAGTTTCAAAGTACTACCATTATTCATTAGTTTCGCCTTATCCTAATCAAAATATATATGATAAAAGTCATAAAATTTATCATCTTTCTTAGGTTTAAAATTACAGAGAAAAAGAATATAAAGTCTCGATAAACAAAAAGATTAAATATGAGGTTAAGAACTTTTTTATTACACCAGCTTAGCAAACAAACCACCTAAATAAAGAAATACACAAGTAATCAACAAGTATAAGCTTCCCCACTTAATGGTTTCTTTTAGAATTTTTCCTTCTAAGCCTTCTTTATTAATCGCACCAGTAGCTACTGCAATATTCTGAGGTGACAGCATCCCTGCCGTAGCTCCTGTCATGTTTGATGCTACAATCCAGTACTTGCTTACACCCAAAGATTGAGCAGCTGAGTATTGTAAATTACCAAACAAGACATTAGCTGAAGTAGCAGAACCTGTTAAGAATGTTCCAAGCGCTCCAATTAACGGTGCAAATAATGGGTAAGCTGGTCCAAGCAAACTTACTAAGGCCAAAGCCAAAGCATTCGTCATCCCCGCATAAACCATTACTTTAGCTAAACCAACAATTGCACACACAGTAATAGTCGTCATGCCAATTGTCTTTAAAACTTTAACCAAAATTTTGAACATTTTATTAAAGCTCAATCCCTGAATTTTTCCACCAATTAAGCCAGCTAATAAAATCAACGTTCCTGGAGATGATAGCCAGTTAATTGGTAAATCATTAGGATTCTTTCCTAAATAAATATGTAAATGGGTAGTTACACTAGTTAAAAAGTTATTCACAGGTGGACAAAGTGAAGAAGCAAGTAATACAAAAATAAAGACTAGGATAAATGGTGAACAAGCCTTTATAATCTCGCTAATACTTTCATTTTCTACTTCTTCTACTGCACCAGTCTTTCGCTTCGTGAGCCACACCGTAATCAAAATTGAAAACAATGAACCAACTAAAGCTGGAAGTTCTGCACCTGTAAACTTAGCAATAATGACTTGCGGAATCGCCATTCCAAGTCCTGACATCAAAGTAATAAAGCCTATCCCCTTAAATGCCTTAATACTCTTTTCAGTAAGAAATACCAGAATAAACGGTACTAAAATCACTAAAACAACTAATTGCAAAGTTACAATAAATCCTAATCGCACATCATTAAGATTAGTTACTTCAGCTAACGTCAGAACCGGCAAGCCAATTGCTCCAAAGGCCGTTGCTGTACTATTAGCAACTAAGCAAATCACAGAGGCTTGAATTGGCTCTAAACCTAATGAAATCAAAATTCCAGCACAAATTGCCACTGCTGTACCAAAGCCAGCAATAGATTCAAGAAATCCACCAAAACCCCAAGCAATTATTAACACTAGAATTCTTTTGTCAGTCGTAATTGACGACAGCAATTTTTCAATCGTCTGCATACTGCCTGATTCAGTCGTAATCTGGTAGACAAAAAGTGCCGCCAGAATTACATACATAATCGGCCAAATTCCCATGATAATGCCTTCTAATGCTCCTGATAAGGTATTAAGTACCGGTTGCTTAAACAGTAAAACTGCGTCCGCAATTGTAATAATTAAGCCAATTACGCAAGCTCTTGAAGCGGACATTCCAATTATTCCGAGCGAAATTATTAACCATAAAATTGGTAATAATGCCCATAAGAAATTTATCCACATAGTTTTCCTCATTTAAAAAAGTAATACTGTTTAATTTTATCGTTTTTCCACATTTTAGGGAAATTTAAAAACAAAAACCTACAAAAGCATTTTCTACTCTTGTAGGTTTTAAATCTAATTACTATTTCTTAATGGCATGAATACCATAAACTAATAAATAAATTCCAACTTCAATAATCGAAATGAAAAATGTAACAGGCAAATTAGTTATATAGCCCAAAACTAACCCCGTCCAAACTCCAAACAAGGCAATTCCAACTGACCAGCAAAGCATGGCTAGAATAGTTTTACCTAAATAACGTGCACTGGAAGACGGTAAAGTTAGTAAAATAAATACTAACAATGAACCAACAACTTGCGCACCAATCGAAACAGCTAGAGCCAAGGCTATTAAGAATACTACTGAGACTAAACTAGTATTAATATGATGACTAACAGCTCCAACATGGTCGAATGAATCATAATTTAATTGTCTTAAAACTAAGAAAATTATTGCTAATACAAAGAGAGAAAGAACAACTAGTTGAATAACTCCGTCTCTATCAACTCCAATAATTGAACCAAATAAGATGTTAGTCGCATATCGACTATTACCACCGGCAATGGCTAAAAATAGTACACCCAAGCCGATAAACAAGGCTGAAATCGCACTAATTGCGGATTCTTTCTGATCACTTCTCATGGATAATTCGCCAACACTGATTGAGCCAAGCAAAGTAAAAAGAACCATGCCCCAGAGTGGAACCCAACCAATCCAAACCGCAAAAGCAGCTCCGGCAAAACCAATTTCTGAAAGAGTGTGAGCTAAGAATGAAAAACTTCTAGCTACAACATATACACCCACTATTCCACAGGTAATAGCAATAAAAGTACTGGCTAAAAATGCATAACGCATAAAATCATATGCAAACATTATTCTTCACCCACCTCCTCATTTAAATTTTTAATTTTACCAGCAACTAAGCCTTTATCTTTAAATAAAAGATAATCTTTCATATATTTCTTAGCTAGAGGAATGTCATGAGTTGTAAACAAAACAGTCATTGCGTGTTTTTCGTTTAAGTGCTTAATCAATGACATTAACTCTTCTTTAGCAACTGGATCTAAGCTAGCTGTTGCCTCGTCTAAAATAATGAAGTCTGGTTTATCTAACAAAGCTTGAGCTAAATATGCACGCTGCTTTTGACCTCCGGAAGCTTCGCCCATCCTAGTATTTTGAATATCTAGTAAATGAGTCTCTTTTAAAATTTGATTTACTCTTGCCTTTACCCGAGCGTTCTTAAATAAAGGAGTATTAAGTTCTACAAAAGCCCGAATTGAGAGGGGATAATCAGCATCTAGATTTCTAAACTGTGGTACGTACCCCACTTTTGTATCTGGCGCAAATTTAAACGATCCCGTCGTTGGTTGTAACATTCCCATCAAAATTCTAATCAAAGTTGTTTTTCCTGTACCATTTGCACCAAGTAGAGCTGTCATTGACCCCTTAGATAGAGTGAAATTTAAGTCTTTAAAAATCACCTTATCCTCAAATTTCATCCCCAAGTCTTTAACTGTTAATATATCAGTCATATCACTACTCCTCTTCTTCTAATAAACTAATCCTATTTAATTATTTTGAATATCAGCTAGTTTTTGATAATTTTCTTTCATCCAAGCTAAGTAAGTAGTGTTATTAGGAATAGTTTCCCGCACATTTAAAACTGGAATATTGTTCTTTTTTGCAAGTTTCACAAAAGACTTAACTGTGGAGCTACTTGCCTGAGTGTTATTAACAAAAAAGGCAATCTTCTTTTCTTTAATAACATTATTCATTTCGTTAATTGTCTTAGGACTAGGATCTGTACCATTTTCAATAGCTTCTTCAAATTTCTTGTCGCCTATTTTATAACCAGCTTCTTGTAAAGCATAGTCAAAGACTGGTTCACTAACAAAAACTGGTTTTTGATCACCCTTATTAGCTTTAACTAGCTTTTTAATTTTATCAATCTTAGCTAAGTATTTTTCGCCATTTTCCTTAAAATAAGCGGCGTGCTTCTTATCCAACTTAGATAATCGTTTAACTAAATAATTAACATACTTAGTTGGCATATCTAAATTGTACCAAATATGCGGATTATCACCGCTCTTTAGTCCCATCAAGTCTTCACCAACTAAGACAGGCTTTTTATCAACAGACTTCGCTAGCTTACTCATCCACGAATCATAACCTAACCCATTTGCAACGATAATATTTGCTTGAGCTACCTTTTTAGCATCTGCTGTTGTTGGATCAAAATCGTGTGGATCAACGCTGCTTTTATCGATAATTGCAGTCGCTGTACCATATTTTCCAACAATATTTTTAGCTATATCTGAATAGACATTAGTTGTTGTAACTATCGAAATTTTATCTGATTGACTAGTAGAGTTCTGCTTATTCGAACATCCTACCATTATCAATGATACGAGGGTTACTAATCCCATAATAGAAATGAATTTTGTAATTTTAGATTTAAAATTTTGCATAAATATCCTCCTGTGCAAAATAAAAAAGCATTAAGTTAGAAAATTCAGCATAAGTTCTAACTTAAAGTTAGACTAAGCTACTTTTTTTATTATGTCAACCATTTTATAGATAGACAAATAGCATCAAGACGTCTCAGACTTGATGCTACCAATAAGTGTAAATAATAAAAATTTTGCTGAATTCTTAATTTAATGCTTTTCTAAAATTACATCTTTATATAAACATATTTTTATATGTTTGTCAAAGAGGTTCAGAAAAAATACCCAAAGTTATTGTAATTATTCAAGCTTTTAAACTAAAAATCTTCGTTAACATGCCGTCTCAAGACATCTAAAATCTTAATAACGTGCTTGTCCTCTAGGCTATAGTACCGCTCTTGCTTAACTTGCTCACTCTTAACTAGCTTAGCCTCTTCTAAGATTCTTAAGTGCCTAGAAATAGCTGGCTGACTAACATCAAACTGTTTTACCAAGTTATTTACACTACTTTTTTGATTGTCATTTAAGTAATAAAGAATTTGAATTCGAATGGGATGATTTAAAGCTCTAATAACTCGAATAATTTGATCGTTCAACTTGTTCACCTATCTCAACCTACATTTAATTATGAGAGTAACTCAAGAATTTTCTTTTGCACACTTGATTCTTCACTAGATCCAATAATTTGATTAGCAGCTTTCTTTGCATCTGGAAGAGCGGTAGCCGTAGCAAAGCTGGTACCTGCAAACTTAAGCATACCAACATCATTACCACTATCACCAAATGTTACCATTTCACTAGATTTAATCTTAAGCTTTTTACCTAAATATTCTAAACCTACAGCTTTATTCATTCCTTTAGTCTGCATATCAATAGCAGTACTTGCACCTGAGACAAACCCAATCTGTGGATAATCTTCTCTAAGTTTATCTAAGACCTTAGGCATCTCATCTTCTGGAACACGAAGACTTACTTTAAAAATACGATCATCGATATCGTTAAAGCTATCAACAACTTGAATTTTCTTAACGTACTTTTTTAGATCTTCCGCAAATTCTTTTCCACTGCTTTTTTCAACATATGCACTAGTTACACCAGCAACAATAGCCTTATATGGTAATTTTTCCACAATTTCAAGCATGGTTTGATAATCTTCGTCAGATAAATCAGATATTTGAAGAATTTCATTTCCATGAGCTACTAAAGCACCATTTTCAGCCACAAAGTACATATGCTTATTAGCTTTTAGAAAACGATCGAGGATATTTTCATACTGATTGCCACTTGCAATAACAAATTTTATATCACGATCCTGCATAATTTGAAATTCTTTTTCAAAGAGTTCCTTATCATAAGTCTTATCTTCTCTTAGCCAAGTACCATCCATATCAGTTGCAATAAGCTTAATCATTTTCAGTCTCACTTTCCACTTTTATTATCCACCCTCCACTATACTAAAAAACGCCACCCGGAGGTAGCGTTTTTCATAAAACTATTTTATTCAACTAGTTTAATCCTTTTTAATTAATTATTTTTATTCATCTGGGTCTTCAGAAACAGGTTTCTTCCAGAAACTCATAATTAGACCAGCTACAATAGAACCAACAATTGTAGCAACGAAGTAAAGTAAAATGTGGTTAGATAATGGTGATACCCATAGTCCTCCGTGAGGAGCTGGTACTTGAATATGCCATAATCCAACAAGTAAACCACCAACTGCTGAACCAATTACGCAGGAAGGAATTACACGACCTGGGTCAGCTGCGGCAAATGGAATAGCACCTTCAGTAATGAATGAGAAACCTAAAATCCAGTTTGACACACCAGCACGACGCTCTTCCTTAGTGTAACGGTTCTTAAAGAAAGTAGTACCAATTGCAGTAGCAAATGGAGGAACCATACCACCAACCATAACAGCAGCCATCATAACTGCAGCAGTTGCAGAATGTGGATCGTTAGCAAATGCACCTGAAGCAAAGACATAAGCAGCCTTGTTGAAAGGACCACCCATATCGATAGCCATCATACCAGCTAAGATCATTGTTAAAATTACAAGGTTACCAGTACCCATACTGTTCAAGAAGTGGGTAATAGCAAAGTTAACTGAACTAAAGATTGGGTTGATGATGTAGAACATAATCAAAGCAATGAAAAGCAAGCCCAAAATTGGGTAAAGCAACATTGGCTTCATACCTTCTACTGATTTTGGAAGTTTAGCAAATAACTTCTTCAATCCAATCATCATATATCCAGCAATGAAACCTGCAGCGATACCACCTAAGAATCCAGCTGGAGATACAGCATGTGCTTGTGCGTTAACTTGTAAGCCGTTAGTGCCGTTAACAATGGCTGCCATATATCCACCGACAAAACCTGGCATCAAGGCAGGTAAGTCGCCGATTGATTCAGCAATATAAGCAGCTAATACAGGAACCATAAATGCAAAGGCTAAGTTACCAGCACTATTTAAGAAAATAAATGCAGGGTTCTTAGCACCACCAGCCATATAGTTTTCAACTATAAAGGAGATGGCCATTAAGATACCACCACCGATAACGAATGGAAGCATGTGGCTAATACCACTCATTAAGTTCTTGTAGATAGATGCCCACAAACCTTGTTTTTCTTTTGCATCATTATCGCTAGAACTTGCACTGCTATCAGCATGATAAATTGGAGCCTTGTTTTCTAAGATATCTTCAATCAATTCTTTTGGATGATTAATACCATCTACAACAGGCTTCATAACAAGTTCTTTTCCGTTGAAACGTGGCATATCAACTTTTTTATCAGAAGCAATGATGACACCTTTTGCTCGCTTAATTTCTTCTGGAGTAAGCTTATCCTTTACACCTTCAGACCCATTCGTTTCAATACGAACATCAACGCCTAATTTTTTACCAGCCTTGATTAAAGCCTCTTGAGCCATGTAAGTGTGTGCAATACCATTGATACATGCAGTAACACCGACAATTAAAGGCTTTTGTTCGCTAGTAGGCTTAGCTGCTTCTTTTGCAGCTTCTGCCTTTCTCTTTTCGGCATCGGCCTTATCTTGAGCATCCTTTTCAGCTTCAGCCTTTTTAAAGATATCAATAACTTCTTCTGGTGTAGTTGCTGCCTTTAAAGCATTAACAACATCTGGATTAATTAGTAAACTTGATAACTTAGCTAAAGCTTGTAAGTGTGTGTTATCAGCACCGGCTGGTGCAGTAATCATAAAGAATAAATGAACTGGTTGTCCATCAAGAGCTTTATAATCAATTCCTTTAGGACTTTTTGCAAATAAAACAGCGGCACGATTAATGTACTTGTTTCTTGCGTGTGGCATGGCGATTCCTTCACCAATACCAGTTGTTGATTCTTTTTCACGAGCCCAGATTGATTTAATGAATTCCTCTTCGTTATTTACAACACCTTGCTTTACTTCAAGATCAGCCATTTCTTTAATAGCTTCTTCTTGAGTAGTAGCCTTCAGATTCATAATCATTAAATCAGGACTTAAAAGATCTTCAATTTTCATGAAAATAACTCCCTATCCTAACTGTATTATTTAGTTTTAACTACTTTACTTCTTCAACTGTAATTTGTGGTAAAACAGCATCAATTTGACTCTTAACTGCAATATCTTCAGTAAATGCAGTAGCACCACCACAAGCAGATCCGACTTTCAATGCTTCAACAATATTATGAGTCTTGTAATAAGTACCTACAAAGCCGGCAATCATTGAATCTCCAGCGCCAACTGAGTTAACAGCAGTACCAACAGCAGCACTTGCATGGTAAATATGATCCTTAGTTACTAAGTATGCACCGTCGCCAGCCATAGAAATCATGACGTTTTGTGCACCCATGTCTAAAAGTTTCTTAGCTGCTTCAAGCATTTCTTGATCATTAGCAAAGCTTGTATCAAATAAAGCTGCTAATTCATGATGGTTAGGCTTAATAACTAATGGGTGGTACTTCAAAGTTGCAAGTAAAGCTTCCCCAGTAGTATCAATTGCAAATTCAGCACCAGCTTCTCTGATAGTTGGTAATAATTGTTCATAGAAGTCAGTTGGTAAACTTGGTGCTAAACTACCACTTAATACAACAATATCGCCTTCATTAAGATCATCCAAACGCGCCTTAAATGCAGTAATTTCTTGTGCATCAATCTTTGGACCAGCCGCATTAATTTCAGTTTCTTTTTGAGCATGAATTTTCACATTAACACGGGTATCGTCAGAAATAGTTACAAAATCACTTTCAATTTTTTTAACGTTTAATTGGCGAACTAATTCTTTGCCAGTAAAACCACCAACAAATCCCCAAGCAGTGTTATCAACATCAAGTTGGTTCAAAATTTGAGAAACATTAATTCCTTTACCACCAGCTAAAAATTGACAATCATTTGAACGGTTAACACTACCAGCTTCCACCTTTTCTAATTGCATAACATAGTCTAATGCTGGATTAACTGTAACAGTATAAATCATGACCGAGCCTCCTCAACTCTGATTTGTTCAGGTAAGATATTTTCTTTACCTGTACTTAAATTGTTAGTGATGAGTATTGCCTCATTGATATGTGCAAAACTTGCAAAATTTGCTGCACCAATCTTACTACTATCCATTAAAATAAAAGATTCTTTAGCCTGCTTAATTGCAGCCTTCTTGATTCCAGCTTCAGCAGGATCCGGTGTAGTAAATTGCCCTTTTGCGGTTAAACCATTAGCACCAATAAAGGAAACAGTAAAGTTCATTTCCTGAAGTTGCTTCATGGTAGTATTGCCGACTACTGCATGCGTTTCAATCTTCGCCTCGCCCCCTAACAAGCGAGTATAAATTCCATTATCTAAACATGCCAGTGCAACATCAACGCCATTAGTAACTACATGTAAATCATTAACTTCTCGCAAGAATGGCACCATTTCATAAGTTGTCGTTCCAGCATCAAGAAAAATATGATCTCCATTAGTAACATGATTTATCACAGCAAAACGTGCAATCTCACGTTTATTGTCAACATTAAGATTAAATCTCACTTGTTGTTCAACATCACGTGAATAATCTTGCAGTGAGCGTGCTCCTCCGTGTACACGAACAATCACGCCACGCTTTTCTAATTCAATGAGGTCACGGCGAATTGTTGACTCTGATGACTTAGTCAACTTACACAATTCATTAACACGACAGATACTGTGTTTATTAATATAGGTTGCTATAGCTTGTTGACGTTCCTCGGTCAGCATCGTTCATCATCACCTCATTTAATATGATAAACGCTTTCAGATATAAAATCAATCATCTTTCGTCAAAATCATTCATATTCATTCAATATTAGTCAAATCTGAGACTATTAAAAGTGAAAAGTTTTCTATATAAAAATGAGCTAGCACAACATCGCACTAGCCCATTTTCATTAAATTAATTAACCTGAATATATTTTTTATCTTTATAAATAAAATTCATTTTTTCATTAGTAATCCTAATCTCAATTCTCTGATAAATTGGTTTATAACCATTAATTTTCAAACTGATAGTCGCCTTACCATCATCAACCTTTATTTCATAAAGATTATACTCACCTTTTTGATATGCAAAATCAGTCCCGTTATCCTGATAATGAATGTATTTACCATGTTCACCAAATACTCTAAATATCATTTTTTCATCTGGTTTAGAAGAAATATGTTCTTTAACTTCTCCCCACGGTAAAATAGTATTTTTCTTAATAAATAAGGGTAGCTTGTCAATTGGGGCACTGACTAAAATAGTAGTATTACCGCTATAAGTAACATTATTCCAAAAATCAATCCATTCACCTTGTGGCAAATAAACAGTTCTACAGTTTTTACCTTCTTCAACAATTGGTGCTACCACAATATTTGTACCAACCATGTATTCGTCATTCATGTTTTTAACTGCTGGATCAGTTGGATAGTTTAAAACTAAAGGTCGCATAATCGGTAAACCTGTCTTACTTTCTTGAGCAAATAAATCATAAAGATATGGAATAAAATGATATCGCAAATGTAAGTACTTGCGGTATATCGATAGAGTTGGTTCTCCAAAGATCCATGGCTCTTGCGACCGTGTGCCCATAGCAGCATGATTTCGAAGAAGAGGACTAAACACTGCTGCCTCAATCCATCTTGTTAGGAGTTCTGGTGTAGTATCTGCACCAAATCCTCCAATATCCGTCCCAGAAAAAGCAAAACCGCTCATTCCTAAATTGCATAGCTGCGGAATCATCATTTTTAAATGGATCCATAAGCTTTGATTATCCCCGGTCCAAACTGTGGAGTATTTTTGTGTTCCCGCATAAGCAGCACGAGTAATCACAAATGGGCGTTTACCTGTTAAATTCTTTAAGCCGTAATAGGTTGCTTTAGCCATATTGTGACCATAAACGTTATGCATTTTAGCATGTGTTGATTTCTTTTTTTCATCACTAAAAATAATATCTTTCGGAATTTCTCCATTAAATGACGCTGGTTCATTCATATCATCCCAGATTCCATCAACACCTAAATCAACTAAAAACTTACAATTTTCTGACCACCATTTTCTGACTGCTCCACGACCAAAATCTGGGTAAACAGCATCTCCCGGCCAAACTTTATTAACATAAACTTGACCATTCGGTGCTTTTACAAAATATCCTTTTTTAATTCCTTCTTGGTAGATCTGATAACTATCATCCTTTTTGACACCAGGATCAATAATTGTAATCACATGGAAACCTAATTTATGAAGTTTATCAATAAATTTTCTCGGATCATCATAGGTATCTGTCCTCCAGGTAAAAACTCGATAGCCATCCATATAATCAATATCTAAATGGATAGCATCACAGGGCAGGTGATATTTGCGCATTTTAGTAACAATTTCTTCTACCTTTTCAGCACTTATACTATATCCCCAACGAGATTGTTGATAACCTAATGTCCACTTTTGCGGCAATGGTGTCTTGCCAGTTAAGTAAGTATAGTTTTTAACAATTTCTTTTAAGTCACTGCCGCCAATAATGTAATAATCAATATTTCCATTATCAGCTGCAATGTAGTAGTAGTTATTACTTTCTTTGCCTAAATCAAAGTAACTATGATAAGTATTATCGAAAAAAATCCCGTATGGATGATTGTTCTTCAATCCAATTAAAAATGGAATCGACTTATATAAACGAGTAAAACTTTCCACCTGCGGCTCGGGATTATCTGTATTCCAGTTTTCATAGGCATAGTGACGTTTATTTAAAAACCCAGTCTTATCGCCTAAACCATAAAATTGCTCATCGTCTGCTAATTCTTTGACTAGTTCATAGTAGTGGTCATCTTTTCCTCTACTAGTAACTACTTCATGTCCTTCCGACTCGGCCAACTTTTGTTGGCTAGAATCTACTTGTCGGTCAATTGGAATTCGAGAGCCCTGATAGTCAATAATTAAAGGATTTTCTTCTCCATCATAAACATCTATTTTTTTATCGTGATAAACTTTAATGATTAATTTTGAAGTTTTTATTTCAAGATAGTTATTCTTTTTCTCAACTTTAAATTTAGTGTCTATTGCCTTATTTCCTTCAATTGCATATGAATTAGTATGTTCACCGCGATTTTGAAATACACGGATTATCTCAGGTGTTAAGATTGTTAATTCAAGACTAGAATTAGTGAAATTTATCTTTATTTTGTTTTTATTAATCGCATATGTTTTCAAACTATTTGTATTCATATTAAGCCTCTATACCCTTTTGTATTCGCTTTCAATTTTATCACAAAAAACTACCCAACTTTTGAAAGTTGAGTAGCTAAATTTCTATTCCTTAATACCTTGTAAGGCACGCTTCATATTCTTCCACATTCCATTATCATCGGTTTGTAAAATAAGGCTTGGGTAGATTTTTCTAATCCACCAAATCGATCCCAGTAAAAATACGAATAAAATTATTAGAGAGATGACTGCTTCTAGGCCAGTCGCATTTCCTTTAATTAGGCGAAGGGGCATTAGGAAAGATGATAAAAATGGTACGTAAGACATAATCATGGCAAAAATACTATCAGGATTATTAGATAAACTCATACTACTAAATAATCCAAGTAAAGTTAAATAAACTAAAGGTTGTACAGACTTGTTAGCATCTTCAGCCTTAGTGACAATTGCGCCACAAACAGCCGCATAAACGATGTATAGGATCAAGCCAAGTACGACGAATAAGAGTCCCCAAGAAATTATTTGTCCTAAAGCTTGATCGATAGCAGGCTTTATTTGAGCAAATTTATCTTTTACTCCATCAATATGGGGAGCCATATAGTAAAAGCCAGAAAACATCACAGCATAAATTAACAGTTGAGTAAGAATTTCGAGGAAAATACCTAACACTTTACCATCGAAGTACTTTCCACCAGGCATGCTTGAAAAGATCATTTCCATAATTTTAGTTCCCTTTTCACTCGCAATGTCTTGCGCCATGATAGTGCTATAGGTTTGAACTAAAAAGTATAAAACAAAGATTAAGATCCAAAAAGTAGCGGTCTTTAAGTTCTTTTCATCACTTGCATTCAACTTTTTATCATTGGTCCTCTCAGTAAATTTAACTTTTTGAGAAAGTGACTGCATCTGTTCCTCACTGAGCTTAGCGTTTCTTAGATTAAGTGCTTGCTGTTGAGCGTTTAAAACTCTGAACAACTTAGTCTTAACATCATTATCAAGGCTTTCAGTACCATAATAATTTGCGACTAATTGAGTAGAAGTCTCTTTAACCACAATATAACCACTAATATCACCGTCTTTATAGGCTTTTTCAGCTTTTGCCTTATTTTTATATCCATCAAAGTCTTCTGTTTTCTTTAATGGCCAAACTATACTCTGATTTTGACTTACTATTCCTACCGTTGTATTACTATCGAAAGCTGAAGATGAACTCATTCCAAAGAAAAAAGAAATCAATAATACAAGAAATGGTGCGAAAATCATTAATAAAAATGACCAATTTTTCACTTCTCTACGATATGTTTCTTTAGCAACTAACCAAGTTTTATTCATTATCTTCACCAGCTTTCATTTTAAAAATTTCATCTAAAGTTGGTGGTTCTTGATCAAAAGTTCGCAAGTATTTTCCATGGGAAAGTGTATTAAAAATTTCTTCTCCATAACTAGCGTCTGTTAACCAAAGTTTGTAGATACCGTTATTTTGTAAAACTACATTTTCAACCCCAGGTAAATTTTTAACATTATCAAGATTCAAGTCCGTTCTGATAAACAATCGAGTTAAGCCAAAATTATTGCGAACATCATTTACAGCACCGCTCAACACAATATGCCCATTATTAATCATTACTACGTCATCACACAATTCTTCAACATTAGACATATCATGATCCGAAAATAGGATAGTAGCTCCGCGTTTCTTTTCTTGTAAGATTACTTCTTTAATTATTTCGACATTTACTGGATCGAGCCCACTAAAAGGCTCATCCAAAATAATTAAGTTTGGCTGATGAATAAGAGTAGCAATTAATTGGATTTTTTGTTGATTACCTTTAGACAAACTCTTTATTTTATCAGTAATCTGACCCTTAACTTCTAGCTTTTGCATCCAATCTTGCAAATCACTTTTTACTTCATCTTTTTTCATTCCTTTTAAACTAGCCAAAAAACTCACTTGCTCTAAAACAGTTAATTTTGGCATTAAGCTCCGCTCTTCAGGCAAATAGCCAACAGAGTTATAATCACGACTTGAAAAAGGCTGACCATCAATAATAATTTTTCCTTGGTACTTAACAAACTTTAGGATGCTATGAAAAAGAGTCGTTTTTCCTGAACCGTTTTTACCAATTAAGCCTAATATCTTCCCATTATCTGCTTTGAAGTTAATATCAAACAAAACTTGTTTGCTTCCAAAGCTTTTATTTAAGTTCTCTACTTGTAACATAGTCTTTTCTTTCTAAGTAAATTTTATTAAAGTTAGGCTTAATTATATCAATATTTTTTCTCAATAGCTGCTAATATACCAAAAATACCTCTCAACTATCCAAAGCTGAGAGGTATTTATCTTTATTTATACATATATTTTGCAGTAGCTTCTTTAGGATCCATCCCATTACGTATCTTCAAAGCAAGTTCAATTGAAACATCAGCGATAATTGATTGCGGATCAATCACATTATAAGGATGGTCTGGAGCTTTTTCTTGAGCAAGAGACAATTCAGTACATCCCAATAAAATCACTTTACAACCATATTTATCATGCATTGTCTTCAAGATCTTATGGTATAAATCATGATCAACAATACCCTTTTCCTTAATATCGCTGTAAATTAATTCGTTAACCATTGGCTGAATTTCTGGACCGCCTAGTTCTACCTTCTTGCCAACACGTTCTAGTTCATCCACATACAGATGATCATAGATAGAACCTTCAGTTGCAATTAAGCCAATCTTTTCCTCACTAGGAAAATCATCCACAAACTTATGCACCGCAATTCGCATCATATGTAAAAATGGTACATCAGTTAATGCAGCCAGATCATCATAAAAGTAATGCGCAGTATTACATGGCATTACAAAGAAATCTGGATTAAGCTTGGCTTGGCTTACTACATCATCCTTTAAATCATAGAAAAAGTTAGGTTTACTATGATCCATAATATATGCTGTTCGGTCAGGAATTTGAGCATCATTTACTAAGATGTAGTTCAAATAATCCTGATCTTTAGCAATTCTTACTCGATGATTAATTAAGCGGACATAACTTTCAGTTGCAATTGTCCCCATTCCGCCAATAATTGAGAAAAAGTGTTTCATTCCTATTCCTCGTCATCTTTTTCTAGTTCATTAATTACACTTTCAGCAACTTTAATATCAGTTGGATATGGTGTATCTACTCCGCGAATCTTTTGGAATGGATCAGCACCCTTACCACAGATCAAAACGATATCATCCTTATTAGACATGGCAATTGCATCGTGAATTGCCTTTTCACGATCTAATTCAATTGTGACATCAACTTTTTCATGATCAATGCCAGCATCAATCTCTTGTGCGATATCCATTGGGTCTTCAAAGCCAGGATCATCTGTTGTTAAGAATGCCTTATTTGCATAAGCAGTTAAGCTTTCGCTAAATCCAGGACGACGAGATACACCCTTATCTCCAGGTGCTCCAACAACCACAATAATCTTAGGATTATTAAACTCACGTTGCATAAAACCCATTAAGGCCATCATAGATGCTTTATTGTGTGCATAATCAACAATCACAGTACCATGATTCTTTGATGGCAAAGCTTCCATACGCCCAGGAATAGTTACGTGGCGAATACCCTTAGCACATTCCTCATAGCTTTCACCAGCAAGTCCAGCACCAATAATAGCAGCTGTACCATTCATTTCATTGAAATCACCAATCATTTGAAGAGTGTAATCTCCAGCAATTGGTAACTTCTTAGCTTTTTCAGAAGCACAGAACAGTTTGAATTCAGTCTCTTTCATATCAGTTTCAACTGATTGGAAGCGGAAGTCAATTGGTTGCTTTAAGTTAGGATTTTCAAAATCGTTTCTTGCAAATAGGTAAATACTATCTGGATTAGTAGTTGTCGTAGCTGCTGTGTAAATCTCATCGAAGTGATCAGACATTGCGTTAATAATACACTTACGTGAGTTAACCATTAATTGCAACTTACAGTGCAAGTAATCCGCAAAGTTAGGGTGTTCATTTGGTCCAATATGGTCTGGAGTAATATTTAAGAAAAATCCTAAATCATAAGTTAAACCAAAGACACGGTTCTTCTTATATGCCTGACTAGAAACTTCCATTACCAAGTGAGTCATACCATTATCAACAGCAGTTCTCATATCACGGAATAAATCTAAGCTTTCAGGCGTAGTCAAACTTGCCTTAAACTTATCTTCAGGCTTGGGTCCGACAATGTCATCTACTGATGAGAATAAGGCTGTACGACCTCCATTAATTTGGTCAAGCATGCCTTTTAAGAAGTAAGCAGAGGTTGTCTTACCCTTAGTACCAGTGAACGCTACAACATATAAATCATCTTGTGGAAATCTGTAAAATGCAGCTGATAAAAGAGCCATAGCTTTAGTTACATCTCTAACAACTAAAGCATGCATTCCTTTACCTTCTGGATAGGGCTGTTCTGCTACATAACAAGTAGCACCACTATCTTTAGCCATTGATAAATAAGTAGGTCTGAAACCTTTACCCTTACAGAAAAACAAAGTATTTGTTTTTATATCACGTGAATCATATGAAATATAATCCATCTTAGTTGGAACTGCATCTTGAACAGCACTTGATTTAAGCAAGTGGTGTTCCTTCAATATTAAGATGCAAGTGTTTAAAGAAATGCTAGAATCGCTCATTTTTTCTCCCTAATTTTTTAATCAATTCAGCCTAAATTATAGCACACCATCATTTCTCTTGGGGGCTATTGAGTGGTAGTTGAATAATAAAACTAGTTAATTCTGCTGTTGACTGACATTTAATGGTTCCACCATGTAGATCAACAATACTTTTTGTAATCGCTAGCCCTAATCCAGTACCGCCAGTTTTTAAATTTCTTGAACTTTCGACACGATAAAAACGATCAAAGATCTTTTGCAAAGATTTCTTAGGGATTTGTTCCCCATTATTTTCAACTCTAAGTTCTACAAATTTGTTATTTACCCTATTTGCAATTAAGTTGATTTCAGTTGCTCCATGTCCATACTTTAAGGCATTTGAAATCAAATTATTTAACATTCGAACAATCATCTTTGCATCTGCATCAATTACGAGATCTCTTGGCCTAGTTATCACATTAAAAGTAATGGTTTTCTTTTCAGCTTCTAATTCAAAACCAGCAGATACTTGTTCAAGCATCGAATTAACATGCAGCGGTGCTAAAACCAGCTTATTATTTGTCGAAGAGCGCAGAGTAGTATATTCAAATAGATCTTCGGCTAGAGCCTTCATTTGAAGAGCTTTATCATAAGCTATTTGGATGTACTTAGTTTGATCTTCATTTAACTCACTGCTCTTCAATAAGCCAAGATAGCCAATAATCGAAGTTAATGGTGTTCTAATATCATGAGAAACATTAGTAATTAAGTCATCCTTCGATTGCTCTATCTGCCGCTCCTCTTCCATTGAAGCAACAGTACTATCAACTAACGCATTAATTGAATCAATCACTTTTTGCAAATCTGTCTTTACTACAAAAGGAATTCGATGGTCAAAATGTCCATCTGCAATATAGTGTAATTCTTCAATAACGTGACGTAATTGCATTTGTCGATATCTTCTGATTAACCGCCAATATACTACAATGACATCACCGACTAACATAAAACTAATAAAAAGCCGTTGCCAAGACCATAAATGCATCCCATTAGCAAAAGTAATGGTTTTCTTCAAAAAGAAAATTCCATTTTCTAATCTTGGATCATTTAAGACAGCTAGGTTAATCAAGATAATGATCGAAAGGTTTAATAGTAAAAGCAAAATAACGGTTATTACGCCTTCACCGAAAAGTTCGCTTTTTTCTTTTGTGGTTAGGATTACTTTCTGCTTTTTCATCCCTACTAAGCCTCTACTTTATAGCCTACTCCCCAGACTGTTTGAATAACTTCTTCACCATCAGTTGCTTTCTGAATCTTATCGCGTAAGTGAGAAACGTGTACCATAACAGTTTTAGCAGAAACTACTGATTCTTGTTGCCACACTCTTTCAAAGATTTCATCAGCACTAAAAACTCGATTAGGATGGCTAGCAAGCATATATAAAATTCCAAACTCTAAGGCAGTTAATTGGATAACCTTACCAGTTAAAGTTTTAACTTCATGTGAATCTTTATTGATCACTAAAGGTCCTACTTCTAATACATCTGGCTTATCATCTTTTACTTCCTTCTGGCTACGACGAAGAAGTGATCTTACACGTGCCATTACTTCTAATGGATTAAATGGTTTAACTACATAGTCATCTGCTCCAGTAATCAAGCCTTGAATCTTGTCCATATCACTAGTCTTAGCAGAAACCACTAAAATTGGAATCTCTGAATCTTTTCTAACTTCCTTGATAACTTCAATTCCTGACATTTGTGGCATCATAATATCAAGAATCATTAATGCAATTTCTGGATTAGTAGAAAGTTTCGTTAAAGCTTCTTTACCGCTATAGGCAGCAATTGGCTCATAACCTTCATTTTTTAAATATATACTTAATAATTCAACGATTTCTTTATCATCATCAACAACTAAGATCTTCATGAGGATTGCTCCTTATCTATAATTATTTATCACATTAAAAAATCTATTATTAATATTTTACCTGTTTTCCTTTTAATTACCTAAATTAAACCACGTTTTTAAAGAATTATAAAAAAATGGACTCTAGAAAAAATCTCTAGACTCCATTTTTAATTAATCTAATTCTTTTTTACCAGTGTACAACTCGTAGTAGTAACCTTTTTGTTTCAAAAGTTCTTCATGGGTACCACGTTCAATAATATGACCATGGTCTAGAACCAAAATAAGATCTGAGTTAACAATTGTTGATAAACGGTGAGCAATAACAAAACTTGTCCTACCAGCAAGTAAGTTGTCCATACCGGCTTGAACCATACGTTCAGTTCTAGTATCAATACTTGAAGTTGCTTCATCTAGAATCATTACCGGTTCATCCGCAATCATCGCTCTAGCAATACTGAGCAGTTGCATTTGGCCTTGCGACAAATCGCCGCCATCACCATCAATTACAGTTTCATATCCGTCATCAAGTTCATGAATAAACTCATCTGCATGTGCTAAACGCGCAGCTTGATATACTTCATCATCACTAGCATCAGGTTTACCAAAACGAATATTATCCATAATAGTTCCAGTAAAGAGGTGAGTTTCTTGTAAAACAATCGACAAAGAATGTCTCAAATCATTTTTTCTAATTTGAGAAATTGGAACACCATCATAGGTTATCTTTCCGGATTGAATCTCATAGAAGCGGTTAAGCATGTTAGAAATAGTCGTCTTGCCTGCTCCCGTTTCACCAACCAAAGCGACTTTCATACCAGGTTTGGCATTGATATTAATATCATACAAGATTTGATGTTCTGGAACATATGAGAAGTTAACGTGATCAAAGACAATGTGACCTTTAATTGGAACTTTTTTAATATCGCCATTCTTTTCTGGCACATCCCAGTACCAGCTATTCTTAACTTCTTGATTAGGAGACATAATAACATCCCCATTATCAATTTCAGATGGTTCATCTTCTAGTGCAAAAATTCTTTGAGCACCAGCTAAAGCTAGAACAATTGAGTTCAATTGCTGTGAAATTTGAGCAATTGGCATACTAAATTGACGCGATAACTGTAAGAATGAAGCAATTGCACCTAAGGTTAGTGGAGCCCAACCATTAATTGCAGCTGCTCCTCCAATAAATGCAATTAATACATATAATAAGTTTCCCATGTTACCCATAATTGGGAATAGGATTGTTGCATATGTATTAGCTTTTCCAGAAGCTCCACGTAACTCTTCGTTAAACTTATCAAACCCTTCTTCAGCTTCAGGTTCATGAGAGAAGACCTTAATAACTTTTAAACCATTAAGCATCTCTTCGTTATAACCATTGATTTGTCCTAATTTATTCTGTTGTACTTTGAAGTAATAACTAGATTTAATAGTTAAAAATCTAACAATTCCAAATGATAAAGCAAAAATAATAAATGAGAATAAAGTTAGTTGCCAGCTTAAACTAAACATGGCTACAATAACAAAAATCAAACTCAATGCTGAATTTAAGAATTGCGGCAATGACTGCGAAATCATTTGCATCAAGGTATCAATATCGTTAGTATAACGACTCATGATATCCCCATAATTATTTTGATCAAAATAAGCAATTGGCAAAGATTCCATATGAGCAAATGTTTCATTACGGACACGGAACTGAACTTTTTGAGCTAAAACACCCATTAACATACTGAAAAGATAGTTAGAGATGAAGCCAATTGCATAAATCCCAAACATTACCAAAATTGCGTTTAGAAGTGGGCCATAATTCGGAACTTTTTCATGTAAGAGTGGTGTTACGTAAGTATCAATCAGTCGCTCAATAAATAGTGATCCAATTACAGCAGAAGCAGCTGCTAAAATAATAGTAATTATTGAAACAACTAACATCCAAGGGCTCGTTGTTAAAACTAATTTTAATAAACGACCAAGGACTTTTATTCGATTTCCTTTAGGTTGTGTTTTTTCTTTTACTTGATCCATAACTCACTCTCACCTACTTTCCCGCATTATTTTCTTCTTGGAACTTAGCAATTGAACGATAAAGTTCATTGGTTTTCATTAATTCTTCGTGAGTTCCAATTGATTGAATCTTACCGTGATCCATAACAATAATTCGATCTGCATCCTTAATGGAAACAACTCTTTGGGAAATAATAATCTTAGTAGTGTGCGGCATGTCTTTTGCTAAAGATTCACGAATTTCACGCTCAGTTGTCGTATCCACAGCAGAGGTTGAATCATCTAGAATTAAAATTTCCGGATTCTTCAAAAGTGCACGAGCAATAGTCAAACGTTGTTTTTGTCCACCAGAAACATTATTTCCGCCTTGTTCGATCATTGTATTATAGCCATCTGGCATTTCACGGATAAAACCATCTGCATGAGCGACCTTAGCTGCAGCTACAACTTCTTCATGTGTTGCATTTTCGTTTCCCCATTTCAAGTTTTCTTCAACAGTTCCACTAAACAAAACATTCTTTTGTAAAACCATTGCAACTTTATCACGAAGGGTCTTCAATTCGTATGATTTAACATTATGGCCAGCTACTCTAACTGCACCAGACGTTACATCGTAAAGACGAGGAATCATTGAAACTAAAGTTGATTTAGATGATCCAGTCTCACCGATAATACCGATTGTTTCCCCAGGGGTAATATGTAAGTTAATATCCTCTAAAGCATAGTGCTTTTCATCTGGTGAGTATTTGAAGTTAACATGATCAAAAATAATATCTCCATTAGTTACGTCTTTAAGAGGTTTACGTGGATTTTCGATTGCTGGCTTTTCGGTTAAGACAGCTGCAATACGTTTACCACTAGCTTCAGAAATAACTAATTGTGTAGTGATCATAGCTAAAATATTTAAACTAAACAAAACAGAGTTTGAATACGAAAACATAGAAACTAATTGTCCAGTTTGTAAACTTCCACCAACGATTTCTTTGGCACCAAACCAACAGATTGCTAAAGTTGAAATATTAAGAACTGCCATTACAACTAACGCATTAAGTGACATAATCTTTTGCGCAGTTGAGAAAAGTTTATAAATAAAACCAGATGACTTTTCAAACTTTTCAATTTGGGCTTCTTCTTGAACATAAGTCTTTACTTCTCTAATTCCGCGAATATTTTCACGAACATCTTGGTTCATTGCATCATATCCTCTAAAAATACGTGGGAAGTAAGGATATGCACTTTTAATAATTAATGCTAAAATCAAGACAAAAATTGGGGCAATTATCACAAAGATTAAAGATAATCTAGGACTGATAATGATTGACATAATAATTGA
Source organism: uncultured Lactobacillus sp. (assembly GCA_947565635.1). Taxonomy (GTDB): domain Bacteria; phylum Bacillota; class Bacilli; order Lactobacillales; family Lactobacillaceae; genus Lactobacillus. Next base: position 60,010 of record CANOGU010000004.1, on the reverse strand, counting down.
AAAAACTAGCATTAATGGCGCACGAACAGCAATTCTAATAAGCATTTGATATGCGTTTTGAACATTAGTTACGTCTGTTGTTAGACGTGTTACCAAACTAGCACTAGAAAACTTATCGATATTACTAAAAGAAAAATCTTGAATATGATAAAACATATCTTTTCTTAAATTAGCTGCAAATCCCGCCGCTGCATGTGCAGAAACATAACTAGCACTTGCACCTAATGCTAAAGAAATTAAAGTTAATACAAAAAGAATTAGGCCCCATTTATTGATATAGCCCATATTCCCTTTCATAATTCCCCTATCAATTAGAATACCAACCAAGTACGGGATCAGCATTTCAATTAAAGCTTCACCTGCAACCAGGACTGGGGAAGTCAACGACAATTTTTTGTATTGTCTAATTGACTTACGTAACTCATTAACCATATAAAACCCCCGTTCTTTACTTAAAAAAGATAAAAATAAATAGACGCCTCGCGCCGTCTATTCACTCCCTTAACAAATAAATTATTTGTTATTTTTATTTATACTGTAGACTAATTTAAATAAATAGTCACGTTTTTAATTTCGACGATTTTGTCTTCTAGCGGCAATTTCATTTTGACGCTTAATTTGCAATGGATCAACAACATGGTATTTTTGACGGAACCATCTGCGAACAAAGAAGGCAATTACCGCTAATACAATGTAAACCCATGGGTTTAATACAGGATTAATCACTCGCATAAATGGCATTGATGTAAATTGAATCCAAACCATTATGATTCCGACTAAAAATACACCTATCAAAATAATTTGCCACATTGGTGGACGTTTACTTTTATCCCTAGTAATTAAACCATTATAGTATGCCATTAAAATACCAAATAAAATTGTAACTGATGCAACAGTTAAAATACCCATTTGTTGCATACCATCTTGTTGCTTAGAACTGTTGTTAAATAGTTGAACTACACCAAAGAATCCGGCAAAAATAACAAAGTATAATAAACCATTATCTACGGCATGCATCCAAAACTTAGTCTTAGGTGCTTCTTTTTTAGGATTAGCAATTTCAATTGCTTTTTCTCTTGGAGCTTTTTGATATAAGTTAGATGCTGGAATTCCTTTACGTTGCGCAACAATAATTTCTGGCAAAATTTGATCAATTGCTGGCTCTACTTGATCCATAGTATAGTTTTGATCTTCTGTCAAAAACTTCTCCAAACGAAAAATGTAATCTTGGTTTTTATTACTCAACTTATTACGCAATTCTTTCGGAGACATCTTTTTAATCTCTTCATCACGAGCATTTTGTTCATGTGCCTTTTTTAATTTTTCTTGTTGCGCATTACCTGCTGTTGAGTTCTTGGCAGCTTCAGTATTTTTACTTTTATTTTGATCTTTTGGATCCATTCAACAAACTCCTAAACATTAAATCTAAATTCAATAATATCCCCATCTTGAACTACATAATCTTTTCCTTCAAGACGAAGCTTTCCAGCTTCTTTAACTTTTTGCATAGTTTCAAGCTCATTTAAATCATCAAATGAAACAACTTCTGCTCGAATGAATCCACGTTCAAAGTCTGAGTGAATAACACCTGCAACTTGTGGTGCTTTCATGCCTTCATGGAAAGTCCATGCACGAGTCTCAGGACCACCAGCAGTAAAGAAAGTACGAAGCCCTAAAATGTGGTAAGCAGCCTTAATCAAGCGATCAAGTCCAGACTCTTCAACGCCTTCCATTTCAAGAAATTCTTTTCTTTCATCTTCATCCATTGAAGCAATTTCTTCTTCAGTAGCAGCACTAATTCCTAAAGCCTCTGCATTTTCACTTTCAGCATGTTTTTTGACAATTTGGTAGTACTTATCGCTTTCTGGATCAGCCATTGAACTTTCAGCAATATTAGCAACATAAATAACTGGTTTAGAAGTAAGTAAGAATAGTCCCTTAACGATCTTTTGTTCATCTTCATTAAAGTCAATTGAGCGAGCAGCTTTACCTTCTTCAAGAACTGGCTTTAATTTATTTAAAACAGCTAATTCAGCTTTAGCTTCCTTATCGCCTTGTTGAGCAACCTTTTGAACTTTTCCAATTCTACGGTTAACTGCATATAAGTCCGCAATTGCTAATTCCAGATTAATTGTGTTGATATCTTCTTCCGGATCAACCTTACCAGTAACTGAGGTAATGTTGTCATCATCAAAAGCACGAACAACGTGAACAATTGCATCGGTTTGGCGGATATTTTCAAGGAACTTATTTCCAAGTCCTTCACCTTTTGATGCACCTTTTACTAAACCAGCAATATCAGTAAATTCAAATGTAGTATGAACAATCTTCTTAGCTGGAATTAATTCTTGAATACGAGCTAGACGACTATCTGGAACTTCAACCATCCCCACATTTGGCTCGATTGTAGCAAATGGATAGTTTGCCATTTCAGCACCAGCCTTAGTAATCGCGTTAAACAAAGTAGACTTACCAACATTTGGTAATCCAACAATACCTGCAGTTAATGACATATTATTCTCCTCTTAATTGGTTTTATTCAAAGTGTGGCACAGCAATATTTTCCTTAGGAACGTAATGTTCCTCTTTTAAGTTAACAGGATCATTTGCTGAATGCAGCACTTTTTTTAATTTTTTATTGAATTCTGCTCGGGGCATCATAATTAAATGACCACACCCTAAGCACTTAATGCGAATGTCTGCACCCATTCGCAAGATTTCCCACTTATTTTCACCACATGCATGTGGTTTTTTCATCTGTACTACATCGCCCAAATGATACATGAAAAATCAGCTCCTATTAATTATTTATCTAAATTAATTCCTAGTAAATCCAAAATTCGATTTAATTCATCCGTTGATGCAAAATCAATGGCTAAATGACCATTTCCTTTTTTGCCTTCGGTAATATTTACACTAGTACCAAATTTATTAGTTAATTGAGACTCACTAGCCCGAATGAAAGCAGATTTTTTAATAGACTTTTTCTTGGGCTTCTTTTCTTTTTCGTTTAATTTAGCTACTAATGACTCTAATTGACGGACAGTGATTCCATTCTTAACTACTTTTCGAGCTAGGTCATCAATACCATCTTTATCTTTTAATCCCAGCAGAGTTCTTGCTTGACCCATTGATAGTTCTCCTCTTTGGAGAAGACGCTTAGTTTTTTGTGGCAGGGTAAGCAAACGAAGATAGTTAGCAATATATGGTCGAGACTTTCCTAATCTTTTTGAAACTTCAGCTTGAGTTAAGCCCAGATTCTTTTGAAGCATTTCATAAGCTTGAGCTTCTTCTAAAGGTGTCAGATCTTCACGTTGCAAGTTTTCCAAAACTGCAACTTCCATCATTTGTGCTTCATCAAATTTACGAATAATAGCTGGAATTGTTTTTTTCTTAGCTAATTTGGAAGCACGAAAACGTCGCTCACCCGCAATAATCTCGTAACCATTAACTGATTTACGAATAATAATTGGCTGAAAGACGCCATTTTCTTTAATGGATTCAGAGAGTTCCTTTAAGCTTTTATTATCAAACGTTTTTCTAGGTTGATAAGGATTGGGTCTAATTTCATCTAAAGGAATTTCTGTAATTTCTTCAGTTTCTTGAACTTGCGGGCTTTCATCAAATAAAGCTTCTAATCCACGTCCAAGACCACGTTTTTTAGGTTCTTTAGAGTTTTTTACCATGAGCTTTCAACACCTCTTTTGCTAAGGAATCATACACTTGTGAGCCCCGAGATTTCGGCGCATATTCTGTAATTGGTTGACCATAACTTGGTGCTTCTGCCAATTTAGTAATTCTCGGAATAATGGTTTTATAAACTTTTTTATTAAAGTAGGATTGTACTTCCTTAACAACTTCTGCACCTAAATTAGTTCTTGCATCAAGCATTGTTAAAAGAACTCCTTCAACGCCTAAGTTTTTATTAAAATGCTTTTGAACTAAGCGAATTGTATTCAACAGCTGACTTAAGCCTTCCATTGCATAATATTCGCTTTGAACTGGGATTAGAATTGAATCTGAAGCCGTAAAAGCATTAATTGAAAGTTGTCCTAAAGAAGGTGGACAATCAATTAAAATAAAATCATATTCATGACTTACTTCATCAATTCCTTGTTTTAATCTAGTTTCACGGGCCATCATTGAAGTTAATTCCATCTCAGCACCAGCTAATTGTATCGTAGCTGGAACTGCATCAAGATTCTTAGTCTCAGTATGATGAATTGTTTCAGACAAAGAAATTTCATCAATTAAAACATTATAGATATCCTTATCTACAGAAGATTTTTCAATGCCTAAACCAGATGTCGCATTTCCTTGCGGATCAATATCAACAATTAAAACTTTATAACCATGATTTGCAATACTGGCACCTAAATTAATTGTTGTAGTTGTTTTACCAACGCCGCCTTTTTGATTAGCAACCGAAATAATTTGAACCATATTTACCCCTTTGCTTACTTTTTAAGCAATTCAATAGTAATCTTATAGGAATCTCCCTTTTTATCTTCTTTATATTTCACAGTCATTCCTGAATCTTTTGCCATCTTAATTGCTTTTTTAATGGTATTTATTTGTACTTTAAAGTCATTAGCTGTTCGAACTTGGACCTTTTTCTTAGCTTTTTTCTCTTTTTTAGGTTTATCTGCTTGAAATTCTTCCTCTTTAGCCTTTTCTTGTGCTTCAAAATAGCCATCAAGATCTTTTACCATCTCTTCGGTTTCTTTTACTGTTAAGCCATTCTTAACAATTTCACTAACAGCGGTATCTTGATCTTCTCCATTCAAAGCTAAAAGAGCACGTCCATGCCGTTGTGAGATTTTCTTATCAATTAAAAAGCCTTGTACCTTTGGTGTAAGTTTGAGCAATCTAATTTTATTAGCAATATAAGATTGAGTCTTACCCATTTGAGCAGCCAATTCGGTTTGAGTTAAGTTATTAACCTTCATTAATTGAACATAAGCTTGCGCTTCATCAATTGGATTAAGATTCTCACGTTGTAGATTTTCAACTAAAGCCAAGGAGGCTGCTTTTTCATCATCCATATCTTCAACAATTGCTGGAATTTTAGTCCAATTTAATGACTGAGCAGCACGGAAACGACGTTCTCCAGCAATGATTTCATACTCTCCCTCAGGACCATCAGCGGGCTTGCGAAGAATAATAGGTTGTAATAGCCCTTGTTCTTTTAGAGTAGCAGCTAATTCTTCAATTGATTCATCACTAAAAGTATGACGTGGCTGATAGCGATTAGGAATAATTTTATCTAATTCAATCTCTTGAACCTGCTTACTTTCAGGAATCTTTTTTTGACGATTGCCAAATAATGAAAATGCCATATTTCAAATCCCCCAATCAAATTTAAAGTGGTTTTTTATTCGGCGTACCAGCCTGACGCGGATATTTCTTTGGTGTAGTCTTTACTTTTTTGACTATGATTAATGTACGCTCATCATCACTATCAGGAAGAGTTAATTCCTTAACGTCTTCAACTTCTCCCCCTAACACTTCAATTGCATGTTTAGCTTCTGCTAATTCATCTTGTGCCTTAGGTCCTTTTAACGCGACCAGATCTCCATTGACTTTAGTTAATGGCAAGCAGTATTCACTCAAGACACTCATTCTTGCTACTGCTCGTCCAGTGACTAAATCAAATTTTTCTCGTAAATTTTTATTTTGTCCTGCGTCTTCTGCGCGACTATGAACTAAAGTAACTTCATCTAAGTCTAAATCATTTACTAATTCGTCTAAAAATTTCAATCGTTTACCCAAAGAATCAACAATTGTAATCCGCAAGTTAGGACATAAAATTTTAATTGGTAAGGAAGGAAAACCAGCTCCTGCTCCAACATCACACAAGGTCTTTTCGCCTTTAAATAGGTCGGGAAATTCCAAAAGAGGTGTAATGCTATCAAAAAAATGTTTTAAATAAACCTCGTCTTCATCAGTAATTCTGGTAAGATTAACTTTTTTATTAAATTCAATTAATTTATTATAGTATGTCGCAAATTGGCCTTTTTGATTATCACTAAGTTCAAAGCCATATTTTGCGAGTTCTTTTGCAAAAATTTCTGGATTCATTTTTCACCCGTGAAACCTAGTTTCACACTCCTAATTTACCGCAATTAAAGTCGGTTAACAATACTATTATGATCATAAACTAACGTATTTAATTATGGAGTATTTTTTAAGAATCGTCAAAAAACAACTAAGTCCCAAAAAATATGTATTTAAATTAAAATCTATAGGCTATAATGATTAGCAAAAGGAGTTAAATTTCATGATTGTTACGCTTATTGTGATTCTTTATCTTGGCTACCAAACTTATAAAGGCTACCAGCTGGGATTTGCTCAACGTGTTATTAATATGATTTTTGGTGCAATTGTATTTGCTGCTGCCATCCTAGGTCAAAATAGTTTAGGAAATTGGTTCTACGAACAATTTTCAGGGAAACTAGTTCCAACAACTGGCAACATTAGTCTTGAACTAATAGGATATCGTTTCTTGGCTTTCTTTGTAATTTGGTTTATTGGAAAGATGATTCTGAAAATATTCAAGGGCTGGCTACCTAAACGTGATCGGACTAAAAAGGGCATCAGTAACCTATTAGACAACGTACTTGGTGCACTGGTGTCATTCATTGCTGCTTACTTTCTAGTTTACGTTGCCCTATCGATGTGCCAAGCTTTTCAAAATCCTTGGTTTATCCAACAAACAGTGGATTCACCAATTTTACGAGTAATTATTTATAATACTCCAGGACTATCAAATGGTGTCTTTAAGACAATTTTTGGTATTAGTCGTACAGTAGGATAACTCAACAAAAATAGGATTCGGAAATTTCCGAATCCTATTTTTATACCCCAACTCTTTCAATTGAGTCATCGGCATATACAAATATTGCTCCATAACGACCAGCCTTATCATTTTTCCATCCTGGAATCGGTTGACCAGCGAAAAATAGTCGTTTACATTCAATTTCTGCTTGAACTGAATCACGGGTAAATAGCGTAACTCCTACTACATGCGTTTTAACTGGATACCCAGTCTTTGGATCAATAATATGGTGATATTTTTTGCCATTAATCTCTAAAAAGCGTTCGTACGTTCCACTGGTTACTGCTGAACATTCATGAACAGTTGCCGTTGTAAGATTGTCTCCGCGCTTCTTTTTTGGATCTTGAACACCTAAAATCCATTCACCACTTGTTCTTTTAGGAGAACTATTTACAAATAAAACATTGCCACCTAAATTAATAATTCCAGCTCTTACATCATAAGCATGCCATAAGTCTCTAATCCTATCAGCAATATATCCTTTTGCAATTCCTCCTAGATCAAGTTCCATTCCCTTTTTAGTTAGAAAAACAGTTTGATCATCATCATATAATATAACGTCATCAGGATTAGTTAAAGCCATTCTCTTTTTAATTTGAGCATCAGTTGGAATATGCGCTCCTTTAAACCCAATATGCCATAGCTTTACAACTGGTCCAATCAAAGCATTAAAGCCAAAATTTTGTTTACTTTCATAGACAGCTAATTTAATTAAATCATATGTACTTGCCGAAACTTGAACCGGATGAACTCCAGCTGCATGATTAATATCCATTACTTCAGAATGATCCCGATTTACAGTTAATCGATCCTCATAACCTGCAATCAAGTCAAAACTTTGATCTAAAATCTTTTCACTATGATCTCCATAAATTTGTAATGTAATTACAGTTCCTAATCCACGACCAACTTTTGAAATTGGATTTGAAGCATAATTTTCTATCATTTTGAGACCTTCTTTGGCTCTAAGTATAATTCTCTTAAACTTTGAATTAAATCGTCATCAATCTTCAGAACATTTTTAATATAATTGTCTAAACCATTATATTTTTCATCAATTAATAAAAGAGCAGTATCTAAATATTCATTAGCCACACTAGCTAAACTTCTAACATTAGCTCGCAAAATCACACTGCCTCCTTCATCAATTATCTTTTGATTCATCATTGCCTGATACTTGCCTAGCATTAAATTCGAAAATAAATAATCCTGCCGAATGGTTTCCATATCAACGCCAAGTAAATATAAAATCAAAACAGTAGCTAAACCCGTACGATCTTTTCCTTCAGAGCAATGAAAGATAATTGCTCCATCTTTAGTATTAGCAAAAATATTAAGCAAATTTCTAAAGGCATTTTGTGAATATTTTTTGCCAACTGAGGAATGGTATTGGTAACACATTGTTTTAAAGCCAGCATATTGATCTTTAGTATATGTCTTTTTTAATTGAAAAATTTTTTGATCTGTTTCCACATTCTGATTCCCATGAATCGGATTATCAATATGTTCAACACCCGTCGGTACAATATCAGGTGCATTTTCGGTTTCTTTAGGTGAACGTAGGTCAATTATCTTAGTTAAACCATAGTTAAGTAAAAAAGTCTCATCTTCCTTAGTCATTTGGCACAATTTACCAGTTCTAAGGAGCCGGTGCATTTTTATTTTTCGACCATCAAAACCTACATAACCACCTAAGTCACGTGCATTAGGCACATGTTCTAATGGTAAAATATTTGGCCTAATCATTTTGCAATCCCTACTTTTCTAAATTTTTAAAAACAATTTTTTGTCCAGGCTCAATATTTGAAAGTAAACTACATTCACTATCGTCAACTTTTCCAAGTATTCTTACTTTTTGGCTCGCTGGTAAATCTCGTTTAGCGATATGAATTTCACCACTATTTAAGTTTTCACTACTATTAACTGTAACCGTTCCAACTAGTCGATCAAGTGGTAAGTCTTGAGCTTCAAATTTTGGAAGTTCATCTTCGTTATGGAGTCGAACAATATCTCTAGCCACATATAAATAATTATGCCATTCATTTTCTTCCAAAAACGGAACTTTTTTATCTAAATGGAGTGTAATAGCATAATCCTTAGTATAGCGCGCAAAAGTCTTTATTGTTTCACTAGTTAATCTATCGCCTACGATAACATTACTGCAAGATAATTTCTTTAAATTTAAAGCAGCAGCTAAAGGATATATACCGCGTTGAGATTCAAGAGTAGTTTTTCCAGCAAAAAATGATCCTCTTTTTACTCTATCTCCAGCAATAAATGCAGCGGTTTCTAAATTACATTTACGAAGCCAACGATTTTTCTCTTCAAACCAATCATCAGCCATTCCTGTTTCAGGTTGTGAGTAAAAATCAAATAAGGCTCGAATATGATCAAAATTCGCTGCTTCTTCCTTCAAATGAGTAATATCTTCTGGCTGTAAATAAATAGCATTTAATGAAACCCACATTGATTTAGATAATTTAGAAACAAATCTCATTAAGACTTGATCATTAATTCTTAAGCCTGTAACATTTAGAGTCTTCAACTTCTCCACATCATCTAAATCATATCCCAGTCGATGCAAATCATCTTGCGATACATCAGCTATTATCTTTAGCTCCAGATCTTTACACCAACCAGTTAACTGATTCAATCTTTTTAAGATTACATCCGCTTCATCATTTAATCCTGTTAATGAAGTAAATACCTCATTAAAGCCAGCATTTCTCATTCCTAATAAATAGTTATGGTCATCTGCTGTTAAATCTTTATCCAAGTAAACTGAAAAACCGAGCATCTATATTTCTCTTTTCTAAGCTTGAAAATGCTTTCTTTCATAAAAGATGATAAACTTTAATCACAAAAAAAGCTAGATAGAAAATTCTATCTAGTTCTTTTAATATGCGGAAATATACTTTAAATTACTTTTGTGTTTGTTCAACAAATTTAACAAAGTTACTAAATGCTAAATCAATTGCATGGATTGTTTCTTGATCTAATAAGTCTCCAGTATTTTTATCAAATTTATCTGCAGCATGACCAATCAAAACTTCATTTCCTGGTAAAACATTTGCGCTTTGATCAGGAGAAAGTAATATTTCACGCATTTCTTCTTGCGCTCTAGACGCACCTTGAATACCATAAGATGTTCCTAAAACCATTGCTGGTTTCATTTTCATTACATTTGCATTTCCTTGTGCATGGCTACCTGTCCATTCCATTGCACTCTTTAAAGATGAGGGAATTCCGTGATCATATTCAGGTGTAGCAAAAATCACACCATCTGCTTCACGAATCTTATTCTTGAATTCTTCAACCTTGCTATCTGGTTGAGCTTCCTTTTTAAAAGGCGGCAAATCAGCAATTTCATATACTTCAATTTCAGCTTGGTCTTGATAGCGTCTAGCCATAAATTGTTCTAAAAAACGATTATATGAAAAATCTGCATTTGTACCAACAATTGCTAATAACTTCATGCTTAACCCTCTCTTACTTACCTACTTCAGCGTAAAAACTATCAAATTCATCAAAGAAATGATCTAAGAATTTAACAGTTCCATCTGGTAAATTACCATCTTCATCGAACTGTTCTGGAGCAGTTCCCATCATAAATTCGTCGCCATTAAATACCTTGGCGCTAAATCCTGGTGAAGAAAGAACCATCTTCAAATGACTTTGTCCACGTGCTGAACCTTGAGGTAAAACTGAAGTTCCTACAATAACTACTGGCTTATCTTTAAAAGGATGTTCAGCTGATGAAAACCATTCTAACGCACTCTTTAAAGATGAAGGAACTGAGTGTTGTTGTTCTGGAGTAGAGATTAAAACAGCATCCGCCTCAGCAACTTTTTTAGCAAAACTTGCCACTTTGCTTGGTTCTTTAATCCCCTCTTTAAACATTGGAAGATCTCTAACTTCTCCTAATTCAATATCATATCTACCAGTAAAATGTTTCTTAATAAAATTTAGCAAGTCACGATTATAAGAATGATCTGCGTTGCTACCGACGATTGCAAAGAGCTTCATTTATTTCGTTACCTTTCATTAATTATCTATCTCTTAAATTATACGTTTTAATTTCATAATTTTAAAAGTCACAATATCATTTTAACAAAAAAAGACACCACTTTAACTTAAAAGTAGTGCCTAATTTATACTTATCCAACTAGCCTAAACGTTCTTCAAGAGATGCATCTGCATCTGCTGCAAACAATGGATTTTCTTCTACATTAGTAAGACGGTCGTTTAACATAGCATCGTGAATTTGTGCTTTCAATACACTAATCATTTGTGCTTGCGTAAAGTTAACCATCTTGTTAATGAGTAAAGTTGCCAATCCAGTAGCAGCAATCCAGTTAGAAATCACAATATGCTTTAATCTTTCATCGGAATATTGTTCTGCATCAAATTGTTGCTTGAATTTTTCAATTCCAAGTCCCATTAAAGTATCAACAATCATTTGGTTACCAAACTTACCGTCGACAAACATTGCTCTAAATAGGTCAACATGTTCTTTAGCAAAGTACAAGTATGAAAGATCTAAGTCAATCAATGGTTCACCTGTAAAGTTTTGTTGAAGAGTATTAGACTTCAATTCATCAGAAATTCTTGCTAAAACTTGATTACGTAAGTCTTGCATGTTCTTAAATTCAAGATAAATTGGTTGAGTTGAGCAGTTAATTGCCTTAGCAATATTTCTTGCAGTTAAACTTTCAATTCCACCACGAACTGCTAATTTATAAGCAGCATCAAGAATTCTTTGCTTATCTATTTCCTTTTTTCTAGCCACTTTAATTACCTCATTTAATTAAAATTTTTTACAAATATCCACACATAGAGATCATCTAAAAATAGCAGAATTGCCTAACATCTGTTATTTCTCCGTGTTTATATTATAACAAAAATGTGAAAAAGTGGAGGAATTTATATCAAATTCTATAATCTTTTAAATAAACTTGAATCATCATCCCCAGTAAATTGATCATAATGAGAATTAATCATTTCAATAACTTGTTGTTTATCTAAGCCTTCATTTGCTGCAAATGCCAAAAATGCTGCTGAAAGAATATAACCTTTTTCACGATTATCAACTAAATTGTCAGAAAATTCCATGTTAATGGTATTATCTTTATAATCAGTGGTAAGAATGATTTTTTTATCTTCTGGTAATTCTGCCATTTTAATACCCTCGCTTATTTTTAATTTTTTTACGTTATACAATATAGATTATATTATATCAATAGAAAGTGTGAAACCTATGACTTCTCCTGTTGGACGTTCATCTTGTACATCTATTTTAATTGGCAAAAAAGCTACTGTAGATAATAGCGTGATTATTGGTCGAAATGAAGATGCTAAAACAGCTTGGCCAAAGCACCTAGCTTTTAATCAACATCAAATAAAGAAACATAACATTTTTAAATCAAAAGACAATAAATTTGAAATAACATTACCAGACGAGTGTTTTTCTTATTCTTCCACTCCTGAATGGACAGATAAATATGGTGTATTTGAAGAAGATGGAATCAATGAATATCATGTAGCAATGAGCGCTACTGAAAGTGCCTATGCTAACGACCGAGTAATGGCATTTGATCCTTTTGACGAAGAAAAAGGCATCTTAGAAGAAGCAATGGTAACAGTCGTTTTACCATATATTAAATCTGCTCGAGCAGGTGTAGAACGTTTAGGTAAAATTGTTCAAGAGCATGGCGCAGCAGAAGCAGATGGAATTTTATTTGCAGATAAAGATGAAGCCTGGTACATGGAAATTGGTTCTGGTCATCATTATGTTGCTCAGCGTATTCCTGATGATTCTTATGCCGTAGTAGCTAATCAATTAGCAATTCAAGTAATTGATTTTAATGATAAAAAGAATTTCATTACCTCTCCCGATATTCAAAATTTCGTTTATCAAAATAATCTCTGGCCAAAGAATAAACCATTTAATTTTAGACTAATTTTTGGTACACATGATGATTCTGATCTAACTTACAATACGCCACGTGTTTGGAGTGGACAAAAGCTATTAACCCCATCAATAAGCCAAGATCCAGAAAGCTTTGATTTACCATTTATTAGAAAACCTGATCACCCAATATCAATTCAAGAAGCACAACGTGTTTTAAGCGATCACTTTAATGGCACAAAATATGATTTAACTAATTCTAAAAATGAAGGACAACCGGCTTACCGACCAATTGCTGTTGCTACCACTCAAGAATCTCATTTGTTACAACTCAGAGATGAAGATATGGTTCATTGGCTCGCAATGGGAATTGCTGCTCAAAGTGTTTATATTCCCTTCTATCCCCAAGGAACTAAAGTACCTACTATATTTAAATACGGAAAAGAAGAATTTACTACTAATTCCGCTTATTGGGTCTTTAAAATGGCTAGTGTCTTAGTTGATCGAAATTGGGGTAAATATGCAACTGATTTAGTTAATACCCAAAAAGCAACGAATCTAGCTTTGAATAAACTACGAGTTGAGTATGATAAAAAATTAGCTCAAGAAAAAGAGAATACTAAAAAAATTGATCTAGTCAATGAAGCAAACAAAAAACTGGCTAATGTTGCTACTAAGAACTATCAAAAATTAATTGCCAAACTTATTACCGCTCAAACGGCAGATTCTCCATTGAGATTTAAGATTGATCCTAATTTGTAATAAAAACATAAAGTCTAAAAATACGCAGATACAAATTTGTACCTGCGTATTTTTTATTTCTTTTTCAAACTCAAGTGCCCATCTAACATTTCATATATTTTGTCAGAATACTTATTAAGTCTTAAATCATGGGTAACTAAAATAATAGCCTTTTCTTTTTGTTTAGCTAAAGTCTTAAATAGTTTTCCTACTTCTTCAACCTTTTCACTATCTAATGAAGCAGTAGGTTCATCAGCTAAAATAATGGCCGGATCTGCATATAATGCTCTTGCAATTGCCACTCTTTGCTGTTGACCACCGGATAATTCTTTAGGATATTTATTTACTAGTTGAGAAATTCCTAATTCATCTAGCAATCTATCAAGAGCTTCTTTACTTAAATTACCAGTCTTTTTAACTTTATCTACTAAAATGAATTGTTCTCTAACAGTTAAATAAGGCACTAAATTATAAGCCTGAAGTACAAAGCCAATTTTATCTAGTCTTAAAGCATCAGCTTGTTTAGGAGAGTAATTTGTTACATCTTTTTTTCCAATAAAAACTTCACCAGAAGTCGGTTTTTGTAAAGCTCCAGCGATAGTTAAAAATGTACTTTTACCGGCTCCAGATGGTCCTTCAATTAGAACCACCTCTCCTTTTTGTGCTTCAAAATTTATATTTTTTAGAGCATTAACCTTAGCATCTCCTTGACCATAGGATTTGCTTACATCTTTTAATTCAATTACTGACATTTAACTGCCCCCCTTTACACAGCCTTTGAAGGATCAACCTTAAGAATTGAACGAATCGGAATTAATCCACCGATTGCCCCCATTAAAATCATCCCTGCAATCGTTGAAATCATGATCCATGGGGCAAAATCAATCGGTACAGTGGCTGGCATTACGCTAACAGTAAGCAACATCAAAAGATATGCTAAGACCGTACCTATAATTACTAAAATTAATGATTGGCTAAGAGTAGCACCAATTAATGTCTTGCTTGGGATACCTTGTGCTCGTAAAACAGCATAATTTGGCATTTTTTGAATAGTTAAAATGTATAAAAATACGGCAATCACAATCAACGAAATTACGAATAGAAAACCAATCATTAATTCAAAAGTTGAGTTTTGGGCTGTATAACCAGGTAATTTATTAACAAAAGTCTGCTTATCATAAGATCTAACATTCTTAGCTTTAAAATCTAAGTTCTTCTTAGAGATAATTCCAGAAGCTTCAACATTTGGAGCCATTGGTCTTAACTTCTTCCACGTTGCCATCGTACCATAAGCAATTGGCGCAATATTAATCTTGGCATTTTTTAAGAAACCAACAATTTTATATTTTTGATCACTACCATTTAGAGTTACTTTATCGCCTAAGCGATAACCACGATTCCAGAGAATTTGATCAACAGCTATTTCGTCATTATGCTTTGCTTTACGACCAGAAACTACTTCCAAATCTTTATAGATGTACTCATCTTTATTCAACCCAATAAATTGAGCTGAAATTGTTTGATGTTTCTTTTCTTTCATTACAATTGGCACTATCCCGACATAGCTATCATTTTTTGTCTTTTTAAAATCTTTTAGATCTTCTTTGGTTAACAAAGACTGACTTAAACTTACATTCGAATTGTCATTCAAAACCACTGCTTGAGTCTGCCAGCTATTAACTGCTTGGGTATTTTCTGAAGCTAGACCTACTGACAATGATGACAGCATAAAAATTAAATATGCGATTAAAAAAATCATCAATGTAATTAAGCCGTAACGCAGCTTCTCGTATTTTATTTCTTTTAGAGCTAAAAACATTTTTGCCTACTTCCTTTGTAATAAACATAAACTTTCATGGTATCTTTTTAGAATTTTTTCTTTATTCTTTTTATCAAATAGGGCTAAATCTATTGCCTCATGAGTTAAAACCATGGCAGCCCAGACTTGAGAGTCGAGATTAAGAAAAGCATCCTTCTGCTTTTTATCATCTCCAAGAAAAGATTGATTCTGACTAAGATGTAGTTTAATGAGATCAAAATAAATACTATTTTTAGTCTGATCAATAAAATTAACAGTCATTTGATAGAAAGATTCCGGATCAAATTCTTTTAGTCTTGCCGGAGAGCCCATATGGACCTCTTTCATCGCAAGTCGATAAAGATAAAGATATGCATCTCTTAAATCACCAAAATATTTGTAAAATGCACCTCGAGCAATTCCTGCATCCTTTACGATTCTTGCTACTTGAGCTTTAGCCAAAGGATAGGTACTGAATTCCTTCAAAAGTGCTTTTTCTATTCTTGTTTTCTTTTCATCTGAAAGATTTATAAAAGTTTCACTAACCATGTCTTCCCTCCTTGTGACACCGTGTCACTTTTGATGTATCTTAAGTCTATTCCTAAAGTGACACTGTGTCAACATCTAGGTACAAAAAATGCTTAATTTCGATAAGATATCAAAATCAAGCCTTAAATTTATTACGCTAAAACCCGATTATAGTAAACCAAAGTACCATATTCTTTATTAATATCTAATTCAGCCAAACCACAGTTTTGCATTTGATCAAAATACTTAATATCACCATTAGTTAAAAAATGAGCACAGATCATTCTACTTACCACACCATGACAAACGACTAGCACCGTATCATCAGCATGTTTTTGATACAAATCGTCAAAGAATGAGGCGATTCTTTTTCTAAAATCTTCTCGCTTTTCAACATTTGAAGCGTATTTATAGATATTATCGTTAATTAAACCTTTTTTATTAAAAGCATCGGGATATTTAGCACGATATTCAAGTGATGATTTTCCATCCCAAGAACCGTAATTTAATTCCTCAATTCGTTTATCTGTCTTAATTGGAGTATTATCCCCTACAAAAATCCTAGCAGTTTCTTGTGCTCTTTTTAACGGACTAGCATAGACTGCATCAAATTGACTAGGATCGAAATTTTTAGCTGCTTTTTCTGCATAAGCACGACCTTCTTTACTTAGATCCGGATCAACGCTTGAGCCTTGAATCATACCTTTTTTATTTAATTCAGTAGTTCCATGACGTAAAATTACTACTCTCATAAAGTATCTTACCTCTTAATTCCATAATATAAGGGCTCTGCTCGATTAAATGTCATTAATCTCGGGCGCTCAATATCATTTTTTTCAAAATGAAGTTCAGTAAAACTAACATTTCTTACTGTCATTACATCTTCAATTTTTAGTTTAAACCACCGAGCTATTAAACTCCTAATCACAAATCCGTGACAAACAATCATAATTGTCTTGTCATTAGCATCGGGTTGAATCTCAGATAAAAATTCTTCAACTCGATCTGCTACTTGACTAAAAGTTTCACCATTTTCAGCGTATTCTGCATATTTACTATTAATAGTTCCTAAATCATCGAAAGCATCAGGATATTTTATCTTCAGCTCTTCGGCATGTTGGCCGTCCCAAGAGCCAAAATTCATTTCTCTAAGTCGATCATCAGTAATAATCTCTTTTTGAAAATCAGTTAAAATTTGTGCTGTTCTTTTAGCTCTAATTAATGGGCTTGCATATACTCGATCAAGTTTACTATTGTCAATTAACTTACTTACTTCTTCTACTTGTTTAACACCTGCTTGGCTTAAGTTAGGGTTACTAGTACCGCCGGAGATCACATCTGAAGTATTATGTTCACTAACCCCATGTCTTACTAATAACAGATCCATTTCATCACAATCCTTTATATTTTATCCAAGAAAATATTATACTAAAAATTTATTAAGCTACTAAATTATCTCACATGTGAGACTATAATGAAGTTAGATAAACGGAAAGTAGGCATTTATATGACAACAATTACACTTGAGCGTGACGGGCTAAAACTGGTTGGTACTCGCGAAGAACCGTTCGGCGAGATTTATGACATGGCGATCATTTTCCATGGCTTTACGGCTAATCGTAACACTCCATTTCTAAAAGAAATCGCTAATAATTTACGTGATGAAAATATTGCTAGCGTTCGTTTTGACTTCAACGGCCATGGAGATTCTGATGGCAAATTTGAAAATATGACCGTATTAAATGAAATCGAAGATGCTAATGCAATTTTAAATTACGTTAGAACAGATCCTCATGTGCGAAATATCTACCTCGTGGGACATTCACAAGGCGGAGTTATCGCTTCAATGTTAGCTGGACTCTATCCTGATATTATTAAAAAAGTAGTTCTTTTAGCGCCGGCAGCTACTTTAAAAACTGATGCACTCAAAGGTAGTACACAAGGCGTAACATATAATCCTAATCACATTCCAGACCGACTCCCATTTAAAGATCTAACTTTAGGTGGTTTTTATCTACGTGTTGCTCAGCAATTGCCTATTTATGAAGTATCTGCACACTTTACTAGACCTGTATGTTTAGTACATGGTACAAACGACACTATTGTCTCACCAGATGCTTCTAAAAAATATGATCAAGTCTACGAAAACAGTACTTTACATTTAATTGATGGATCAGATCATAGTTTTAGTGATAACTATCAAAAAATTGCGGCTGACTTAACTGCAGAGTTTCTGCAAGATAATAATGCTTTTTAATTAATTTAAACAAAAAGGGAAATCTAACGATTTCCCTTTTATTCTTCAATAATCTTTTTAAACTGATCGCCAGCTAATTGGCGGTAGTAATTTGCCTTAGTTGCTTGGTAATAAGGCGTAAGCCAGAGCCAACCTAAACCAAATGGAATAGTAGCTAAAATTGCCCAACCAATGAAACTTAAATCTAATAAAAACAACTCACCCTTATGACCGTTCATTAATTTACGACTAGCCGTAATTGCCTCAGTTGGTGCAATATCGCTACCTGCTTCAGCCATATCTTTGACAATGTAAGGTGCCATTGAATACGAATATCCTTTAACAATCCCTGGGATCACTAAAAGAAGTATCCATAAAGAAATAAAAATATTAACTAATAAGGATGTTAACAGTGTTGGCAGAAATTTACCACTAGTAAATCCTGAAAACATAGCAGTAAAAATATTTTCAGTCTTTTCTCCATCCGCTAAAGTCAAAAAAGTATAGGTAACACCATAAAGAACCATGCTACCTAGAATACCAATGCTAAATGAACTTGCTAAACTAGCTATAATTCCACCAACGAAACACAAACCTACAGCCCAGAGCCAATTACCACGTAACTGCTCTTTTGCATTTGCTTTTAGTTCTGATCTTTTCATTATTTCTTTTCCCCAAATTAAATATAAGAAGAATTTATCATTTATCGCAATTCATTACAACCGTTTTTTAAAGACATAAGTTTCTGCAGAAGAATCTTCAGCTGAAAAAACATAACCAAAATCAGAAAACTCTTTTAATTGTTCAGGAGTATTAATTTGCTCTTTTGCTGCAAAACGAACCATTTCTCCACGGGCCATCTTGGCATGAGTCGCAATTTGTCGCCACCTACTATTTTTATTCTCTAAAAATTTAATTGTGATCATCCTTTGCCCATCTTTTAAATATGGAGCAATTAAACGTGAATATTCTAGAGATGCCAGATTAAGGACCGTTTCTGTATCACGGAAAAGTTCTTGATAAGGCAAATCTTCCCAAAAATGATAAAGACTGTAGTCTTTAAATCCTGTCATTTGCGTCTTTAATTCTAAACGATAGGGAATTACGCCATCAAAAGGCTTCAAAATACCATAAAATCCAGATAAAATACGCAAATGGTCTTGAAGATAGTCTAATCCTTCTTGTGGTAAAACATCACCTGCTAAATATTGATATTGAATTCCTGAAAAGGCTAAAATAGCCGGCGTTAATTTTTTATCAAGATCACTTACTAGAAGATTATTTTGATTTGTTCGAACAATATTATCATTAGCCTTCCACAAGCTTTTTAATTGTTCAAAATTTCTCGTCTTTAAGAAATCTAATAATTCTTGGGCCTTATCTAAATATACCGGCCGTGATCTTACTAAAAAAGTATCTTGATCTATCTTCATTTTTTTTGCAGGTGCAATAATTATTTTCATACTCTTATTTAACATTAGTAACCACGATAAATAAAACAATCAAACTAACAACTGCTAAAGCTGTAGAAACTATTAATTCTATTTTTCCCTTCTTTTTATCTTGTAAATTAGCTGTAATGTATCGCGCACTAGCAGCTACACTAACAAACAAGAACATAATAAAAAGCCATAAAAATAAGCATATTTCCGTACCCTTCTATATCTATTTTTAATTATACGTGAAAACATTTTGCTTTGCTTAAAATTTCTTTTCCACTTATAATCAATCTTGAATATGCAATAGAAAGTGAATACTAAAATGTGTGAAAAAGAAGATTTAAATATTGGTCTTGTCTTGCAGTATCAAGTTGCTCCTAAAGGAACATTTGACGCCGACACTCTTGTACGCCATGCAAGAGATTTTGGCTTTAGAGGAGTAAGTATTAAAGATGGCGATAATTCTCAAATAGAAGCATTACAAGCTGCATGTCAAAAATACGCTATTAAGTTCTGTCAAAAAAGACCAGCAGAAAAATTAATTTCTCCAGATGTATTGGCCAAATTAATTGCAGCACGTCTAGACAACATGAATATTTATTTTGAAGTGGAACTAAATCAAGATGGGTCTATTAACCCTGAATCAGATCCAGCTATGAAAACCTTGCGTACATGGATTGATCGTTTTGGTCACGCTTATTACGAAAGCCGTGCAGATCATGAGATTAAAGCAGATGAAGATAATGTTCATGTCTTTTACAATGCGATCGCCAAATATCAACGCTATGTTTTCATCCATATTCCACTTGAGGAAAGTATTGAGTTAAAACATGTTCCTCAAGTAGAAAAAGCTGCTTGGATTGATACTCGAAACGAATTAGAATTTAAGCAAGATGGCGATCGTCTACATATTGAACTTAAACGTAAAGAAGACAGTGAACAATTTTCTGTTTATGGCTTACGTCTTCAACTTCATCGTCCAGAAGATGATTTAGGAAAAACTGAATATTAAAAAGAAGATGTCAAAGCAAATTTGCTTTGACATCTTCTTTTTACTTTTATAGCAAAAAAGTACCCTTATGCTAGGATACTTTTTTGCACTAATTATTCTTTCTCAGGCAATATCAAAATATAATTCAATAGCTTATTGGCATTACTGCGTTTATCTTCAAAATCTTTAATAGTATTATTTAATTCAACTAATCGATCCGTAATAATTCCATTAACGTTCTCATACATCATCTTCATCATGATATTTGATTCGTTTACAGTCCAGGCATAAACAGTTTTGTTTTGAAGCTGCGCTTGCCATATAAAATCATTATTTAAAGTTGAATACTCCATAGAATATCCATCTGCAAGACTTTGGGGATAAGTAAAATTGTAGGGCTGAATATATAAGACAAATAATTTAGGATTAATCTGATGTAATCCTTCAATAACACGGTAATCTAGCGATTGAACTTGATAATTGCGTTTAAGAATTAGCTTGCCATATTTTTTATTAAATCTTTCAAGCATTTTAGGCGAATCATTCGGCGTTGTCTTAACTTCAATTAATAATTTTTGCTTTAGCTTGGCAGCGGCCTTTAAATATTGGTCAAAACTAGCGATTTTAGCATGGTGTCCATCTTCATGAAGCGTAATTTTAGTCAATTGATTCAAAGTTAAGTCTTTCGGTGCTTTATCGATACCAGCTAATTTTTTCAAATTTTCATCATGCATAACCACGAATTGCTTATCCTTTGTTTCATGCAGATCTATTTCGACATAATCAGGATGAAGTTTAGCTGTTTTCTTCAAAGCCGGAATAGTATTTTGCACACCATTTTTGTCACTAACTCCACGGTGCGAAATAGTAATTGGGCGTTGCATCTCCGTGCCTTTTAAATAAAGGATATTATTAACTCCAGCAGCTAAAAGAAAAATAGTTATCAAACATAAATCCATTATTTTAATAGATTTTCTTTTTTCAGATGTTACTTGTGTTTGAACTATAAAATCATCCAAAGGCTTAATAACAATCAAAATAGAGATTACACTAATCCCAATTGCAACAAATTCACTGATTGCTTGAACTAATATCAGATTAAAAGTAGCAAAGCCAAAACTAAGAGCTTTTGATAGATGATCTAATCCTAATTGGCAGGAGTACACCAATAGATAAAAAACAAATAAAATTAGACCAGCACTAATCCCTAATACTACTAACCTACTTAAAATCGTCAACCACTGCTTATGGCTGGTCAATTTCCAACTTTCTTTCATCGCTACCAAAGTCTTTTTTCTTTGATAGATCATTATCGGAAGAGTCAAAATTAAGCGAATACCAAAGATAAAAGCAAGAATATAAAAGATTGTTAATCCACTTGCCAGCCAAACATTTCTCATCAGAAAATCCAAGATAAATTCTGGAATTTGAATTTTTGCAAGTAAAGGTGTCCGGTAAACAATATCAGCAAAAGGGACTATTAATAAAAAGTATAACGCCAATAAAAGCACAGAACTAATTTGAACTGATTTATAAGTTTGAATTAATTCCTTTAGCAAAAATCTAAATGTAAATTTTTCCTGAGAAATTTCTCTAATTCCTAGTAAGATTAATGCAAATCCACCATAAATTACTAATAATAAAATAGCTAGTTCAAGAATTAAACATAGAAATACTAAAGTATGAGTTGTAATGATAATAATAATATTTTGATATGAAATAAATGGAATAGCACCAGCTTTTAAAATCCCTGTTGTCACATATCGAAATACTGGAATCACTAAAACTTGAGTAAAAATATCTATGCCAATAAATAAGGCTATATATTCTAACCAATGTTGTTTAAAATTTTTAGAATATGTATTTATATCTTTTAAAATATTCTTCACAAATTAATCCCCAATCATTACTTTTATTAACATTCTACAATTTTACCCATAGAAAAAGGAATCCTGACTATCTAGGATTCCTTTTTTTCAAGCTTAGCAGTTTTTACATGTGAAAAAATCAATTCGCTTAATTCTTGAAAGAATAATCTATCTTCTATATCTCTTCCCCTATAACTACTTAAAACAGTACAAAAAACTGGAGCTTTTTTAGTCATAAACGCACAAACCTCATGCCGTGCCTGTCTATCTCGTCCTAACTTGTTATACGTAAGAAGATTATCCCGATAAAAAGTTAAGTCTGTAGGAATAGTATGATTACTTAATCCTTTACGCACCAAAGCACAAAAAGGATTTTGAGTAGTCATCAAATGTGTAATCAATTTATCAACACTAGTAGCTGTACATTCATTATCCTGACCACTTGCTGAATAACGCATCAATTCCCTACCAATTCTTAAGCCAGGATAGTTGTCCTTTAACCATGCATCAATTTCGTAGATATCAAACTTTTCAATTAATAAGTTAGTAGCCACATTATCTGATAATGCACTAATCAAATAAACTAAATCTAGCACACTCCAATTCGTGCGATGAAGAGCGCCGATAATTCCAGCACCACGTACACGAGAAAGATCGGTAACTTCCATCATTTCGTTAACAACATCTGGATTCTCTTTCCACTGATCTTCAATATACGCCGCAATGGACAAGTCAATCAAACTTCCTGCTGGAAAAATCTTATCGGCCTGATATTGATACATTATTTTATTGCCATATTTGACAATCACACTTGCATCAATATCATATTTTTGGATAATTTCAGTAATTCCACCCTTTAACATAAAGCAATCGCCTTCCTTATAAAATTAGACAAAACTTAACCTACGTTATTTTATATATTATGTCAGCATCTTTATTTATAAAATAAGTTTAAAACTTTTCATTATCAAGTATCAAGATAGCTTTAAATTTTCAAAGAAAAAAGATGCCAATGCATCTTATTCCTTAATATTTTACGACTATTATTTAATATAATATTTGAATTACCTTTTTTACTTCAAACGTTTTAACTGATTAGTCAACGACTCTGTTTTTCTAAATTTTTCTTCTAAATTCGACAAATCTTGATTAATTGTTGCCAAAAACAATACGCTTGAAACAAGCATTTCTGAAAATAATGAATTAATCGCACCAACTCTGAGTAATTTTTCATCAGTTGAAACACCTAAAACAACATTACTAATTTCAACCAAAGGAGATTGCCGCGAACGTGTAACTGCAATAATTGGAGTATGATTTTTTCGTGCTTGATCAGCCATCAATAAAGTTTCTTGGGTTAAACCGCTATAGGAAAAAATTACTAAAACATCTGTAGAATGAGAATAACATATCCTCTCTAGCGCAATATGAACATCCTGATTAAAAATCACGTTTTTACCGCTACGAATAAATTTATAATACAGGTCTTGCGCTGGTAAACTCGAAGCACCAACGCCAGCTAAATAAATTCTATCAGCATTCTTTAAAAAGTTTATTGCCTGATTTAATGCCATACCATCAATCAAATGAGCTGTTTGCTCAGTGTTTTTTTCAATACTTAATAAGAGCTTTTGCAAAATAATATGAGGATTATCATGATTTCCCACAATTGGATCAATAACATTGTCATTTTCTTGAGGTGTATCTTGAGCTAATTGAATTTGAAAATCTTTAAGCCCTTTAAAACCGAGCTGCTTACAAAAACGAATCATTGAAGCAGCACTAGTTTTGGTAATTTTTCCTAAGCCTTGTGCATCTTCTTGTAAAAAAACTTTTGGATGCGCTAATAAATAATCCGCAATCTTTTTAGATGCACCTTTAAAATTTGGATAATTGTTTAAAACTTTAGTTGATAAATCCATACTGTACCTCTTTTTCTAATTCAATATTTTAAGGTGCTGAAATACTATTTCAAGATTTTTGTACGAAGTTTAATAATCTTTTTGCTTCTTTTCTCAAGGTCACGTCATCATTACATTCAGATAATTTATAACCAACAAAATATGGCGGCGCATAAAAACGTGGAATAATCTTACAACATATTCCATTTCGATTTGGATAGAAAAACAGGTTATATGAATCACAACGACCGCCATACATCTCTTTTAATGTATAGCGTATTCCGTATTGAATCCAGTCAGCCCATTTATCTAAGCCTGAGTCTTCTAACAAATTAATATTTAATTCTTGAAATCCTTGAACGGGATGCGTAGCAAAGTTAACTTCCATATTATTTGTTTTAAAGACATGAATTCCAGTAAAATTATTTTCATGGATATACTTGTAGCCATCTTCTTTATTCAAACCGACAACCTGCATATGTGGGTGCGCTAAAGAGCCATTGGATTTAGGGCCAAAATTTTTATACCAAAGGACCGATCTAAATTCACCACTTTGTTGCATTTCATCAAAGCAATTTAAAGCAAATTTCATCAATTTACGATTATATTCTTGGGAATAACTGCTAACGTCTCCATTATGTTGGTCCGACTCAATTATGACTGTTTGCTTTGTATCCTTTAATGTTGGAAAACGATTAGCAAGCCAAATCATTGATCCATTAGTTTGATAAATATCAGTTAAATTTTCTACATCACAAAAAGGACAAATATTACTTTTTTCACTATTGAAGCTAAACGGCTTATTTTTAGCTACGGCAAATTCAAATATAAGTGGATCATTATTCAAACTTTTCCCTCATTTCTAAAAAATATTTGCACTTCAGCCTACACTCTACTATAATAATTATTGAAAGTGATTAAAACGCTTTCATATAACATTTTGTAGCTTTCCTTAACTTTACTCTTTCGGTCACTTTTCCGAAAGAGTTTTTTACTTTAAGAAAGAACAACTCCTAATCCCTTATTTTTTGCGTCTTGAATTAAGGCATTTACTCGATCAGAAACATGATCTTGTTCAATATCAATAGCATTTCCTAACCCAAAATCAATTGTAATTTTCAGCAAATTTAAATAAGCGTCTTCGCTATCTAATTCAGTTTTCCCACCAAATTTCTGACTGCGAAAAGTAATCAAAATTGGAATCTCCTTCATTATATCTTTAAGTTTATTAGCTACTTCAATCAGTCGATTCATTAAAATTACATCTTCAAAATAGTCAATTCTCCACTCCATCATTTCTGGTTGGAGCTTTTTTATTTTTTCTGCCTGATTTAAAATATCTGCTTCATTTGTTCCAGTATTAATTAATACAGAAATATTTTGATCGTTTATAAGAATTTGATTTTCAGTAAATTTCATGATTTTCTCCAAATAAAAAATTGCTACATAAATTATAGTAGCAATTTCATTTCTATTCATTAAAATTTATCTCTTTTAATACTACGAATGATTGCGATAACCAATACTAAAATACTACATCCCATGCCAAAATAGGCCATGTAGCCGACGCTAAACATCTGTCCAATTTGAGCTGGATTAATTTGGTGGTTGATCGCAAATTGATTGGCCCACTGATGAATCAAAGTTGGTGTTAAAACAAATAAAATTGTTGATATACCTGAGCCTACCAACATTGCACGTCTTGAATAAGGTTCTCTGAAGAACTGAGCCAATACACAAATAGCTGGTGCAACCATCAATAAAAATGTCCAAATCATAATCCATCTACCAGCAGGATCATTCATAAACTGCCCAGTATTTGTAGCATAGCGATATGTCCCCCATAAACTCCCACCTAATAAGTTATCAAGTAAGCCAACAACATTTGCTCCTTGTGCAGCATAAGCATTATTGGTGCTTGCAGCTGCACCTTGAAGCATTTTTAACATGTCTTGTGAACCCACAGTTTGAAAGTTAATTGTTACAACCTGACGCATATAAGTAGATAAAAACATGACCATTGAAGCGCCTAATTGTAGTGCTTTGAGTAAATGAAGAGTTTTATTACCACCAAGTTTAAACTCTAAACTAAGAGTTCGATTGGGATTTTTACTTTTTACGATAATAAAAGCTCCCACTATTGCCGCAATAAGAAGAATTATGAGTCCAAGCCACCATTTAGTCATAATAAAGATAATTGCCAGCACAATTAAAGTTACTGAAACATATGGTCGATTTAAAAATAAGTCCCAAATATTTACCTTATCGTGACTTGCTAAACGTTGACGATATTCTTCTCTAGTTAATACTTTTTGTTCTTTATTATCCTTTGAATCTTGCTTCTTGCTCATTACACTCAACCTTTAACTTATTTTGCTAGTCAATCTTAGCATGTTACATCATTCTTCGCATTACTTTTTTAAGAAAATTAAGCAACTTAAAAATATCATGAAAATTCCTATGAAAACTCTATGCTAAAATAGACTATTGAAAAATAAGAAATATCTTAGATTGGGATGACTCTGTGACTAAATCTCACACCTATACTTTACCTAGCGGTTGGCATAAAATATTTTATACCCTGTGGCTAGGTTGCTTTATTACTGGATTAGGTTACTCAATGACAATGCCATTTATTTCTTTATTTATGGCTGAGTTAGGTAACTATAATAAATTACAATTAAACCTTTATTCTGGATTAGCCTTTGCCATGACTTTTATTGCCCAGGCCATTATTTCTCCTTACTGGGGAAACTTAGCTGATCGAAAAGGAAGAAAGCTCATGTGTATGCGGGCTGCCGGCGTTATGAGTCTAACTATCTTTATTACAGGGCTAGCACAAAGTGCCTTCTTTATTATCTGCATGCGCTTTTTACAAGGCTTGTTTTCTGGATATATCAATAACGCCACTGCCTTAATGGCTGGTGAGACGCCACATCAGCGTAGCGGATGGGTAATGAGTCAAATGATGACTGCCGGAACAGCAGGCAACCTAGTTGGGCCACTAATTGGTGGTGCCTTATCTAGTGCCTTTGGATACCGCATCCCATTCTTTATCACCGGTGGTTTAATGTTTTTAACTTTTTTAGGAACATGGCTATTAGTTAAGGAAGATTTCACTCCTGTTTCAAGAGAAAAGATGAAACCGATGAATGAAATAATGCATGGATTGCCTAATGTTAAGTTGATCATTATTATGTTCGTCACTACAATGATCGTCCAATTATCAACCATGTCGATCGATCCGATTGTTTCTCTTTATGTGAAATCACTCATGCCTCATAGTCACAATATTGCATTAATCGCTGGAATTGTTGCTGCTACTCCTGGTCTTGGAACGATGCTTTCTGCTTCTCATATTGGTCATTTAATGGATCAAATCGGCGCTGAAAAAGTTTTGCGTTGGGGCCTACTTATTGCTACAATTTTGTTCATCCCGATGACTTTTATTCCCAATGCCTGGTCATTAGCTTTCTGGAGATTTTTATTAGGAATTATTAGTGCTGGTTTGCTTCCGGCAGCTCAAACTATTCTAACTTTAAATGTTCCACCAGAAGCATTCGGTAGAGTTTTCTCTTATAATCAATCATTCCAAGCAATAGGTGCAGTTCTTGGGTCTTTACTAGGTTCAACTATTTCTGGTATGTTTACCTATGAATGGGTGTTTGCAGCGACTGGAATTACCTTATTGATTAATTACTTAATTATGCTAATTTCTTCTCATCGCGAAAATGCCTGATTTGTTAAAGGAGTATTTAATGAAAACTATTGGTATCACTGCAAGTATTAAAAATAATAAATTAATTGTTGATCGAAGTATTATAGATACTGTTGTAAAACTAGGATATCTTCCACTTGTTTTTGCACCAGTTAGTTTAAAGACATTGCCACTTCCAAATGTTAATTTTGATGCTTTAATTCTAAGCGATGGTCCTGATATTACACCAATTTTCTATAATGAAGAACCACTTCCTGAACTTAAAGAAACTGATCCTCATCGAGATCAATTCGAATTAAATCTAATTAAAAACACTCACGATTCTAACTTGCCAATTTTAGGAATTGGGCGTGGAATGCAAATGTTAAATGTTGCTTTCAATGGAACCCTTTTCCAAGATATTTATGCTCAAAACTCTGGTGCAGGTGTTCAGCATATTCAGAAAAATGATTTATCTTTAGAAAGTCATCACGTAAATGTAACTGAAGAAAGCGAACTTGCTAAGGCTGTTGGTACTCATCCCTATGTTAATAGCCATCACCATCAAGCTATTAAAACAATCGCTAACAACTTTAATATTGTAGCAACTGCCCCTGATGGAATTATCGAAGCTATTGAATCAACTGATCAAACAATGCTAGGAATTCAATGGCGTCCTGATAAATTGCTGGATGATCCAAAGCAAGAAAAGATCTTTACTAACTTTTTTGATAAGTTAAACTAAAAAATAAGAGCTAGAGAAATTTTTCCTCTAGCTCTTATTTTAATTATCAGTATTTTTACCAGCACATAGATTTAGACGAATAATTTTATTAAACATTGCTTTTTCTTTATCTGAGATTTTATGAGCAACTTCAATTACCGCTACATGAGGATTTTTTAACAGCGTCTCATGAATTGCAAGAGATAAATTAGGATCTAAAGCACTTGTTGCTTCATCTGCAAGTAAAATTGGTCTACCAGATAGGAGTGCACGCGCAATTTCAATTCGCTGAATTTGACCACCAGACAAGCCGTTTCCAGCCTCGCCAACTTTATGATCCAATCCCTCTTTTTTCACCAATTCATCTAATCCTGCTAAATGAATAACTTTCTTCAGTTTCTCATCGCTAACTTTTCTACCTAAAGTGATATTAAATCGCAAGGTGTCATCAAACATAAAAGGTTTCTGGTTAACGTAAGAAAAATAGTTATGAGCCTTAGCCCAATCTCCAGTTACATTTTCTCCATTAATTAAAATTTTACCCTTTACTGGACGTTTTAATCCTAGCATTAGTCGAAGTAAGGTAGTCTTTCCCCAACCACTTGGCGCCATGAGTAAAATCTTTTCACCAGGTTTAACTTGCAAATTAACATCAGTAAAAATTGTATGTTTATCAGACTTAGTTTGGTAAGCAAGATTTTCAACATCTAATCCTTCAAACTTCTCCGGTTTCTCTGAATTTTCAATTGCTTCGTAGTTAAGTGCCTTTTGCGTTTTCTTCCACATTGGTACCGTAGACTTAACTTGATTAAATTCATTAAATAAAGTTACAACAGGCGTAATGAAGTTCATTGCTAAATCGACCATCATAAATAGTGTCCCCACGCTTAAGCTACCCTGCATCATCATTATGCCGCCAATTGTACATGGAATAATAAAGCAGAACAATTCTGCAGCAGAATAAATTAATTCTAGAGCCCAAGCCTGCGTTAAGTTCATATTACGCAAGGCATTTTCCATATTTTGAGCCGAATGCGTTGCTCTTACTACAATATTGTTTCTAACATTATATAGTTTAGCTGACTGAGCCCCATTTAAAGAATCAGAAACGTTCTGCGTATAATTAGCATTGGTTTTAGCCCAAATCTTAGACTTTTTAGTAATAATTCTACTAGTAAAAATTTGTACAATTGCTGGAGCAGCCATTGCCACTACGAATATAATCGTCATTTGCCATGAATTATACAAAGCAAACGCTAACGAACCTATAAAAGTTAAGCCTTGATAAATCATATCAAGTTGTGCCGTAATTCGATTAGTTTCAATTTGCTTTAGATCATTAGTCATGAGCGACAAGCCATTTTTTATATCGGTTTCACCTTGATCAACCAAATATTGTAAATTAGCCTGCTTGAAAACCATATTAACATCACGAATGATTCCCATCTTTACACGCTCATAGATGAAATTACTCATCATGAAGCATAGCTGCCCTAAAGCCGTTAAAGCTGCTAAACGCACCAAGTGCATTACATCCTTTGAATGCGATGATGCCACATTCAGCATAATCTTGATCATATAAGCCACAAATAAAATATTACAAGCCTTAATTGCAGCCAAGATAGCAAACCAAATCACCTGACTTCGTTTTGCATATTTTAAACTCATCTAAAACTCCTCACTTTAGTTAAGACGTTAATTTATTATATATGGCTTTATTTTCTGAATCAAATACACAAAAGTAGACCTTAATATTAAATTTTTGTTGTTTAAGCCAGCTTCTTGTAGTTTCAACAGCTATTTTAGCAGCTTCTTCTTTTGGATACCCATATACACCAGTTGCAATACAAGAAAAAGCAATTGAATGTAAGTCATATTCTTTAGCTAAATTAAGACTATTTTTATAACAAGATACCAATAATTCAGCATTTTGTTGAGCAAAATTAAGATTATACACAGGGCCAACTGTGTGGATAACATATTTAGCTGGCAAATTATAACCCTTAGTAATTTTAGCTTCGCCAGTATCACAGCCATGAAGAGTTCTACATTCTGCTAGTAATTCTGGACCAGCTGCACGGTGAATTGCCCCATCAACTCCACCACCACCTAAAAGTGTTCTATTAGCTGCATTAACGATCGCATCAACTTTTAATTTTGTGATATCCGCTTGAATTACTTGAAGATCACTCACTAACTCTCACCCTTTCTAATATTTCATATGTATATTTTATCTCAAACACAAAAATAAGCTCATCCCCAAAGTAGGAAATGAGCTTATTTTGATTTATGATCATGAGTATATATTATAGGCAAATGTATGTAAGATTGATAAAAAATAATTATTAGAATTTACTAATCAAAACTTATTCTTGTGAAATATAAAAATATACCAAAACATATATATAAGAAAAATAATTGATACTATTCCAAATGTTACAGTCATTAGATCATTTATATTTCTAATAATAAGTATAACGATCGGACCTATACAACAAAATAAATAGCTTATTTCTAATATAAGTTTATTAACATTCATTTTTTATTCGTTCCACTAATAGATAAAATATTATTAATTTCAAGGCTTTGAATATATGTATATAATACAAAACTGTTAAAAATCCATCAGCCAAGTGTCTATCATGACACAACTAAAATGCTATATAGGCTGTAATTGACTCCATCCCATGTCTTTCAAAAAAGTCTAAAATCTTTTTTGCTTCTAATTTTTCTTCATTAAAAAGATAACCATAATAATCTGCCATCACTTTAAAAAATATAGTTCTTGGCTCAACCGGTAACTTATACAAGAAATTCCTCAATTTGCTTATCATCTCAAAATTTCTATCATGTTTTAAGAACATTATGTTTAAATAATTAACCATTATTCCTCCAAGTATTTCTTGAATTTTCCTGCTGGCTTTATCTATTTCCTTATACTTTCTTAAAATCATATTTAGTTCATACTCAATCTCTGATTCATCAAACAGAGATATAGCCATAGCAAACAAGCGTAAATTATCTTCTCCCCACTCATCTATATTAAGTATTAGTTTCTTAATCAGTGTTTCTTCTTTATAGGATAACTTCTTCTTTTTAAAAAACTTTTCTAAAAGAATAGCATGAGCATAAACATTTCTGTATTGATAATCTTCAGCACAAATTTTTCTTATTTCTACAATTTTTGAAAGACTTTGTTCATAATATGCATTTCTTAACTGCTCTAAATATTTTTTACTTTTTCCCTTACTTTCTATACTCTGAAAGAAATCGGAAATATTAACTCTATTTCGTTCAAGTATTTCAATTAAATCTTTTGCGTTAATTTCATGTAATCCCCGTTCGATTTTTGAATAGTAGGATTTTGTTAAAATATCTCCTACCATCTCTGTTTGACTTAGTCCTAGTTCTAACCGTAGTTTTTTCAGTTCTTTCCCAATTTGCATTATTTCATCTCTTTTCTAAGTTAATGATATGTAATTATATAATTCTAGTCCTAAATTTAGAACAAAAAATAAGCTCATCCCCTAAAACGGAAATGAGCTTATTCTTAATTTCTTGATTCTTCAACCCAAGATTTTATTTATCCTTACTTCTGTTTTGCTAGTTCATCTAATTTTAATACTTTATCGAACTTTTCTTTTTCTTTAGTAGAAATTTTATGTGCTACCTCAATAACAGTTAATCTCGGATTATCTAAAATAATGCTGTGAATCTTTTCGGATAATTTTTGATCCAAAGCACTGGTTGCCTCATCAGCCAACATAATAGGTCGATCTGATAGTAAAGTCCTTGCAATTTCGATTCTTTGAATTTGCCCTCCTGATAAATTTTTTCCTTTCTCTCCTACCGAGTAAGTTAAACCCTTTTCATCAACCAATTCCTTTAATCCAGCTTTCTCAATAACCGCATTTAACTTTTTTGATGGATACTTTTTACCCAATGTAATATTAAATTCCAATGTATCATCAAAAATAAAAGGAGATTGGGTTACATAACTAAAATAATTATGGGCTGTTTCCCAGTTATTAGTAATATTCTCAGAATCAATTAAAATCTTTCCACTATCAGGTTTTAATTTTCCCAATAATAACTGTAAAAATGTCGATTTTCCCCATCCACTTGGTGCTGTAATCAAAACTTTACTTTTATGAGGAATAGTAAGTGATAAATCAGTAAATATGTTTTTTCCATTTATATTATAGGTTAAACTATCTGTTTGTAATTTCTTGAACGTACGATTAGAAGTCTGTTTCTGATCATTTGGAGCTGTTGGAACATCATTTAATCCAACTTCTATTTTTTTCCAAATTGGTTCAGTTGACTTAATTTGATTCAATTGATCAAAAATATTAACAATAGGATTAATAAAATTATTAGATAATTGAACAATCATAATCAAAGTACCCGAACCAATTTGACCGTTATACATTAAAACAGCACCTATAAAAAATGGGAGAATAAAACTAAAGATATCAGCTAAAGCGATAATAATTTGATTTGCTACATCTTGAGTATAGTTTAATGACTTTAAAGCATTTTCCATACTTTTAGCATCAGTAATAATCCTCTCTAAGACTGAATTTCTCGCATTATATAAATTTGCAGTTACTGCTCCATTTAATCCATCGCTTACTCTTTGTGTATAGTTTGCATTTCTTTGTTCCCATTTTTTTGATTTACTTTGAATCTTTTTGACAAATAATTTTTGTATTAAGCCGGGTAATAAGGTAGTAATCATAAATATTATAGTTAAAAACCAACTATTTAATAATCCAGCTACTAATGATAAAACAAATGAAAAAATCTCTGTAATAATCAATAATTCATTACTGATTTTTAATGTTTCTATTTGCTTTAAATCATTTGTCATCAAGTTAAGTCCTTCTTTTTGAGAAGTGCCATTTTTATTCATCAAATGAGTCATTAATCTTTTTTTCAATTCAAGATTAATTTCTAAAATAATTTTATTTTTTAAATATTTATATGCAAAGTTAGAAAACATAATTATTACTATTATAAGAGAACCCAACAAAGCGATTATTAAAAGTTGAGTTAATCCTCCACGCTGGTATTGAGCATTATTTAGCATTAATTTTGAAACATATGCAATTGCAACATTCCCCGATGCATATATAATTGATAATAAAATATACAATGTAACATTTATTTTTGATGCGTATTTTAAAGTCATTCCCTCAACCCTCTTTCTTTAGACATTGTCAATACATAGTAAATTCCTGGAGTACCCGTTAAAAAAGAGTCATCTCTTCGATTATATCTAGACGGATCCGTCCAATATCTATATGCTCCTTTTTTAGAAGACATAGCATATATTATTTTTCTATATTTACTTTCTAATTCTTTTCCTTTTTCATAATACTTTGAGAAAAATAAAATTCCCGCTGCTCCCTGTAGTAGATTAGCTGTAAATACAATATTTAAATTTAGCAACGTATGATTTATTAGACCAAGTATATTATCTATATTATTTATGTGTTTTTTAGTTAGTCTCTTATAAGATATTAAAAATACTCCTATTCCTGCTGTTCCTGAAAAAAAGTAAGGGATAATGGTGATTGTCAAAATTTGACATTTGCCAGTATATGTATCTATTTTTATAATTTTTCTTCATATTTATTTGTTCATAAATCATATCTGTAATCTTTAGAATTTTTTTATTATCCATAATTTTTAGATACTCGCAGAAAAATATTCCAACTCCAACTGATCCATAGCCTAGATCTAAAATTTTATTATTAAGTTTATAATTTGCATTACCTGCATTGATATCAATAATTTTTCCGTCTCTTACTTCAATACGTTTATATACTGTATTTATAAGTGTATTAATTATTTTTAGTAAACGTTTATCCTTAGAAAGATGATATGCTTTGCACAACATATATCCAATTCCACAATTTCCGTACAAAAAACTTGTATAGTATTTTTCAAAATCTGTATTCTCTAACGAAATGATAATTTTTTCTCGTAAGTCCCTATATTTGATATTTGAGTAAAATTTATTGTACCAGTCAATACAGTATAGAAGACCTACGTCGCCTGTAATTAAATTATGGACATTATAGTGTGGAATATAACCATAAGCATAATTGATTGTATTTAACAACTTAGTCATTTTGTTATAAGAATATTTTTTATTCGAATAAGCTTGATTTTTTAATAACATTAGATCCGCCACTAATCCTCCATCTAAACTAATAATTTGAGTTTTTCTTAAAACATCTATCCTATTAGTCACTTTATTATTGGTAATTACTATTTTTTTAGCTCTTTCCTTAAGATAGGCTTTTAAGTTTAGATTGATCGTATTAGATATTATCGGCTCGTTTAGAGGCATATCTAAAGTAAAATTTTTTATTAAATAAAATTTTTTTATAAAATATGATAATTCTTTCTCACAGTGATACATCATTTCAATACCAAGAAAAGACAATTGCAATATCCTAGAATTTTTCTTATTTATTGCAATAGCAATTTTTTCTAACTTTTCTCTTTGCTTTTTAGAGCTAATTAAATCTTCCTGATAAATTGGTTTTACGGTAGTAGTTAAATAGAATATAAGGGCTCCTAAGCCATATACATCTCGTTGAGTAGACCAACGTCTAACACCATTTTCTCTTATTGAAAAAAATCCTGGAGTTGCCCCATCATAAGCTTTTAAATTAGAGAATTGATTTGCTAGCTCGTAATCTATAAGTATGGGAATATCGTTGTTTACAATAATATTACTTGGAGATACATATCTAAAAATAATGCCATTATTATGTAATTTTTTAATATCTGATAATAGATAATCAATAATTTTAACTATAAATATATTTCTTTGATTTCTATCAGCATCATAATATTTTCCGGTTCTAAAATATTCACTTAATGAAAAACCGTATACAAATTCTTCGACTAATATTGACTCGTTCGTATACTCCTTTAATAAAATAGGTTTTACAGAATTAATAATATTGTGAATTTTTTTTAAATAGTAATATTCATTTTTCAATCTATCCGCTGCAGATCTTCCTAACTTATCAATAAGTTCATTTGCATACGCCTGTTTTATAAATACCTTTTTATTTTTATAAAAAGCTACAAATGTATTCCCTTTACTAGTTGTATTAATATGCTTAATCTTTTCGAAGCCTAATTTTTCTAACTTTAGTGTTATTCGT
Organism: uncultured Lactobacillus sp.; assembly: GCA_947565635.1. Taxonomy (GTDB): domain Bacteria; phylum Bacillota; class Bacilli; order Lactobacillales; family Lactobacillaceae; genus Lactobacillus. The sequence continues at coordinate 24,151 of CANOGU010000004.1, read as the reverse complement.
TCTTTTTCATTAAGAGGAGGCTTTAAAAAAGTAGGGATTGCAGTTTTCAATAGACTTTTACGATAATCTAATACTTTTTTTCCTTCATAATTAATAGCAGGTTTTAAGTACCCCATACTATCCGGCAGATATTCTGCTAAAAAAGCACCATATCTGAAAAAAACATTAGTATCTTTAAATCTATAATCCCATCTAACTATAGGATACTTATTCTCTTTGAGATCGACACTTAATTTTTCCGCATAATCTTTTAAATTAGCAAAACTCTGGTCAGATGGATAAATAGTTATCATTTTTACTTGTGTTTCAAGCTTAGTTCCGCCAGTGGTCAATGCTAGCATGGCATGATAATCAATCGGAATCTTAAAAGTATCTTTTTTTTCTATTACAATTTTAGAAACTCTTTCCACTATTTTCCAAAAATCAACAGGAGATGCTGAAATATGTATTTTCCATCCAATTGTTGGAATAGTATTTTCTTTAGATGTTAAATAAATCCATTGTTTATCAAAATTAACCTTATAGCTATTTGATAAACAATTTATTTTTAATTTATAAACTGGATTATACATAATTTTTCCTCCTAAACTACTTGACTTAATTTTAAAAATAAAATATTATTAAGTCAACATTAAAAAATAAAAAGGATAATTAAAATTATGAAAGAAAGCAAGAAATAAATTTTAACTATTTCAGTAAAGGAATTTACAAATGATATGGATCCATTAGCAGTTGATCTATTCGGTGAATGTTTTACTGGTAAAACTATTATTAACAAATAAGGCTACTACTTTAAAAGTTTAACCTTTATTACGAACGCTAAATCTGAATGATTTAGCGTTTTTTTGATTAAAAATTAAAACTAAATGGCATATTTTTAACTTTTAAACAATTTATTTTCATCACAAAAATAAGCTCATCCCCTAAAACGGAAATGAGCTTATTTTGATTTACTTATCAATAATTATCTCTTAGTAACTGCGATTAAGTCGTCACCATGCTTCTTTTCTACGCCATCAATACGTTGAACATTTGCATAGCTAGTAGTGTTAGTAATTACAGTCATGACAGTTGTATCGTATCCTGCTTTCTTTACAGCATCTAAATCAACCGTTCCAAGCTTTTCACCTTTTTCAACATGTTGGCCTTGTTTTACATCAGTAGTAAATCCTTCACCCTTCATGTTAACAGTGTCGATACCAATATGAATTAAAACTTCTGCACCTTCGTCGGATTTAATTCCATAAGCATGTTTAGTTTCATAAGCAACTGTAATTTCACCAGTTACTGGGGAGTAGATAGTACCTTCACTTGGTACCATTGCAGCACCCTTACCCATTGCTTCAGTAGAGAAGACTGGGTCATTTACATCTTTCAAGCTTTCTGCCTTACCTGAAACAGGAGCAGCAATTACTTCATCATGTAATTCTTTATCTTCTTTGATAATTTGTTCAGCTTTTTCTTGTTGTGCTACTTGATCACCAGCAGATTCAACAGTACCGGATTCTTCTACTACGTCTTCCTTAAAGTGACGTTTGCCATATACAAAGGTTAAACCAAAGGCAACAATGAAACTAATTGCTACAGAAAGTGCCCACATTGGAATGCTCTTTGGAACCATTGACAAGAATCCAAGGAAACCAGCTGAACCAAGAGCAGCAGCAGTAACATGCATTAATCCTGCAAAAGCAGCACCAACACCTGCACCAATTAAAGCACAGAAGAATGGGAACTTGTACTTCAAGTTAACACCAAACAAAGCTGGTTCGGTAATACCAAGTAATGCAGAAACACCAGATGAACTGGCTAAACCTTTAACCTTTTCATTCTTAGTTAAGAAGTAAATAGCAAAAGTAGCAGCACCTTGAGCAACGTTAGCCATACATGCGGTAACAAAGATAAAGTCACCGGATCCACGACCACGTGCATATTCAGCTAAAAGTTGAGTTTCAACTGCTGGGAAACTTTGGTGAAGACCAGTAGTAACAATAGCTGAGTAAGATAAACCAAAGATACCCATACCAAAGGCACCAGTTGTGTTGTATAACCAAACAATGGCAGCAGTAATTGCATCTGACACACCTTTAAAGACTGGTCCAATAATTGTGAAAGTCAAGAAACCAGTAATCATAATTGAAAGAAGTGGTGTGAATGTGAAGTCAACTGCAGATGGCAACCACTTGTGGAATCTCTTTTCTAAGAATGCCAATAACCAAACAGCAACTAAAACTGGAATAACTTGGTATTGGTAATTAGTTTGAGATACATGTAAACCAAAAATATCCCAGTACTTACCTGCTCCGCCTAAAGCTGGAGTAGTCATAATCATACCAATAGTTGCACCCAAGAATTGGTTAGCGCCAAAACGCTTAGCTGCAGACATACCAACTAAAATAGGCATAAAAATAAATGGAGCAGCTGACATTACCTGAATAATTTCAGATAATCCTTTAACACTAGGTGCCATTTGAACAACTGACTTAGCTCCAAATAATCCTGGAGAAGTTAAGAAGTTGTTCAAAGCCATCAATAAACCACCAGCTACTAGGGCTGGAATAATAGGAACAAAGATATCAGATAAAAGCTTGATAAATGCCATTACCGGGTTAAACTTTTGATCCTTTTGGGCAACTTTCTTCAAATCATCAGTTGAAAGTTCAGATAGACCTGTCATTTTGATTAATTCATCGTAGACGTTATTAACATCCCCAGGCCCAATAATAATTTGAAATTGACCATTAGTTTTGAAAGTACCCTTGATATCTGGATCGCTATCAAGCATTTTCATATTTACTTTACTATCGTCTTTTAAGACTAAACGTAGACGCGTAGCACAGTGAGCAGCGGCTACTAAGTTGTCGCGACCAACAGCTTCAATAACTGTTTCAGCAACTTTTTTGTGATCCATGTCTGTCTCCTCCTTGAAAATGTGTAAGCGTTTTAAATATTTACATGTATTATGATAGCGTATTCTAAAATTATGTCAAGCGCTTATCATAAAAAATGCTATTATTTTGCCACATTTTAATTTCTATTTTTTAAAATACTAGTTTAATACTGTTATTCGTTTGACATATAGACCAGCTTTAAGTTAACATTCTTATATAAGAATGCGTTTACATATTCGATGAGGTGAATAAGTTATGGAATGGACAAGAAAACAACGTTATCGCAAATATAAAGATTGGGATGCACAAACTTTATTAAATCTTCAAGCTCAAGCTGCGACTTCCCCATATCAAATGCACTATCATATCCACCCACTTTCTGGATTGATCAACGATCCCAATGGATTCTCCTATTATAATGGCGAATATCACCTATTTTGCCAATCTTACCCATTTGGACCAGTTCATGGAGTTAAATCTTGGATTCACTATGCCTCTCCTGACCTAGTTCATTGGCATTATTTAGGTTCAGCAATTGATCCAGATAGTGATTTAGACAATGCGGGAGCATATTCTGGTTCTGCGATGGAACATAATGGAAAACTTCTATTAATGTACACTGGTAATCATCGTGATGAAGACTGGACTCGAATTCCTTATCAAGTTATTGCTGAAATGGATGAAAATAATCATATTACTAAACCTGATAAAGCAGCAATTCTACCACCAAATCATGTTAGTGAACACTTCCGTGATCCACAATTATTTAAACATGATGGAAAATACTACGTTTTACTTGGTGCACAAGATGCTAAAACTAAGAGTGGTCATATTGATATTTATGAATCAGACGACCTTAAAACTTGGCATGAAAATGGTTATTTAGATTTAGGTAAGGATGAAATGGGCTATATGATTGAATGTCCTAACCTAGTTTTCATTAATAACTATCCTGTTTTGATTTTCTGTCCTCAAGGATTAGATAAAACAGTTGCCGACTACAAGAATATTTACCCAAATATGTACTGGATCGGCAAAGATATTAATTTAAGTGAAGCTAAATTTACGCCACTCCAAGCTCATCCGGCTAACCTAGATGATGGTTTTGATGTATATGCAACACAAGCTTTTAATGCTCCTGATGGAAATGCCTATGCTATTTCTTGGGTTGGCTTACCAGATTGTACTTATCCAACTGACAAAGAAAATTGGGCTAATTGCTACAGTCAAGTTAAGCGTTTAGAAATTAAAGATGGTGCGTTATATCAACATCCAGTAGATGCAATCAAGAATTTACGTCATAATGAGAAACAGCTCAATAATGAAAAGATAATTAGTCAAGCAGCTGGTAAACAATATGAACTGAAACTTCACTTACTAGCCGGTCAAAGTGGAAAATTACACTTAGCTTCTAATGAAGATCTATCATCAAGTCTAGTACTTGATTTTAATACAGATAAAAACGCAAAATTAACAATTGATCGGGCTTCAAGTGGTCCAGCTGTTAACCCAGATTATGGAGCAACTAGAACAATTGACCTGAAAGATGATCAAGATCTAGATTTAGATATTTTCATCGATGGCTCATTATGCGAAATTTTCATCAATAATGGTCGTCATGTTGCAACTTTAAGATTCTTTGCATCAACTCCAAACCAAAAAATTGCTTTTGACAAAGATACTAAGTACACGGGACGACTATGGAGCATGAATTCTATATTATAGGAAGATAATAATGGTCAAATTAACCGATGTAGCTGCCAAAGCAGGCTGCTCCGTTACTACAGTTTCACGCGTAATTAATAATTACGGCTATATTAGTCAAAAAACACGTAAAAAAGTTCATGAAGCAATGAAAGAGTTGAATTATCAACCTAATTCAGTTGCTCGATCTCTGCAAGGTAAGAAAACCAAATTAATTGGTTTAATTTTTCCTGATGTTTCTAATCCCTTTTTTGGAGAATTAGTTTCTAAAATAGAAGATCGCCTTTTTAAGCATGGCTATAAAACAATCCTTTGTAACGCAGGCAATGACAAAGAAAAAGAACGCATCTACTTACAAATGCTAATGGCTAATCAAGTCGATGGCATTATCGCTGGTGCACATAACTTAGGAATTGAAGAATATCAAAGAACTGGCTTACCAATTGTATCCTTTGATCGAAAACTATCGGACAATATTCCAATTGTTAGTGCTGACAACTTTAAAGGTGGTAGTTTAGCTACTCAAGAGCTTTATAATCACGGTGCCCGTCACATTTACTTTGTCGGAAACCCCACTTTAGATGGTCACCCTACTCAAAAGCGACTCCTAGGCTATAAAGAAACAATTAAGGAACTCAAGTTAACGGAACATATCCATCCAGTAATCTTCAATGAAACTCTTGCCTTAAAAGAAATGGCAATTAGAGATTTGCTAGAAAATCATAAGGTAGATGGAATCGTTGCTTCCGATGACCTCACTGCTCTTCTTATTTTAAATATCAGTCATGATTTAGGTATTCATATTCCTAAAGATTTAAAAATTATTGGCTTTGATGGCAGTAAAGTTGTACGTGATTTCGAGCCACGTTTATCTACAATTGTTCAACCTATTCCCTCAATTGCACAATTACTAGTTAAACTTTTAGAAAAAAGAATTGATAATCCGACTGAAGAATTGGATAACTATACCTACTATTTACCCGTAGAATTACTTAAACGTGAATCTAGTGGAAAGTAAAAGACGGTAAACACACCTAAAGATGTGCTTACCGTCTTTTTCTGCTTTGATTCTATATATTAGCTCCTTTTAAGGAAAAAAGCGGGCCTAAAATCCAAATCACATTTATAAAAAGCAAAATTAAGGCAACCAGCCCTTTAAACAATGGGCGTCTTACTAAAGAAAATCTATTAATTAAATATTCCATACTAGTTCCAACAACAATGTTCATTAGAACCATAACCACACGAAACGAAATATTTCCCCACGATTATCCAAGATTTAATAAAGCCAATAACACAAAAATTGTCGTTACATCATATTTATAAAAAAGAGTTGTGGCAATACGTTTTTTCAGAATATTTTCTCGTATTTTCATAAGATTTCAGTATTCCAAAAATCCTTAATAGTAGTTAGATTGAATTTAAATTATAAAAATAAAATAAATTTTATATAAGTAAAAAAATCTACTACTAAATTAAAAACTTTTCTATTTGCTCAATTTATAAACTACTAAAGTAATTAGTCCTCCGCATATTCCGCTTAATATAATATTCAAAAACAAATTTGAAATATATGGGGCAATTAGAAAATTATAAAGTTCAATTACCAATGTTAAACAAATAAAATATAAAATTAATTGCTTTCTTTTCATAAGATTATTGCCATCCGAATCCAGTTACAGTTCCTGTGAAGAAATTATAATCTACCCAAACTCCACCCTTAATGCCATTTGTAACTAATACACCTACCGATGAGCTAATTGCACCTACTGCAAAAGTAGCGGCACCTCCTGTGACATAGTTCGCAATAAGTGCTCCTACACCACCAACAGCTCCACCTGCAACGGCTTGGGTTAAATTTTTATTTAGATATACTCTAATATAATTCCAATGATATGTTACCTTGTTAACCCCATAATGATATCTGCTTTGGCTAGTTGCCAATGTACCCTTATTTAAAGAAACAATACTGTTTTTATCAGATAAAGTAAAATCATTAGTTGCTACTTTTGTCTTTCTATTAATTACAGAGCCTGAATTTGCCACTACCACATTACTATGCTCAATCATTTGTTGTGCAACTCTATACTCTTCTGCCGAAACAACATTCTTTGCGCTTTCACTTAAAACATATTGATTATGTTCAACTTTTACATAAGGATCCAACTTCGTTTGAGTAGATAAACTTAATGTGTCCTGTGTTACATTTTCAATAGATGAAGCTTGTACAGCAGATGTAAATGTAGGTGCCCCTACTGATAATAGCGATACAGCTACTGCTGCTTGAGCAGTTAATTTACTAAACTTTTTCATTATGCTTTCCTCCCTGCTTTTCCGGTAATGATAATAATAACTACATCTTTTAGATCCATATAACCGTTCCTTTCAGTAATTTTTTGCTTAGATTAATTCTAAATTATAAGAGAGTGAAAGAAATGAAATAGGGCGTATTTGCCCTTTATTACATTATTGGTACTTATTTTTGAATTCCAAAAGTTCTTTAGCGTATTTAGACATACCAGCAATACTGATATTTTTAATTATCAAATTGCAATATTTTAGTGCAGATTTATCTTTTTTATTTTTATATTGAATAAAATAGGTAAAGAATTCCATTATATTTTTATAGAAGAAAATATCAGGATTAGTAGGAATATTATTTACAAAGGAAATATAGTAATCCATATTCTTGAAGTCATTTTCTTCAATGGAAAAAATCAAAATATTTATTACTATTGAAATAAGCGATTTCTGAACAATTTTGGACTCATCATTCTTGTATTGCTCGATAAGTCTTTTAACTATTGTTTTATTATCAGAAAGACTATAAAACCGCATAGAATTGCAGTAAAGCATAAATTTTGTGCTGTTGAAATTAGGTATCTCAAAAACTTGTTTTTTAATCTTATCTCTAAGTTTTTGGTTAGGATTATCAGGGCTTAGAAGTTCTATGAAGCCGGAAACTATTAAAGTTTGCATTACTTTATCCTTTTCAGAGAAATCACTTTCTGAAACCATCATTTTTATTTCTTGTAGCCTATCCTTATCAACTTGATAATATGCTTCTTCCATAAGCTTTCTTTGTGTCTGAAGTTTGCTTTGGTAGTTTTCATAATTAGGATCTAGTTTTCCTATAAATTCTGTAGTATTAATTTGATTATAATTAAGTAAATCGATCAAATTATTTATTGAGATTTGATGGAGATTCTTTTCCACTTTACTGTAATAGGAACGATCAATTATACTCCCTGCAAATTCTTTCAAAGTTTTATTTTGATTAATACGATAATATCTAAGTAAATCTCCAACAGTCATAAATCTTCCCCATCAATATTACACAGATCAAAATAAAAACATTTACTTAAAACTAACGTCTAATTTTAAGAATTAAAATCCTTTGTCTAGCTTCTTTTTACTCTAAATATAATTTTCTAAAATCTTTTAGATCTTGCTTTGAAAAGCCAAGTTCCTTAGTAAAGTAATTTTCAAAACCACCATACCCGCTATCAATTGTCTGAGTAATTCCCTCAATAGCGGTACCCTCACCTTCAGTAACGTTCATTCGATTAACCATTTTAATCATCTCAGAATCACTTGGAAGCTGCTTTTTAAGACCAAAAGTATACAGTTCATTTGTCAATAAATAATCGCGTGCAATTGTATGCTCATCTACACCGAGGCCCTTTAAAATTAATGCTGTGGTCATTCCAGTTCTATCTTTACCAGCACTGCAGTGATATACTAACGCTTCATCCTCCGGTAAGGTAAGTAGGGACGCAAACACACGGGCAAAAGCCTTTTGACTAGCAGGACTTAAAATCACATTTTGATAAATTTCACCCAAATAACTGTCAACTTTAGGAATATGATGTAAAAAGCGATATAGTTTATGACTGTCATTAACAAAGTTACCGCTGCTATCTTCCGCATAGACATGACAATCCAAAACTTCAACACCATTCCATTTTCGATCTGGCGCCATTACTTGTTCATTGCTTGTTCTTAAATCGCAGTCTACCGTGACTTTCATCTTTTCTAATTTTTCTTCGTCACGTTTAGTTAGACTACTTAAAGAATCAGAACGATAAATTTTTCCCCATTTAACATGCTTACCTTCATTATTTTCATAGCCACCAATATCTCGAAAATTTACAGTACCATCAAAAGTAATTAAGCGATTATGTTCCATTATTTCATCCTCTATCTGCTTTTCTCTCATGATATATTTTAGCCTCTTTTTATCAGTAATTAAGTATTTAGAACTAAGTATAGATACTTTGGCTAAATACAAAATACTTTCACTTTGTTAGTTTATTTTTTATAATTGATAATAATAATTTACAAGAAAAGCACATCAAGGAGGTCGCATCAAATGTCTACAGAACACATAGAAGCCTTAACAATTGCTGGTCATGATAGTGATGGTAGTGCTGGAATGCCTGCTGATTTACATGCTTTTTATGCTCGTGGTGTTTACGGTATGGGGTTATTAACTGCTGCTGTCGCAGGAAACTCTCAAGGAATTTTTGCACAACAATTAATGCCATTAGATTTTATTCAAAAGCAATTCGACGTCTTGAATGATGACTTTAAGATAAAAGCAGTTAAAACAGGGATGCTTGCTAACAAAGAAATTATTGATATAGTAGCCAAAAATTTAAAGCATTATCAAATGCAAAACATTGTGCTTGATCCTGTCATCATTACTAAGCACGGTGCTACTCTTTTAGCAAATGACGCTTATCAAGCATTTCTTGAGAAGTTAGTACCTATGGCAACCATCATTACACCTAACTTTTTTGAAGCACAAAAGTTAACTGGTCTTGATCTAAAAAATGAAGCTGAAATCAAAGAAGGTGCAAAAAAACTTCAAAAGATGGGTGTCAAAAATGTTCTAATCAAAGGTAGCCACCATAATGATACGCAAACAGAAGTTAAAGATTATCTTTTACTAGAAGACAATTCTGAAGAATGGCTAACCAAGCCGTATTTTAAAACTGATCGCGTTAATGGTACAGGAGATACTTTATCCGCAGTGATTGCGGCTGAGCTTGCAAAAGGTAATGATATCAAGACCGCAGTTAAAATTGCTAAAGATTTTACTTACGAAGCAATTTCACATCCAATTAATGTAGGATCAAAATATGGTCCAATTAACCATTTAGCTGCACAGGAAGAACTCGATTAGATATTTTTATTAACTCGTATTTAAGGCAATTTTAAGTTATACTTTGAACATACGATTTTAATAAGGATGATAATTATGGCAGATAAAACAATAAAAATTGCATACTTATATGAAGACTTAATGAATACTTACGGCGACTCAGGCGACGTTAAAGTGATTCGCTATTTACTTGCTAAACAAGGCTATCAAACTGAAGTTGATAATATCTCACTAGACGATAGCTTTGACGCTAAGAACTACGACTTTTTATTCTTTGGCGGTGGCCAAGACTTTGAGCAAACCGTTGTTGCTAAAGATCTGCCACGTCATAAAGAAACTATTGAAAATTATATTAAGGCAGGTAATCCAATGCTTTGCATTTGTGGTGGCTATCAATTAATGGGTGACTACTACAAAACAAATTCTGGCATCACCATTAAAGGTCTAGGTATTTTACCTCTACATACTATTTTCAAGGCTGATAAACGTATGATTGGAGATACCCGTTACATGACTGAATGGGGTGAAGTTAAAGCTTTTGAAAACCATTCAGGTCAAACTTATTTTGATAATACTAACATGCTTCATCCCTTTGGTGAGATGATCGAAGGCTACGGCAATAACCCACAAGATAAAGTTGAAGGCTTACGTTACAAAAACTTTATTGGCTCATATTCTCACGGTCCACTACTTCGTAATACGAATGTAGCAAATGCGATTGTTAAAATGATTTTAGAACGTCGCAAGGAGCGTACTGCTAATGAAGTTGAATCCGTTTAGAAAAGAAAGCCTCAAGCGTTATTTGGGTACAGACAAGCACTTTGCCAAAACGCTTGGGGCTTTTGACTTATTAACTATTGGTATTGGAGCCGTTATTGGTACAGGTATTTTTATTTTACCTGGTACAGTTGCCGCAAAAGAAGCGGGGCCTGGTGTTACTCTTTCATTTCTAATTGCAGCCCTAGTGTGTACTTTAGCTAGTATGTGCTACGCTGAACTTTCTTCAAGTATTCCAGTAGCTGGTTCTGCTTACTCATACGGAAATATTCTTTACGGAGAAGTTATTGGTTGGATTTTAGGCTGGGCATTAATCTTAGAATATATGCTCTCAGTTGCTGCAGTATCAGCTGGATGGGCTTCTTATTTTAACTCCTTGCTACATAGCTTTAGATTACACATTCCTCATCATTTAGAGGGACCGTTCGATCCTTTAAATGGTACGTACCTAAATTTATGGGCAGTTGTTAGTGTTTTATTAATTGGAATCTTACTTTCTCGTGGAATGAAAGCATCCATGAAATTTAATAATGCTGCTGTTTTAATTAAGATAGCAATCATATTTATTTTTATTGGTGTCGGTTTATTTTTTATTAAGCCTAAAAACTATCAACCCTTCACTCCATATGGAACTACCGGCGTTTTACGAGGGGCAACCACAGTCTTTTTTGCATTTTTAGGTTTTGACGTTGTTTCATCTTCAGCAGCTGAGGTTAAAAATCCTAAAAAAAATATGCCAATCGGAATTATTGGCACATTAATTGTTGCTGCATTGCTTTACATGGGAGTATCAGCAGTTTTAACTGGAATGGTAAATTACAAGCAATTAGACGTAGCCAATCCTGTTGCCTACGCCCTAAAGCTAGTTAACCAAGGTTGGGTAGCAGATTTATTATCGATTGGTGCCATTGTTGGAATGAGTACAATGATGTTAACTATGATTTACTCAAGTTCACGTCTAATTTATTCCATTGGACGCGATGGACTCCTCCCTAGCTTTTTAGGAAAAATTGATAAGCATGGACTTCCTGAAAATTCACTTTGGATTGTAACTATCGTTATTGCTTTAATGGGCGGTTTGTTCTCAATGGAAGAACTCACTAGCTTAGTATCAATTGGAACATTGCTTGCCTTTACTTTCGTATCATTTGGCGTCATTTTACTGCGTAGAAGAAAAGATATTCCTGAAGGTGACTTCAAGGTTCCATTCTATCCAGTAATTCCAATTCTTTCTGGACTTGCCTGCATTGGCATGATGTGCTTTTTATCTGTTAAAACTTATATTTTTGCTAGTATTTGGTTCTTATTTGGCCTATTTATTTACTGTATCTATGGATATAAACATAGTAAAATCAATAAAAGAAATGATTAATTACAAAAAAGAGTAGTTACTCAAAAATCACGAGTAACTACTCTTTTTTATTATGACTTTTCGGTTCCCAATTAAGTGCTAATACCGCACAAATAATCATTATTGAACCAACCCAATCAATTGGAGCCATCACTAATCCAAAAATAATTACTGACCCAATCGTTGCGGAAACCGGCTCAAAAGCATCTAATAAACTAGCAGTTGATGGTTTGATATAACGAAGTGATCCCATCATCCATTGAAATGGAATTAGAGTTCCAATCACGATTACACCAGCCATTAGCCAAAAAATGTTAATATTATTTGGAATCTTTGGCCATACCGGATGTGCTATTACCAAAGCAATGCCTGAAAAAAGTAAACCCCATCCTGTTACCACTAAGCTTGATGTATGATCAAGTAATCGTCGTGGAATTAGAGTATTAGTGGCTACTCCTACTGCCGAAATAAGGCCCCAAAACAAAACAGAAGGAGTTAAGGACAACTGATTAAAGTGCCCATGTGTAGCTAAAAAGAAAACTCCTATAAAAGCAACAACAGCGGCTATTACATCTACTGCACGTAATACCTGGTGCTCAAAGACTACCATATAAAATAAGACAAAAAATGGTCCAATAAACTGTAACACTGTCGCAATTGAGGCATTTGCCTGTTGCACAACAATAAAATAGCAATATTGCACGGGCAATAATCCTAACAAGCCATAAGCCAGCACTGTTACCGCATCTTTCTTATTAGCCATTGTTTTAAGCGGATTTTTTCCTGCCAATTGGGCAAATACAAGCAAAATAATCCCACTAACTACCATTCGCACCTGAGAAATCCAAATTGGTGTAATGCTAGAACTTATATTGAATAATCCTTTAGCAAATAGACCTGAAATTCCCCAGAAAACACAGGCTAGCGCTGCTAAACAAGTCCACAATCTTTTTTTCGTCATATCTTCCCAACTTTCCTAATATTTTGCAAGATTCATCATAACACACACCAAAAAAATTATCTTTTTACCTCTTGCTTTTTCAACGCAAATCGAGTTAAATATAATTAATATAAAACTTAAAAAGCAATGAAGAGACGAGTAGATAATTTTATTCTTTCAGTGAATTAGCGTTAGTGAGAAGCTAGTAGACCCTGAATTATCGAATAACACTTTTTCGCTGTGCTGCTAGCCTAAATTATAGTAAGCTACGCCGTCATCGGTACGTTATCAAGCCGAGGAGCATGATTGTGCTCTAATTAAGCTGGTCTATATTTAGACAATTTAGGTGGTACCGCGGAAAAAAGCCTTTCGTCCTGAGAATATCAGGGGTGAAGGGCTTTTTCTTTACTCTTAAATTCTTTCTAAGGAGTTTTATTTATGACACTTATCTTACCTAAGGATTATCATCCAAGTTTAACCATTCGTGACACTGAAGCCGCAATTGTTTTCATTAGAGAAACTTTTCAAGATAAACTTGCAGAAAATTTAAATGTTCAAAGAATGTCAGCACCAATGTTCGTTGAAAAGTCTACTGGTCTAAACGATAACTTAAACGGTATTGAACGTCCAGTGTTTTTTGATATGAAAGCAATACTCGACGACACAATTGAAGTTGTGCATTCTTTAGCTAAGTGGAAGCGTTTAGCTCTTAAGCGTTATGGCTTCGGTATTCATGAAGGCCTCTACACTAATATGAACGCCATTAGACGTGATGAAGATTTAGATAATTTTCATTCAATTTATGTTGATCAATGGGATTGGGAAAAAATAATTTCTAAAGATGAACGTAATATTGAAACTCTTAAAACTACTGTTAAGCAAATCTTTAAAGCAATAAAAGAAACTGAAAAAGAAGTTGCTGCACGTTACCCTAGTTCTACTTATCATTTACCAAATACCATTACCTTCATTACTACTCAAGATTTAGAAGATCACTGGCCTGATCTAACGCCAGATGAACGTGAAGATAAAATAGCTAAAGAGAAAAAAGCAGTATTCCTAATGAAAATTGGCGATAAATTAAAGCGTAGCGGTAAGCCACATGATGGTCGTGCACCAGATTACGATGACTGGGAATTAAACGGTGACTTACTATTTTGGTATGAACCATTACAACGTAAAATTGAAATTTCTTCTATGGGAATTCGCGTAAGTGAAGAATCACTCAAAGAACAACTTAAAAAAGCTCATGCTGAAGAGCGAGCCACTTTACCATTCTATAAAATGCTCTTAAATGGTGAACTTCCTTATACAATTGGCGGTGGAATTGGTCAATCTCGCTTATGTATGCTTTTGCTTGGAAAAGCTCATATTGGTGAAGTCCAAGCTAGTATTTGGCCTCCCAAAATGATTGAATCATGTGAAGCTGCTGACATCAAAATTCTATAGCACAAAAAAGACTGTCTAAGCCAATAGGCTTAACAGTCTTTTTCGTTATTTACTAGCTTTACGATCTTTTCTAGAGATAATAAACATAATTAGAGGTAAAAGAATAAATCCAAAAATCATCATTGCAACAGCATACCAGTTAATGCCTATTACTTGTCCTTGTGCATTGGCCACACCAAATTGGGCTTTCCAATTGTATTCTACTAGCAAGAATAATACTAAAATAATTGAAAGAATAGGAATAACTACATCAGTCCATACATTTTTTGGTGCATTTAAAACAGGCTCTGCTGTCTTTCCACGATAGAATTGAATAACAGCTAATGGAACAACAATAAAGCCCAAAAAACGTACCATCGTACTCAATGTGATCAAATTGACCATATTATATTCAAAAGCCATTGGAATTAAAATAGCTAACAATACTGAAATAAAGAAGGTTCTAATTGGAAAATTATTCTTGGTTCTTTTAGTTAAAGCTTTTGAAAATTGGTTTTCACGTGCCATCGCTTCTAAAATTCGTGGAGCATTAAAACTAGCAGCAACATTAATACCAAACATTGAAACTAAAGCACCAACTAAGATAACATCCCTTAAAATTTCATTCTTAAAGATAGCAGCAATTGCAACAACTTGCTTTGTTGTCATTAATGCTTTAGGATCGAGCATCATTGCAACAGCAACAACGCCAATATAAATGATTGCAATAACAATAATTGCTAAAGGAATAGCACGTGGAAGGTTTTTAGCAGGATTCTTCATATCATCTGACCCAGAAGCAACTGATTCAAATCCAGTAAAGGCATAGAAGGCAGATACGATTGCCATTACAAAACCTGTAGTAGTTAAAGTAGGAACAATCTTTTGACCATTTTGAGTAATTTGATCTACCTGACTTAAATTACTTGAAGCACCACTTACAATTAATAAAACTACCCCTGCAACAATAATTAATACTAGAGCGGCTAATTTACCAATAGTTGCTAAGTTCATAACATACTTAACAACTTTTTGACCAAATAAATTAATTACCGTAATAACAGCCATTAATATTAAAAAGCCAATAGTTACGCTCATCGTCTCATTTGGGTTACCACCAAAAATAGAAATAGTAGATTTAATAACCCCAACTGCCATTATACCCCAAGCTACACTTGCAGAAAAGTAACGTAAAATTCCCATATAGAAACCGACATTATTTCCAAAAGCGGCTTTTGAATATGCATAAGCAGCCCCAGATTTAGTTACATACTTTGCTGCTGCCGCAAAAGATATAGCTAAAATTGAAGCGAAAATTGCAGCAATAAAGTACACAATTAAGGCTTTTGACCCGGCTTGTTGAACAACGCTACCTGGTGTCAAAAATATTCCTGAGCCAATAATTGAATTAATGGCTAAGAGTACAATAGACCAAAAACCTAATTTACTTGTTTCTTTTTCATTCATTTATTAATAACTTCCTCTGTCTTTGCCATATCAATGATATATTTAAATAAGTTATTTTGATAAGAAACTACTCGGTGAAGCATTTCAGGATGCCATTGAACCGCAATGACTGACGCATCTTCATTTTCAATTGCCTCCACTACTCCATCTACACAGCGAGCGGCCACTTTAAAATTAGGTGCAACATCTTTAATTAATTGATGGTGAAAAGAATTAGTTTGCAATTTTTCTTTCCCCAATAATTCAGCAATTTTTGTACCTACAACTGTTTTTACAGTATGTGTAAGCAAAGTAGGTGTCTGTCCTTGATTATGCTTTAACGTTTTCTCTTTTCTATAACTGAGATCTTGATATAGCGTTCCACCGTGATAAACATTTATTATCTGAGCACCACGACAGACTCCTAAAACTGGAATTTCCTTTTCTTCAGCTAATTTCAATAAACGCATATCGAATTGATCACGCTCAGGCCAAATATCTCCCAATTTTTGTTCAGGTTCTTCACCATAGTTATGAGGATCAACATCATGTCCTCCAGATAAAATCAATCCTTGAACATTTGAAAGCTGTTCCTTAATTACTTCTTCATCCCCATTAAAAGGAATAATGTAGGGTATTCCGCCATTTTGGACGACAGAATCAACATAATCTTCATTAACATAGCTACGACGATAGCCTGGAAAAATTCCACTATCATCAATAATTACAGAACCAGAAATACCAATAATTGGTTTCATGTTGCTATCTCCTTTAACTTACTTTTTAACAGTTGAATTGATTATAAATTAAAACTTTTAAAAAGTAAATACTACAAGCTAAAATTAACACTATTTTCTCACTATAAGCTAATATTATGTCTTATAAAAAATCACCCTCTTTCTTACAGAGGATGATTTTAAAATTATTTCTTTCGATGTTTAATTAGATAAATGATCGTTGCTAATACTAGTACTCCCCCTCCTACCGCTACAGAGATTCTAGTTTCTGGATTAACAAACATAAAAACTACAATTACTAACAACATTACAAAAGCAAAATAGTTTGAATAAGGATAAAGAGGTAATTTAAATGGATGTTTTTCCATTAAATGTAAATTGTTTTTTCTAAATTTTAATTCGGCAATTAATATTACAAACCACGCTACCATCCCTGGTAACACAGAAGAACTATAGACTATTACAAATAGTTCTCCCATAGATTTATTCATAGTTGAAACTATTAGGTTCAAAATAAAACCAATCAAAATGCCAGCTGTAATTCCAATTATTGCACGATCAGGAACAATATGCTTTGATAACTTTCCAAAAGTTTTTGGCGCTTCTCCTTCATGCGAAAGTTTAAACAACATTCGACTAGATGAATATATACCGGAATTTGCACCAGATAAGGCTGCTGTTAAAACAACAAAGTTGATAATACTTGCAGCTGCCGTAATTCCTACCTTAGTAAAAGTTTCTACAAATGGTGAGCCAATATTACTTAGTTGGTCCCAAGGATAAATAGTCACAATTACAAAAATTGCACCAACGTAAAAAATCAAGATTCGCCATAAAACTGATTTTACACTCTTTACAATTGCTTCTTGAGGATTTGCAACCTCGCCAGCAGAAATACCAATAAGCTCTATTCCTTCATAAGAACCAGCAATTATTGCCATCGAGAAGAAAAAGCCTTTTACTCCACCCGTAAAGAATCCTCCATGAGACCATAAATTATTAAAACCTACAGGATGTCCGTGATTACCGACACCAACTAGAATTACTAATAGCCCTAAAATAATCATTAAGATAATTGTCACTACTTTAATCATTGCAAACCAAAATTCTAATGCTCCATATGCTTTCGCACTAGCTAAATTTGCTAATAATAAAAATACAATAATAATTATCCCAGACCAAAAAACACTAACTTTAGGCCACCAAAATTTTAAATATTCTGTTGCTGCCACAACTTCTGAAATACCAACAACAATATACTGAAATACGTTTGCCCATTCAGCCAAATATCCAGCTAATGGAGAAATATATTCAGTTGCATAATCTGCAAATGATCCTGTACCTGGACTTACATATAACATTTCACCTAATGCACGCATTACAATATATAAGATTAATCCGACAAACATGTACGCTAATAATACAGATGGTCCAGTCCACTTAATAGTTGATGTTGATCCCATAAATAAACCAACACCAATTGCTCCACCTAATGATATCATCTCCATTTGACCAGCAGTCATGGATCTTTTTAATTTAGGCGGATGATTTTTATTATCTTTCATTGATTACTCCATCCTTTTTATGTCGTATTAGATAAACAATTGTTGCTATAACTAGTACAGCGGCTCCAACTAAAACAGAAATTCTAGTTTCTGGATTAATTAACATGAATATTACAATAACTATTAACATTACAAACGCAAAATAATTAGACAGAGGATATAATGGTAACTTAAACGGATGATCTACTAATAAATCTTTATTGTTACGTCTAAATTTTAATTCTGCAAGTAAAATTACAAACCATGGTATCATTCCTGGCAAGACAGAGGACGAGAAAACAATGACAAATAGATCTTGCGTAGATTTACTTATCGTAGCAGCAATCATGTTTAAAATAAATCCAATCAATATTCCCCCAGAAATACCTAAGATAGCATGATTAGGTACAATACGCTTCGAAATATGACCAAATGTCTTTGGAGCATCCCCATCATGAGCTAATTTAAACAACATTCGACTAGACGAATATATTCCAGAATTGGCACCAGATAAAGCTGCCGTTAAAACAACGAAGTTGATAATACTTGCAGCCGCCGTAATTCCAACTTTGGCAAAAGTAGTTACAAAGGGTGATCCAATATTGCTTAATTCATTCCATGGATAAATAGTCACAATAACAAAAATTGCACCAACGTAGAAAATCAAGATTCGCCATAAAACTGATTTTACGCTTTTTACAACAGCATCCTTTGGATTAGCAACTTCACCAGCAGAAATACCCAACAATTCGATTCCCTCATAAGAACCTACAATAATTGACATTGAAAAGAAAAATCCTTTTACTCCACCAGTAAAGAAGCCTCCGTGAGACCACAGATTACTAAAACCTGTTGGCTTTCCACCATTACCCACGCCAAAGAAAATAACAATAAAGCCTAAAATAATCATCAAAATAATAGTTACAACTTTAATCATTGCAAACCAGAATTCAAGAGAGGCATATGCCTTAGCACTAGCCAAGTTTGCCAAAACTAAAAACAAAATAATAATTATCCCTGACCAAAATGCATTAACTTGCGGCCACCAAAATTTTAAGTACTCTGTTGCCGCGACCACTTCAGACATTCCTACAACTATATATTCAAAGACATTTGCCCATTCAGCTAAGTATCCAGCTAATGGATGCACATATTCAGTTGCATAATCTGCAAAAGACCCAGTCCCTGGATTTACATATAACATTTCTCCTAATGCACGCATTACGATATATAAGATTAATCCCACAAACATATAGGCTAATAATACAGAAGGACCTGTCCATTTAATAGTAGAGGTAGAGCCCATGAATAACCCAACCCCGATTGCTCCGCCTAAAGATATCATTTCCATCTGACCAGCAGTCATAGAACGTTTTAACTTAGGCATTGACTTTTTATTTTTCATTACTTAAATGCCACTCCTATAAAAAAAACTAGCAGTCAAGTGAGAGCTAGTTTTTAAATATCAACAAATTGATTAATGCCATTTTAATACAGGTAGACAGTAATGCCAAGAACTTTTTAACAAAAAATAAGTATCTAAAAAATTTATTTTTATTTTTTCGTTGATTGTAAAATCAAATTGAACACTTTAGAAAAATAAAAAGTCCATTCGGACCTGTTTGATAGAATGTAGTTACCAAAACGAGGTCAAAATGGACTCTTTACATTCTACCATGAATCAGCACCTTAAAGGCAAGCATTTATCATTCGAGGAAAGAGTTATTATTCAATTGCGTTTGAAAGATGGGTGGTCTTTGCGTGCAATTGCCCGTGAACTTAACTGTTCTCCTTCTACTATCAGCTATGAGGTTAAGCGCGGTACTGTAAAACTGTATCATGGCAAAGTCAAAAGATATAAGGCCTCTCAAGGACATGATGTATATCAAGCTCATCGTAAAAATTGTGGGCGCAAATCAGACTTTCTAAAGAAAACTCAATTCATTCACTATGTCCACAAACATTTCTTTAAAGACGGCTGGTCGCTTGATGTTTGCAGTAATCGTGCCACTGCTGCTGGCAAATTCGCTATAATTACGACTTACCAGAGAAGCTTAAACGCAATACTAAGCTTCATCGTGTTCGCAAAAACAAGAAAAAACTTGGCAGAAGCATTGAAGAACGTCCAAAAGAAATTAGTGAACGTAATGAATTCGGTCATTGGGAATGCGATTTAGTTCTCGGACATAAAACTAAAGATGATGAGGTATTGTTAACTCTATCTGAGCGCATGAGCCGTGAATTCTTCATTATACGTATTCCCGACAAGACTTCTGTCAGTGTCATGCAGGCCTTTAAAGAACTCCCAGCGAACACCGGAATGATATTTTTAAAACCATTACCACTAATAATGGCTCAGAGTTTGCAGATCTTTCAAACTTAGAAGACGTATCAAATACTTTAGTTTACTATGCTCATCCTTACACTTCTTGTGATAAGGGAACAGTTGAAAGACACAATGGTCTTATTCGCAGATTCATTCCTAAAGGAGAAGCAATAGCTAACTATTCTTTACAAGACATCATTGATATTGAAACCTGGTGCAATTCTTTGCCAAGAAACATACTGGCCTATCATACACCAGATGAAATCTTTGAAAGAGAATTAGATCTAATCTATCAAGCAGCTTAACTAAAAGTATTCAATTTATTATTGCAATTTGCGATTTTTATTTTTTAAACAAGAGTATTAAAAAAAGACTGAGATACCATGTCTCCTTTTAGATAAAATGATACTCAATCCTTCTATTTTAAGAAATTATTTTTGATATTTTTATTTAATTTCGCGTGAAATTCCGTTTGATTTTTTGCCAAATGGTAAGAGCTTTTCTCATGTTATCTGCTGGTACATGCTTTCTAATAGCGCGTAAAGTTGGCTTTACATGTCTCGCAGCAAAAATAAAACTGCCATTTTTTTTAGTACAAATCTTAAAACGAGGAATATATTTTCCACCAAAATATACATCCGCAACTACAATGGTTACTTCATCCCAAGGAATCTGTACATAGTCATTTGGATTATTATCACTATAAAACTCAAATCCTTTATCTCCGACTAAAACTTTTCCATATGTAGGAATTCCTCTAAACCAAGTCGCAGCATCTACATACTCTGATTTTGTATTTAATGATTGAACCATATAAAAAACCTTTTCATATATAAGAAAAACGGTCTAAACAAGACCGTTTCTTATCTGATTAATTGTTATAGTAAGCCAACTACGTGACCTACAATACCAACAACAAAGATACCAATAATGATAACGATTGGTGAAACTTTCTTCTTTAATAACCACATACATAAGAAAGTTAATAGAACTGCAGCAAGACCAGGAATTAAACTATCCAAGTTTTGTTGTAAGGTTGTTTCCTTAATTCTATCTAAGGCCATACCATTACCTAAGTTGTATTCACTCAAAGCTTTGTGAATACCTTCTGCTCCTTTTGGAAGGGTGTTCCAATCAATATAAGCACCCTTTTGAAGCGGAACGCTTGAAACAACTGGTTTGAAGTTAATTGTTACCCAACGCTCAATTAAAGCACCGATAACAAACATACCCATCATAGAAGCTCCACGGGTAATCTTTTGTAATAAACCACCTGAAGCATCTTCTGTAATTTTAGTACCAGCTTTGTAACCCATTTCTTGAGTGTACCATAAGAATGCCATACGAATTACATTCCATAATACAAAGAACAAGATAGGTCCTAAGATGTTACCACTCAAAGCAAGTGAAGCACCTAATGAACCAATAATAGGACGAACAGTGTACCAAAATACCGGGTCACCAACACCGGCTAAAGGTCCCATCATACCAACTTTAACACCTTGAATAGCAGTGTTATCAACATCCGCACCGTTAGCCTTATCCTCTTCCAAAGCAAGAGTAACACCGATAATAGGTGATGCTAAGTATGGGTGTGTATTAAAGAATTCCAAGTGTCTCTTTAATGCAAGGGATAGATCTTTCTTTTCAGGATATAATTTTCTTAATGCTGGGATTAAACTGTAAGCCCAACCACCGTTTTGCATTCTTTCATAGTTCCATGAACCTTGAAGGAAAGTAGAACGCCACCAAACCTTAATACGATCTGATTTACTTAAAGTTAATTTCTTTTGTGCAGTTTCAGTCATTATATAATTAGCCTCCTCTCGCTCAAATTTTAATAATCATCCAGGATGTCGCCCAATGGGTCGCCTGAACCAGAATTAGAGTTATTGTTGTTTCCACCCTTAGAACCTTCAAGAGCAAGGTACATAATAGCAAGGGAAATACCAATACCACCAAGAGCGATCAAAGTTAATTCTTTAACGGCTGCCAAACAGAAACCAATGATGAAGAATGGCCATACTTCACGGCTAGCCATCATATTAATAACCATAGCGTAACCAACGGCAACAACCATACCACCACCGATGGTCATACCTTCGTTTAACCATGCTGGCATTGCATTTAAGCCAGCACGAACAACAGAAGCTGGAATAGCAAGTAATAATGCAGCTGGAATAGCAATTCGTAAACCTTGTAAAGCAACAGCAATCATTTGCCAACGGTCAATAGCTCTCCAGTTAGCTTCTTCTGCTTTTCTATCCATAATATGAACAATGGCAACAGAAATAGTACGAACTAACATAGTTAAGAACAAACCAGCAACGGCTAAAGGAATAGCAATACCAATCGCAGTACCAATACCCTTTTGACCTTGTCCACCTTGAACCAAAATAATAGTTGAAGCAACTGATGCTAAAGCTGCATCTGGAGCAACAGCAGCACCAATATTAGCCCAACCTAAAGCAATCATTTGTAGTGAACCGCCAAGAATAATACCAATAGTTAAGTTACCAGTAACCAAACCAATTAAAGTACATGCCACTAGAGGTTGATGGAATTGAAATTCATCAAGAATTCCTCCCATACCTGCAAAGAAGGCAACGATCACTACCAGAATCATCTGAATAGCATTCATTTATATAAATCCCCCTATAATTTATTTCTTTTCATCAACTAATTTTTGAGCTTTATCCAAAAGTTCATCCATGTTTTGTTTACCATCAGAAGGAACTTTACGGACATCAAATTTAACGCCCAAATCTTTTAATTTCTTATATGTATCAATATCTTTTTGATCCATTGCCAAAACAGTATTGACATTCACTTTACCATCACTATATGCCATGGATCCAACATTCAATTCTTTAATGTCCATTCCACCTTCAATAGCTTTAAGTGCATCTTCTGGATTTTCAAATAAGATCAATGCCTTAGTATTTCCAAAACGTGGATCTTTGGCTACTTGTAGCATTTTATCGATTGGAACAACGTTAGCTGGTACACCAGCTGGTGCTGCTTCTTTAATCATTGTCTTACGAATTTTATCTTTAGCAACATTATCAGAAACAACGATAATACGATTTGGATTCATTGCCTTAGTCCAACCTGTTGCTACTTGTCCATGAAGAAGACGTGAATCAATTCTAGCTAAAACATACTTAATATGACCGTCACCAATAACAGTCCCTTCAGGAATAGCACCTTGTGGTTGTGAACTAGTACTTGGAACTGCTTTCGCTTCTTCTTTCGGCATAAGAGATTCAGGTTGAGTCTTTATACCATCACGACCTGGTTTAACAATAGCTTTTGCAATATCATGAGCATTGTCACTTCCCATTCTCTGGCCTAAAGCTTCAATAACCATTGGTAAATTCATACCAGAAACAATTGCCCAAGTATCTTCATGTTCTTTTACAAGATTATTGGCTTGGTTAAATGGTGTACCTCCCCATAGATCAATCAAAAATAAAACTTGATCTTGATCATCAAAAGAAGCAACCGCCTTTTCCATCTTAGCTCTAATATCATCTGGACCTTCATCTGGTTTTAAAATCACATGAGCGAGATTTTCTTGCTTACCAAAAATCATTTCAGCAGATTGAAAGATTCCATCAGCAAAGCCACCGTGACTAGCTAGGACAATTCCTACCATTTAATTTCCCCCTTAATCAAAATATCTTCACGAATACTTTATAGCAGAATAAATGTATACGTTTACTTTTAATATGATACCATTTTTTAAGTGAAAATGCTTGCATAAAGCAAAAAAATATAAAAAAATAAAAAACTATACAAAGAAAAAGGAAGAATAAAGTCTTCACTTCATTCTTCCTTTTT